>CAYOGW010000126.1:0-6481 GCA_964403635.1 uncultured Anaerolineaceae bacterium | reverse complement strand
TTCTCAAGGAAGACCAAGAAATTTTGGCAAAATTACAAAATAAAGAAATCATTTTTTCCCGTACCGAAACATCCTTTGATGGCGCAACAGAATATATGTTTAAACATTCCATTTTGCGAAATGTAACTTATGATCAAGTTCTTAAAGGAGATCGAAAAAAATATCACCGGCGGGCTGCCGAATGGCTGATTTCCCGCGCTGGTGAGCGGGCAGATACGCTGGCAGCGATTATTGCCGAACACTTCGAACGCGCAGAGCAAATCGATTCGGCCCTCCAATGGTATATCCGTGCCGCCCAATACTCTCAATCTAGTTATGCGTTAGATTTAAGCATTCGATACTATCGAATTGCTTTAGATTTAAAATCCGCAAATAAGTCAATTGCCACCACTTTCGACTTACTCACCGGTCTTGGGCAATCTTTAATGGTCAGTGGAGATTATGACAGCGCACTAGATATTTTTATTCAAGCGAAAGAACTCGCAGCAGATATGCGTGATACCACACGCCTAGCCAAAGCGTACTTGCAACTCTACGATATTTATTCCCGTTTAGATAATTTTTCTGCTACTTTTGAAGTGGCAAAAAAAGCACGCGAATTGGCAGAAAAAATGGAACCAACCGATCCGGCTATTATTTCACAAGCCATTTGGTGTATGGGTGCGGCTCGGTATCGTAATAGCGACATTGAGCAAGCCATGGATTTATTTTTGGAAAGCCTTGCCATTAGCGAAATTTCAAATGCGCGCCCACAAATAGCCAATAACTACAACATGATAGGGGTTTTATATTTGCAATTTGGTAAATATAAAGAAGCCATCGATATGATGCAAAATTCACTGTTAATTTGGCAAGAACTGGGGCATCGAGAATTTCAGTCAAACTTATATAGCAATCTAGGAGAAGTTTACCGAATTTGTGGTGAATATGAAAAAGGAATGGAGCATTTAAATCATGCCTTTGCAATAGTCAGTTCTTATGGCGCAAAAGTAGAAGAATTAACCTTATTAAATAACATGGGCTTATGCTATTTTGGCCTGCAGCAATATGACGAAGCGCTCAAATGTTTAGACAAAGTATTAAATTCTCATTATTTACCTTTATTTAAATTTGAAGCAGAACTTTACACTTGTCTAGCATTAATTTCAGCGACCACTGGTCAAACACGGGATGCCCAAACCTCTGCTCGGCTGGCATTAAGATATGCGACCGAAGGCGGTAAAGCTGCAGAAATTGCAATGGCATGGGTAGCCATGGGACGAGCGGCTGCCAGCGCTAAGGATGGAGTTGCTTTCATTGGTGCAGGTGCTGGTTCGTTATCTATTACCAGTGATGAATGTTTTAAACGTGGTTTGGCACACTTAGCAGATATTCATCGTTACGAATATGCTGTCATCCATTGGCATTGGGCATTGGCAAACCAAAAACTTAATAACAAAACCCAAGCAGAAAAATATTTTCAGATAGCCGCAAATAAATTTACAGAACTTGGCTTGCAAAAATTAACTCAACAAGTGTTATCTGATTCAGTAAATGAAATTGCCATAGCTTAATTGCTGGTAATTTTGATAACTAACCCTTTCGTAAGGTTTTTTAAATTAGCAGGGGTGAGTTTAAACAAGGCGTTGGGTGTGCCTGCGGCTGCCCAAATTTCTGCATGTTTCATTAAATCTTCGTCTAAATAGGTTTCTAGTTTTTGCGTATGACCAACTGGCGGAATACCACCAATAGCAAAGCCGGTGACTTCTCGTACAAACTCTGGTTCTGCTCGCCCAATTGGTTCGTTGGCATAGCTTGCGATTAAGTTTTCATCCACACGGTTTACACCGCTGGTTAAAACCAAAATGGGCTTTCCTGAAACACTTCCTTTAAAAATTAAAGATTTAACAATTTGGCCAAGTTCGCAATTAACCATGTCTGCGGCTTGCTGAGCCGTTTTGGTCGGAACTTCGGACTCAATTACTTGATAGGCTGAGCCAAGAATGTCTTGAATTTTTTGAGCAGAGTTAGAAAGCGGCATAAAGTTTCCTTTTAATTAAAGTTTATCAGCCAGAAAAATTATTTTATAACGGCAGTACGCCCCTCGTGAAGCGAGTCAAAAACCCGTTCACGGTGATCTGATAAAAATTCCATATTAATTAAATCGGATAAATCAAAAAAACCAATTTGAGTGGTTTCATCAGTTAAAACCATTTCGCCAGTAATTTTTTCAACCAAAAAATTTAACGAAATCATATGCACTTTGTTGCCATCGGGATAGACCACCAAGCGGTGCGGGTTGCTGTAAACACCCGTTAATTGCAGTACTTGAATAGTTAAACCGGTTTCTTCCAAAAATTCACGCGCGCAAGCCTCGGCCACGCTTTCACCCGCTTCAATGCGCCCGCCGGGCAAGCACCATAAACCATTATCAGACCTGCGTGTAAGCAATGCCTGACTGCGGTCGGCATTAAATAAAACGGCAGAACAGCCTAATCTTAATTCGCCGGTTTTGCCAATTCTATCTCCGTAGATAACCGTTGTTTGCATCCTAATCCTTAATTAAAAAATTGGGCAGGTTTTGCCTGCCCAATTTTACTTTGTAAAACGCGGGTCGTTTTCGTTATAAATAAATTTGCCGCTGCGCAAGTCGCTTAAGGCTTCTTGAATTTCGGCTTGGGTATTCATCACAAATGGCCCGTAGGGGGCAATCGGCTCGCGCAAGGGAGCGCCAGCCGCCAGCAAAAAGCGCGCGTGGCTTTCGGATGTCGCTTGCACGGCGATGCTCTCACCATCTTCAAAAATAACCATATTAACGGCTGGAACCAAGGCCTCGTCGATGACGGCTTCCCCTTCAAAGAGATAGATAAAGCAAGTGTGACCTTGTGGAATTGCCAGTTGGAAAGATTTGCCAGCCGCGATGGTCACATCCATGTAGCTGGGTTCGGCGGCGATGTCTTTGACCACGCCCGGGGTGTTGAAGGCTTCTCCGGCCACAACGCGTACTGTTACGCCATCTTGCTCTACGCTGGGAATGTCTTCCTCGGTCACTTCTTGATAGCGAGGCTGTGACCATTTTAATTTGGCAGGTAAATTAACCCATAGCTGAAAGCCATCCACTTTACCAGAAGGGCCTCGGCTGGGCATTTCTTCGTGCATGATGCCGCCGCCAGAAGACATCCACTGTACCGCGCCTGGGCCAATCATGCCAACGTTGCCAAGGCTGTCTCGGTGACGAACCTTGCCTTCGAGCATGTAGGTTACTGTTTCAATGCCGCGATGCGGATGCATCGGGAAGCCTTGAATGGGTCCTTCGTTGGGGTTATTAAAGGCAAAATGGTCAAACAGCAAAAACGGATCAAGCGGGTTTTCGTGGCTGGGACCAAACGAACGCCTTAACAAAACGCCCGCGCCTTCAATGGCATATTGCGGTGAAATGATATGTTTAATCTTACGTGTTTTACTCATAAAGTTTTCTCCAGTTGTTCATCGTTAACATTAAGAAGTGTTTCCAAGCAACAATCATACCAAAGGAAATTGGCAGATTAATTAATTTTTTATAGGAGTTTATACGCTTGTTTTTTTATTTCGGTTCGTAAATCTTGCTACCAAAATCCCGACCGGAGCAGCTAATAAAAAGGCCAAAATACCCGAAAGGATTAACCCGCCCAGCATTAATATGCCGACCCAATAAAAAGCATAATCGGGGCTGGATTCGCGGGTGGTATTGCCTTGCGCGTCTACACATTCCATTTCGTAGCCGGTGGCTGGGCTTTCGTTGCCAAACTCATCGGTTGTGGTGGTATTAAAGGTGTTAATTTTGGCTGTGCTGCCTGCTGGGCAGAGATACGGTTCCATTGTTTTTGCTACCCAGTCTGAACTTAAGGTACTGCTAACGCCTGCCACAGCCGCGGCCATAGGGCATAAGCAAGTCAAAATTAGCAAAAAAGCAATGATCCAAGTGATGCAACCAGATGCAACCGATTTCATATTAAGCTCCTTTCATTAACGGATTAATCCGCCACCAAACCAGAAGAAATAAATAATTAAACTGAGACCGCCAACGATTAACCAACCAGTACTTTGGCTTGGCAAGTTTGATGCGGCGGGTGTTTCAGCGCGTGGTTTGCCAACCGCAAAGCCAACCCAGACCAACAGCCAGGTTCCGCCAAAGGTAGCTAACGAACCGGTAAAAGCATAAATGGTTACGCCTAATCCAATGATACTGGCCAGCAGGTTGGCAGTTCCACCAATCAGGTAGGGGATTATGGTAAGCGTCAGCGCGTGGCGGCGGCGTTCGGGAGACTGCCCGATGAATTCATCCAAAGTGCGGGCCGCATAAAAGAAAGTGGCTAAAGATGCAATTGCACCCAAAAGGGTTAATCCAATCATCCATGCTGTTTGAAAAGGCAGCCCTTGCACCAGTTCGTTCCAGTCGCCAATTGGGGCAAAGGTTAGCAACAAATAGCCGAAGCCTTTAAGCAAGTTGATAATGCCAAACAGCCAAGCAAAAAAACGTAGATTGTCATTTTTAAATAAACCTGTGCGTAATTTAATTAAACTGGCCAACCCAACCAGCACATTGGCCGCAGAGCCAGCGGCTGCAATCCAGCGCAAGGTTTCTACCGAAAGCCCGCTCGATTCAAAATCTAAATAAGTGTTGGTGATTTGGTTAATGTGCGCGCCAGCCAGCCAAGCCGCAAACCCATGCCCAAGCCCTTCGTGCACCAATTGAGCCAGCATATAAGCCAAAATAGTAATGGCAGCGAGGGTTAAATAATTAACTTGATTGTTTTCGGTGGGTTCAGTTTTTATGCTCATGGGTTTCCTTCTACTAGGTGTTTTTTGACCATTCTTTGGCGGTTTGCCAAATTAAATCATAAATGGGGTCTTTAATATCATAATAACTTTCCATATCATCGGCGTGCCGTTTGGCAATTTCTTTTTTAATTAAACCAATGGTTTGAGCAGCGTTGGGGTGGGTTCTTAAATAATCTCGAAAAAGCAACGCGTACCGTTGATTGGGATTGCCCAGCACGCGCACATGGATGTTGATGCGCCGCTCGCCTGCGGGCTGGCTAAAGAGAAACTTGCTCCACAAACTGGGGCTTTTCTCCTCGCCCAAGGGAACATGGTCAGAGGTATGTTCGTGGCAGTGGTAACCAGCGTTGATTAATTTCTGCTTTATTTTTGGGTTTAGGTTTTTCGCCGTAATTTGAATGTCAATCACATCTTTGGCAGCCATGCCCGGCACCGAGGTAGAGCCAATGTGATCGATGCTTAAAACCAAGGTTCCAAGCGTTTTTTGTAACGCCAGATTAATGCGTTCGAACTCTTCTGGCCAACGCGGGTCGTAGTCTTCAATCCGAATCATATTAATTAAACAGCCGCTTCAACTTTTTGCCAGTTTTTGGATTCAGGTAATGTGCTTAATTTTTCTGTTTCCGAAACATATTGTTCTAAATAACCGCAATAAGTACAAACATAGATTTCAAAAATTAACAATGCGAAGCTGTCTCCAAATAAGCCTGCCTTCTCTGTATGAATATTTAACATCGGCTGCCCGCCGCCCGTGCGGATGCCCGCATCGAGCCCGTCTTGAGCGGGTGAGACATAAATGGCGGTGGCGTTGCATTTCGGGCAAATTCCTGAGCGCATGGGTCATTCTCCTGATTAATTAACAATTCATTGAAACAATTCATTATGGCATAGAAGTAGCCAAAAGCAATTGTGGTCTTACGCGCTCCGGTTGGCCTTCAAGCGGGGCTGGCAGGCTGCCAACGCGGGTGGCTCCGCAAGCCAAGTAAAAGCCCTCAGCCTGTGGGTCCGAATCGATGTGGATGCTTTCAGCACCGGCTTGCTGCGCTTGTTTTTTGGCTTCATTCATTAATGCTCGCCCAATCCCTTGCCCCATATACGCGGGCAGCACCCAAAAATGCTCTAACTGCCAACTGGGCGTAGATTTAATTAATACGAAAAAGCCAGCCGCTTGACCTTCTATTTCGGCTATATAACAGATGTTTTGATTAATTAAATCGGCAGAGACGGTTAATTCGGCTTGCCAAGTCTTAAGTTGTTCGCTGCTGTAGCCCCAATGCGCCTTGGAGTGTTGGGCGATTTGGCTTAAATGCTCGGCTTCGCTTTCTTGGGCAGGGCGGATGTGCATGTTTAATTAAGGCGTTGCCGCTACAACAGGGTTGCCATCCGCTTTCCATTGCTCAATGCCGCCTTCTAGTGTGCTGACTTCGAACCCTTGGTTAATTAAATATTCAGCGGCGTTTTGGCTGACTTGATGCCCGTAGACGCAATAAACCACAATCGGCTGCTCTTTAATTAAATCCTTGCTCCATGTTTCAATCTCTTCGGGCAGGCGTACCAACGCGCTGGGGATGATGCTGGGATTTTCGGCAAAGGCTTGGGCGCGGCGCACATCAATCAGCAGGGGCGGGGTGGTGGATTTAATTAAGGTGTTTAATGCTGAAACGCTGATGGATTTAATCAT
>CAYOGW010000125.1:0-6514 GCA_964403635.1 uncultured Anaerolineaceae bacterium | reverse complement strand
TATCATTCTCCTTTGTGAATAATGAATTGTGGAATTTCTATAAGAATAAACACTAAACTTTTTAATAGTTTCTCAAAATTTAGCACCTTTGTCACATCATTTTGCCAAAATATCTCTTCCAGAAGTAAATCGGAATCATTACGATTAAGACTGGGCCAAGAAAGTTAAAGAAACCGTTGAGAAAACCCACGAAATAGCTGCAAAGCGCACCTGTGATTCCAAGGAAGGTTGGAGATGCAGCTGTAACAGCACCGAGGATAAGGTAGCGCAAGCCAAAATTCATCAGATCATCTGAGTTGAAGAAGAAGATACCAGACAGAAGCCCGGCCAGTAGCAATACCCAACTCAGAATGTCATTGGTGAAACCGATTGCGCTTGCAATGCTTGCAACAAGCACACCACCTACATAAATCCATTTCCAAGTATTCATCGTCATTCTCCTTTTAAATAGTTGAATAGTTATAATAAATAACACTGAAATATTTAATCACGTTTCGAAATTTACAAACCATTTGTTGATTAGAATTAACCACTAATTGCAGAGAATTGTTAATTCAGATTTGATTCATTAAAAGGTGCTGCGATGAAAACCAAAATCGCCATGCTTAAAATACCCGCCATCATCAGCAGTCTCTTGCTGCTGCCGCTTGTGATAATGGAATTAATTAATCAACCGAGCTCACGCTTAAATTTTCCCCTGCCTTTGTTTGGCATGTTATGGCTGCTACCGGTGATGTTTATGGTTGTTTTACAGCCGATGTTGAACCAAATTAAGCGCGGTCAGGTTAGCCAAATTCACCCTGTTGGGTTTATCCTTAGCTTGGCGGCTTTAATTTTGCTGGCCAGTATGTGGTTTGGCATTCTGTTAGACCAACTGCCCTGCTTTTTGGGCGTGCCCAACTGTGATTAATGAAAGTATTACGGAGAAACCCATGAAGCAAGCCATTGTGCATATCGCCTTGGTAGTAAGAGATTACGACGAGGCGATTGCTTTTTATACCGAAAAGCTGAGCTTTACTTTAATCGAGGATACCTACCAGCCAGAACAAGACAAACGCTGGGTGGTGGTCGCTCCGGCTGGGGCCAGCGGCGGAACGACCCTTTTGCTGGCGAAAGCCTCCAAGCCAGAGCAAGAACCGTTTATCGGCAATCAGGCTGGGGGGCGCGTGTTCCTATTTCTTAATACAGATGACTTTTGGCGAGATTACAACGACATGCTCTCAAAAGGGATTAATTTTGTGCGCCCGCCTAAAGTAGAATCCTATGGAACGGTAGCTGTGTTTGAAGATTTATATGGCAACCTGTGGGATTTGTTGGAATTAAACGAAAACCACCCTTTAAATAAAAACTGAATAAAGGACAAGCGTATGCGAAAATTATTGGTTAGCAATTTTGTTACGATAGACGGTTATTACGAAGACAAAGACAAAGATATTCGCTCGTTGTTTGATTTCTACCATCCCGAGTATCAGGGTGATGATAGTTTTGACTATTACAATGTGGAACGTCTGCGCGCCGCCGACTTTATGCTTTTAAGCCGAACCGCTTTTTTGGGTAACCAAGATTACTGGAGCGGAGTTCTGAATAATCCCAAGGCGACTGCCATTCGGCAAGAGACGGCTCAATTAATGGCTTCCATTCAAAAAATAGTGATCTCCGATAATTTAAGCCCAGCCGAATGTTCAGCGTGGCCGAACACGCGCATTATTAAAAGAGCCGAAGCCTATACGGAAATTGCCGCCTTAAAAAAACAGCCGGGCAAAGATATTTTGGTTATTTTAAGCCGATTGTTGTGGAATGATTTATTGGTTCATGGTTTGGTAGATGAGCTGCATTTAACCTTTTTTCCATTAATTGCTGGGGCGGGTTCTCCCATTTTTGTTGGCCGCCCGCCGGTGGCGCTTAAATTAATTAATACTCGCACGTGGCAAGGGTCTGGCAACTTGCTGGCGGTTTATCAGGTTAGCCCCAGCGGAGGCGAATAACCGCCATGCCATCTACACGGGCTATTTTTCTTACAACGCTTGCCATGCTGGCTTTTGCTGGCAACTCCATCCTAACCCGCATCGCGCTTAAAAATACCAGCATCGATGCGGCCAGTTTTGCCGCGGTTCGTTTAATCTCTGGCGCGTTAGCGCTTTGGCTGCTGGTCAAACTACGCAACACGGCTCAAGTGGGCAGCGGCAACTGGCTTTCTGCCGCCGCTTTGTTTGTGTATGCCGCCGGTTTTTCTTTTGCTTACATTAGCTTGCCCACCGCCAGCGGCGCGTTAATTCTTTTTGGTTCGGTGCAAGCCACCATGATTGGCTATGGCTTATGGAAAGGGGAGCGTTTAACCAAGTTGCAATGGCTGGGGCTGATGCTCGCCTTCGGCGGCTTAATCGGGCTTCTCTTGCCGGGCCTTTCGGCGCCGCCCTTGGCTGGTTCCCTGCTGATGATGTTCGCCGGTTTGGCTTGGGGCGTGTACTCGCTGCGCGGCAGAGGTCAAGGGGATGCGACTCAAGTTACGGCTGGCAATTTTGTGCGCGCCGTTCCGCTGGCTTTAATTATGAGTCTTATCCTTTTAAATTCTAGTTCTCTTGACCTTAATGGTCTTTTACTTGCTATTGCTTCAGGTGCAATCACATCGGGCATTGGCTATGCCATTTGGTATAGCGCCTTGCCAATGTTAAAAGCCACCCACGCTTCGGTGGTGCAATTAAGTGTGCCGATGCTTGCCGCTTTCGGTGGAGTTATCTTTCTGGGCGAGGGGTTTAGCCCCCGTTTAATTTTTGCATCCGTTGCCATTTTGGGTGGCATCGCCTTGGTGATTTATCAAAAAAGACATCAGTAAAATTACCCGCTTGACCAGCCAAAACAAACCTTCTACAATGTAGAACATTTGTATACCGAAAAGGATTAATGAAATGGCAAGCGGAGAATATACGCTTTCTCTAGATCTTGAAAAGAAACTTGTTCGTGTGGTTGTGCTGGGCGATATTGATAAAACCCTCGGCTACGAAATTATTACCAACGCGCGTACCACCGCCGCCGAATACCAATTTGCGGTTCTTTATGATGTGCGCCGAGCACAAATGAAAGTTGCTTTTGCAGATTGGTTCTTTTTGCCCCGAACCTTGCCGGTATTTAAAACCATTAAAACACGAGTTATTAAAGTAGCAATTTTAATTAATCAAGAAGCCAACCCCCAAAATTACCAGTTTTATCGAACCGTACTGAGCAACTTAGGAATGAGTTTTAATATCTTTATAGATGAAAGCGAAGCGGAAGCATGGCTTGCTTCACCAACAAATGAGCTTAATTAAAAGGTTAATTAAATGAACATCGCCCCCTTCCAAACCGAACACTTTTTTGCTCAATACGAGTTCACCAGCCCCTACCAACTTTGCAATTCAGACTGCGAAACCGTCAGCGTGGCAGAACTGCTTCAACTGGCGGGCAGTTCGATGGAAGAATTCGGTAACTTAACGCTCGGCTATACCGAATCGCTCGGGCACCCGCAATTAAGGAAAATGATTGCCGAATCATATGATTCCGTTAAAGTGGATGAAGTTGTACTGCTAGCTACCCCCATTGAAGGAATTTATCTCAGTGCGCGGGCCGCCCTGCAAACGGGTGACCAAGTCATCGTGCTGACTCCAGCTTACGACGCTTTAATTAACATGTTCGCGCATGTGGTTGGCGAAGATAATGTTAAAAAATGGGCTATCCAACCAACCGAGAATAGCTGGCAATTAGATTTTGATTTGCTGAAAAGCTTAATTAACCCGCAAACCAAAATGCTGGTGGTTAACTTTCCGCATAACCCCACGGGGTTTCTTCCGAGCCAGAACCAATTAAAGGAATTGGTAGCCATTGCCAGTGAGCACAGCCTGATTCTCTTTTGTGATGAGATGTATTTTGGTTTGGTTCATTCTGGTACAGCGGAAATCCCCTCTGTGGCAGATATCAGTAAGAACAGCATTGTGCTTTCGGGGCTTTCTAAAACACAGGGCTTGCCGGGCTTAAGAACGGGCTGGCTGGTGGTGAAAGATAAAAAACTAAGAGAAAACATCATTAACTGGAAGTTTTACACCAGCATCTGCGCGCCCGCTCCCTCCGAGTTTTTGGCCATGGCGGCTTGGCAGGTAAGAGAAACGTTAAGACAAAAAAGCATTGCTCAAGTGGAGCATAACCTGCAACTAGCAGATGCTTTTTTTAAGCGCTGGCCGCAGTTGTTTACTTGGCGCAGACCACTCGCTGGCTCTACCGCGCTGGTAGAAATGCGTGTTGATTCGGTTGCGGCTTTTGCCACACAAATGGCAAACACTGCTGGTATTTTAATTTTGCCAGCCACCAGCTTGGCTGCCAGCGACCAGCACTTTCGGATGGGTTTTGGTCGCGCCGCCTTTGGCAAAGCTTTAGAACAGTTTGAACATTATTTGGAGGAGATGCGCCCATGACAACCACACCCGTTCGTTTTGCTTCGATAGATGCTTACATTGCTACTTTTCCGTTAGAAACACAAAAAAAGCTGCAGCAGTTAAGAGAAACCGTTCGGGCGGCCGCCCCGCAAGCCAAAGAGAAAATTGCTTACCACATGCCCACGTTTGAATTAAATGGCAATTTGGTGCTTTTCGCGGGATGGAAAAAACATATTGGCTTCTACGGCACTTCGAATGCCATTCGCCAACAATTAACAGATGAAGTAGCACCCTATGAGAATGAAAAAGGCTCGTTGCTCTTTCCGTTAGATAAACCGTTGCCCGTTGATTTAATTAAGAAAATAGTTCAACTGCGGGTAGTAGAGAATTTAATGAACCAATAAGAAATTTTAATTCGATGCAAATTAAACAAGACGATTTAACCGGCCCCGAAATAGCTCGATTGCTCCAGGAACATTTGGATAATATGCACCAAATCTCCCCGCGTGAGAGTGTGCACGCCTTAGATATTAATGCCTTGCGTCAGCCAGCAATTACCTTTTGGAGCGTGTGGGATGGTGAGCAACTGGCAGGCTGCGGCGCGCTGAAAGAGCTAAACTCGCAGCATGGAGAAATTAAATCCATGCGCACGGCTGAAAGCTATCGCGGGCAAGGCGTGGCTTCGTTGCTGCTAGAGCATATTCTTAAAGAAGCCAAAACCCGAAAATATCAGCGAATAAGCTTAGAAACCGGCAGTCAAACTTTTTTTGAGCCAGCCCGCAGGTTATATGCCCGTTTTGGTTTTAATCCATGCGGCCCGTTTGAAGGCTACACGGCTGACCCCAATAGTTACTTTATGAGTTTGGAAATTAATTAATGGCGTATACAGCCCAATATGATTCAGAGTTGCAAATCATTAAAGTAAAGTACGAAGGACCGCTTTATTTAAACGAAGTAAAAGAAACCTTAACGGTTGTGCTAAGGCTTGTGCGAGAACACGATTGTTTTTTTATGCTTACTGATTTACGTGAGACGCAAGTTAAACTCTCTACACTTTCTATTTATGAATTGCCAAAAATATTCTCAGAAATAGCCGCGTCCGCGGGGATGAGTATCTATAAATTTAAACGAGCCACCATTATCCCAGAAGATGCTGAGTATGCTCATTTTTTTGAAACGGTTATGGTTAATCGCGGACAAAACCTTAAATTATTTAAAGATGCCGATGAAGCAAAACAGTGGCTTTTAGAAGACCGAAATAAGAGTTAATGAGGAACCTTTGATGAACCAAGATGAACAAGAAATAATGGAAACTGAAACCGCTTTTGCTAAACTAGCCTTGCAAAAAGGCGTTAAAGAAGCCTTTTTAGCTTATGCGGCGGAAGATGCGGTGTTAATGCGCGGCAGCCAATTAATTAAAGGCAAAACTGAAATTGCAGCCTACTTTGACCAACAAACCTATCGGCGGGTTCAATTGGTTTGGGCGCCTGATTTTATTAAAGTAGCCAAAGCCGGTGATTTAGCCTATACCTATGGCAGGTTTACTTTTGAAGCGATTAATAATGAAGGAAACGAAATTAAAAGTGAAGGGTACTTTCATACTGTTTGGCAGCGGCAACCTAATGGTGAATGGCGTTTTGTGTGGGATTAATTTGCAGGTAAGAGAAAGTTTAATTAAACGGCAGCAGGCAACGGTTGAGCCTGCCGGTGATTTATTCAATAAGGAGTTGATATGTCTATAAAAACCGGTTTCGCAGCCATTAATCAGGCTCAAATTTATTACGAAATGGCTGGCGAAGGCACGCCTTTAATTATGATTCATGCTGGCGTGGCAGATAACCGCCAATGGAATAATGAGTTTGCTTATTTTTCTCAACAGTTTCAGGTCATTCGTTATGACATGCGCGGTCACGGTCAAAGCCAGTTTGTAGGTGGTGAGTTTAGTCACTTGGGCGATTTTATGGCGCTATTGGATTATTTAGAGATAGATCAGCCTGTTCATGTGATGGGCTGCTCGATGGGCGGCGGCACGGCCATTGATTTTGCTCTGGCGCACCCTGCGCGGGTGAAATCGATAGTCATGGTTGGTTCAGCCCCATCGGGATTACATT
>CAYOGW010000124.1:0-6566 GCA_964403635.1 uncultured Anaerolineaceae bacterium | reverse complement strand
GCTTAATTAACCAAAAAACTCCCGCCCAAACTTAACTGGGACGAGAGTTCAATCTCCCGCGGTACCACCCACATTAGCCAAAATTAGCTCACTTTGTCGCTGACAATTATCAGCTTGCCGGTTAACGCTGGCAGTGCGGCTCAAACTACTATTACTTCACCTGAGCGGCTCACAAGGGAACTTCGGCGGGTTTCTTTCGAGCGGGGGTTTCAGTCTGCGCCCCAGCCTCCCTGGCAATTTCTGCCCGCGTACTTTCCTTGGTCTTGGCCGTTATTCGGTCAATTATCGTCAGATTCGGAAGGTTGTCAAGTCTTAACGAATACCCGTGTCGTATTCCAGCAAAATCTCGGTATATTCCCCCACGCGCACCGTAAAAGCCTGCTCACTGGCAAACGGGAAAATTGCTTGTAGTTCGGGGTACAACACATACTCACCAGGCGGCAACGCCACCCGAAAGGTTCCGTCTTCAGCCGTAACTATCTGTCCCAAATCAATGCCGCCTTGGGTCACAATCGTAAAAGTCGCCTGATATGGCTGCGGCGGGCAAGGGTCATCCTCGCGTTGAACCGGGCACATCGGTCCCAGCGTGGCCTTGCCAAAAATACCGCTGTCTAAGGCTGGGGTTGGGTTAATATCAGCCGTGCCAAAACAAGCGCTTAAGAAAATTAAAAATAAAACGATCCAACGCTGCTTCATCTTATTTCCCTTTCGGAACCGCAAACAGTTCCAAATGCCCCACCCTTTTTAACAACTCAGCTTGGCTGGCATCCCAGCCGCTTAAGTTCACCTTATGCTTCTTTAATAACCCTTGCGGCGTTTGGTCATAATTGCGGGCGGTCACCACATACAAATTGTCAAAATCATCACGCTTCGTCCAAACATCTTCCGCCACCCCTAACCTTAACAAATAATACCAAACCGAAGCGTCGTTCGGGTAACCCACCACCAGCAAATCATTTGGTTTAATTAAAGCGGCAATTTTTTCAGCCATCACCTGCTGGTTATTTAAAGCATGCCATTTTTGATTAATTAACGGAATGTTCCAGGCTGAGAACACCACCAGCCCAACCAGCAAAATCCCCGCGAAAACCTTTCCAAACTTAAGGCGGGCTCCCCCTAGCCTTTCCCCCGCTTCGATTAATCCCGCCACCGCCCACAGCACATACAACGGAATTGCAAACGAGAAAAAGCGGTCGTACAGATCTGGCCGCCGAAAAACAATATAAGCGATTAAAAAAACAATCAAAACCAGCGGATATGAAATCTGCTTTTTCATTAAAGACTTAATTAAAGCAACCAAAAATCCAGCCACCAACAAAACCGCCAAGATTAATGGCAAGCCGCGATTCCACATCACCCAGGTATCCCACAGGCGAATATTAAACAAAACTGAATAATAATTTTGGCTCAAATCTGGCTGAACAAAACCATTGCCGATTAATCGGTTCCAACCTGAATAGTAGATTACTGGCAGATACAAAACAAATGTCATTAATCCGGTCAGCAAGCCAGACAGCAATCCGTTTCTTAAAAAGAGCCAGTTCCGTTTCATTAACGCATCCAAGCCCAGCCAAACATAAATCGCCATGGCGGGCAAAAACATGGTCGGGATGGTGAACATGCCCAACGTAGAACAGAATGAAAGCATCAGCCACGCCCGCCCGTTTTTTTCATCTTCTACAAGCGAAAAACCAGCCAACAATCCCAGCAAAGTGAACAAAGCTACCAAGCTATAACCGCGCGCGTCAGTGGTGTAACGAATAAAGTCTGGCAGATAGGCCAGTAAGGCCGCCGCCGCCAAGCCTGCCGCGGGCGAGTGAATGCGCCGCCCCAAAACATACGCCACAAAAATACTGCCAAGCCCAGCCAACAAAGTCGGGATTCGCAAACTCCAGGGGTGGTTACCCAGAAAGGTCGTACTGGTCTTAATTAAGAGCGTGTGCAAAATGTGGTTGTTCGGCAGGCTGTAATCCGAGAGAGCGCCGAGCCAAGTGCGGCTGGCAAACGCGACGTAGGTGTAGGCTTCATCATAGGTAACCAAACCGTTTAACTCTCCTACACGAAGTATTAAACCGCTCAATATCACAATAGAAAGTAAAAGAAGTTCTTTTTTGGTCATTGCTACTTTAATGAATTAATTAAATAAACCTGTATGGTGCCATATTTAATAACGACTTCAGCACTGTTAAGGTCTAATATAGCAGGGTCTATTTTGCTAAACTTAAGCACCGAATTAAACGATTCTCCGAAGTTGGGCGCGACCACCAAAAAGACTCGATTAAACGGTTGGTTTAATTGCCAAACACTTTCGTCTACTCCAGCACGGCTGAGGTAATACCAAAGGGTAGCATTAATGGAAGGGCCAATAGCAATTGTGTCCTTGGCTTCTAATTTCTTTGCAATAGAATTCGCAACCGCTTCTGGATTATTTAATTTATTAAATTTATCGGGCACGCTTGGCAGTTCAGCAAGGCTTGCAAAAAGCAAAAGCACGATTAAGCCATAAGAAAAAAAACGGCCAAAGCGATGCCCTTTAATTAATATTTTGTTTAATAGCTCGGTTAATCCACCCGCCGCACCCAAGAAGAAAAATGGCATAGCAAAAGAGAGAAAACGGGCGTGAATATTTTGCTCGCTGATTAAAAAGTAAAGCCCAACCCAAACAACCAATAAAGCCGGAAAAGAAAAGCGAAAATTACTAAAAAAGCGGTGAAAAAGCACTGATATAACGAAACAAATCAGGATGAAAACCATCAGCCATTCGGGTAAATTGGCATGCCACTCTTGTAATAGCAGGGTAACTCGTAAGACCAAATAATTTGAAAAATAATTGGAATCCAGCACAGGTTGAATAAATCGATTGCTGATTAAACTGCGCCAACCTGTAAATATGAAAACAGGGGTATATAGCAATATAGTAAGAAGGCCAACCCCTAAGCCAGAAATAAGCCAGCGTTTATAAAATTGCCAACTTTTTTGGGTTAAACCTTCGAGAAATACCCAAGCATAGATGGCAGTTGCGGGTAAAAACATAATTGGCACGGTGTATAAACCCAACGCCGAGAAAATACTCAGCGCCGCCCAGCCTTTAATTGAATTTTCTTTAAGCACCTGAATAACGGCCAAGACAGCCAATAAACAAAAAAGGGCTACCAAACTATAGCCCCGCGCATCGGTCATAAACTGCACCGCTTCTTCGGCATAGGCCATTAATACAGCCGCCACCAAACCTGTGGCCGGAGAATACATCTTTTTGCCGACAAAATAAACCGCCACAATCACCGCCAAACCAGCCAGTAAAGCGGGCAGCCTTAAGCTCCAGGGGTGGTTGCCGAGTATTAATATGCTAATTTTTACCAGAATGGTATGGAAAATATGATTATTCGGTAAGCTGTAATCTGAAATGGCGCCCAGCCAGCTGCGATTCGCAAAAGCGATAAAGGTATAGGCTTCGTCGTGCGCCACCACCCGATTTAAATAACCCAACCGAAACACAAGCCCAGACAAAACAATTAATGTTAAAAATAGCCACTCGCTATAGGCTTGAACCCATTGTTTTACACTTTGAAACATACTACTGATTCAACTCCCAAATGATTCTTAATCCGTCTAGCGTGAGCCACGGGGCAATATGATCAATCACTTTGGTTTCTTTTGCCACAATTTCGGCTAAGCCGCCGGTAGCCACCACTTTCATCTGCGGACCAAGTTCTTGCCGAAAACGCTCGACCATACCTTCTACCATGCTGACATAGCCAAACAGCAAACCCGATTGCATAGCATGCACCGTGTTTTTACCAATCACATTGGGCGGGCGTTGCAGGTCTATACGCGGTAGTTTGGCAGCGCGAGAAAACAAAGCATCTGCCGCTAAATTAACGCCCGCCGTAATCGCGCCGCCCAGATAATCTCCTTGTGCGCTGACGGCATTGAACGTGGTGGCAGTGCCAAAATCAATCACACAGGCGGGTCCGCCGAACAGTTTCATCACAGCGGCGGCATCACAGACTCGATCGGCGCCAACGGCTTTGGGGTCTTCGTAGCGGATGCGAATGCCCGTTTTGACACCGGAATCAACAATCAGCGGGGCCTGCTTGAGGTATTCGTTACAAGCCTGAACCACTTTGCCGGTTAAATTGGGAACTACCGAAGCGAGTGAAATGCCCATTAAATCATCCAATTGATAACCGGCATGCTGAAACAAACCCAGCAGTTGTAAGCCGTATTCATCGGGCATGCGGGCGTGGTCTGTTGCCAAACGCCAATGCCAAGCCAGCGTTTCGCCTTCGTATAAGCCAATGGTTAAATTGGTGTTGCCAATATCAATAACAAGCAGCATGGTTTATCCTTTCATTAAAGCGTGATGCTATTTTACCGCTTCAATGATTTCTGCCACTAAATCGTAACGATGAAATTGTGGCATGATGTAAACCCCCTGTCCCCATTCTTTAATTTGATTAATTAACTCCACCGCGATTTTTACTCCCTCGGCGGCGGACCGTTCTCCGGCTTGCTCCATGCGCTGCAAGGTTGCCTGTGGGATGACGATGCCGGGTACTTCATTATGTAAAAAGGTTGCATGCCGCACATTAACCAACGGCAATATACCTACCAAAATGGGCTTGTTTAATGGCGCGCCGGTTTCTTCTGCAAAACGGTCTAAAAAGGCTTTGGCAACTTGCGGCTCATAAATCGGCTGGGTTAAGAAAAAGTCGGCTCCGGCTTTTAGCTTTCGCTTTAAGTTTTTAATCTCAGTTAAGGGGTCCGGTGAACAGAGATTAAGCGCCGAACCTGCAAAAAAGCTGGTTGGCTGACCAATGGATGCCCCAGCGTGGTCTATTCCGGTATTAAAGCCTTGTTTAATTAATTTAATTAAACCCGATGGTACTAAATCGTAATTATCGGCGGCTTCGGGGTAGTCTCCGATGGAAGTGGGGTCTCCCATAATAACAAAGATATTTCTTAACCCAAGCGCGTGCGCCGCCAGCAAATCACCTTGAACTCTAAGTAAATTTCTGCCACGAGTAGGGAAATGAATTGTGGTTTCGATACCTACTTTTCGTTGAATGGTGTCACAGACCGCCCAAGCCGACATGCGCATGCGCGCCATCGGGCTGTCGGCTACATCAATCACATCGGCGCCAGCTTCTTTTAAAAGCGAAGCGCCAGCCACAAGTTTATGGGTAGAAAGCCCGCGCGGCGGGTCCATCTCTACGGCAAAGACAAATTTTCCAGCCGCCAATTTTTGAGCCAACTCCGAAAGGCCGTCTTGCCCTTCCTGTTCAGCCAACTCATCCGCATGGGCATGTTCAATTAAATCTAATTTAAAAACAGGTTTTGAATCGATTGTTTTTCGCATGGCGGCAATATGCTCTGGGGATGTACCGCAACAGCCGCCAATCACATTCGCACCCGCCTTCCAGAACTCCACCACATAATCGCGAAAATATTCCGGCGCGGCGGCATACATCACCCGCCCGCTGACATGTTCTGGCCAGCCCGCGTTGGGCTTGACCCAAAACTTGGCTTGCGGAACAGCCTGCCGCATGGCTTTGAGAATCCGCAGCAACTGAGAAGGCCCGCCGGAGCAATTTACGCCAATCACATCCGCTCCGGCTTCGTGCAAGGCGCGGGCTACTTTTGCGGGGCTGTCACCTAGCAAAGTGACATCGTCTCTTGTAAAGGTCATGGTCGCTACGACGGGCAAGTTTTTGGTCGATTCTTTGGCGGCATAAATGGCTTCCACGGTTTCAAAGACATCGGTCATGGTTTCAATCACAATTAAATCTACACCGGCCTCTGCCAATGCTAAAATTTGCTCGGCAAAGGCGGCCCGTGCTTCGCTGGGTTGCACCCGCCCAAAGGGAGCCAGCCGCACGCCTAACGGACCGACATCCCCGGCGATGAAAACTTCTTTAAAAGAAGCGTCCACCACACGGCGGGCTAAATCCACCGCGTTTTGATTAATTTCAACCATTTGTTCTTCTAAGCCATGTTTCACCAACTTAAAGCGGTTGGCGCCAAAAGTGTTGGTCAAAATAACCTGCGCGCCCGCCTCAATATAAGCGCGATGCACTTCAGCAATGCGGGCTGGGTCTGTCATATTCAACTCGTCAAAACAGCGATTAAATTGCACCCCTTGGGCGTGCAGCAGCGTGCCCATCGCACCATCTGCCAACAAGGGAATTTCGCTTATTGCTTCTAAAAAATTTTTTTGATTCATTTGATTGCCTTTAATTAAGGATTTTCTACATACTTCACAACAGCTAAAATCATGCCATTTTTCTCTACGGTATAAACAATCGGCGCTTCGGGGTGAACCGTCAAATCGTTGTCGTAGCGCGACAAAATCACCGCGTAATATGGCTCGGTTGGGATAGGACCGACATCAAAACCAACGGCGGTTATATCTGCGCGGGAGTAAGCCCACAACGGCATAACCGGCCCCCAAACCACCACTTTGGCATTTGGTTCTGCCGTTTGGTTGATATATTGGCTGGCTTCCCGAAAGCTGGTCGCCCAGTAATCGGCTTCGTACAATCTAAAAGTGTTCTCGCCAGCCAAGC
>CAYOGW010000123.1:0-6621 GCA_964403635.1 uncultured Anaerolineaceae bacterium | reverse complement strand
GTTTGGGGGCGTGTGCGCGGGGTTGTACATGCTGGCGCATCTGGAGATTTAACAGCTCAAGTTTGTGCTTTAGATTTATCCCCCACACAACTTCGCATCGCAGATGAAATCGCCGTTTCTCCAAAACGGCAGGGCGGGCCGCAACCAGAAGTTGTACGCATTAAAGATGGGCAGCTTCAGGCTGAACCTTGGGCTCAAGCTTAATTAACGGAGGCATAGATGACAGCAAAAGTAATTACATTAACCAGCGGTAAGGGCGGTGTGGGTAAAACCACTGCCGTTGCAAATATTGCTGTTGCGCTTGCTTCAGGCGGAAAAAAAGTAGTTTGTATTGACGGCGATATTGGATTGCGAAATTTAGATGTCGTCATGGGTTTAGAAAACCGCATTGTTTATGATTTAGTGGATGTCGTGGAAGGTCGATGTAAGCTTCGTCAAGCCATGATTCGCGATAAGCGTTTACCTGAATTATTTTTAATCCCTGCCGCTCAAACTCGAGATAAAAATGCTGTATCGCCACGCGATATGATTCGTCTTTGCGATGAATTGCGTCAAGAAGTAGACTGGGTTGTCATTGACTCACCCGCTGGAATTGAGCGTGGTTTTAAAAATGCAATTGCCCCAGCGGATATGGTGCTTATTGTGACCAACCCAGAAATGTCTGCCGTTCGAGATGCAGACCGTGTCATTGGCTTATTAGAAGCAGAAGAAAAACCAGTTCCATCTTTAATTATTAATCGATTAAACCCGAGCATGGTGAAGCGTGGCGATATGCTTTCGGTGGATGATGTATACGATTTGCTTCGTATTGATGTGATTGGTATTGTGCCAGAAGACGAAAATGTCATTGTGGCTTCAAACAAAGGGGTCCCTTTGGCTTTAGAAGGGAAAGTTCGGGCTGGGCAAGCCTTTCGAAACATTGCTCGCCGTTTAGAAGGGGAGCAAGTACCATTCTTAGATCTTGAAGCACAAGGGTTATGGGAACGGCTAACACGGCTCACCGGCGGGAGGAATTAAAAATGTCCTTCTTTGATCGTCTAACCGGTAAAACCAGCGCCAAAAGTGCTAAAGAACGTCTTCAGCTTGTTTTGATTCATGACCGAACCGATATTACGCCCGAAGTGATGAATGCCCTTAAAGATGAGTTGTTAGAAGTCATCTCGCGCCATGTGGATATCGACCCAGCCAGCATGCGCATTGAATTGGAAAATGCCGGACGCTCTCAACGGTTAATTGCAGACATTCCGCTTAAAAGCTCTGGTAGAAAACGGTTAAGTTAATCCCTTTTGGCGCTTGCGCCTCAACGAATAGGAAGTAAATTTTGCGCGGAACACATTGGCGCTACTTTGATTTTTGGCTGATGGGGGCGGTCATTGTACTTGTCATTATTGGCATAACCATGATTCGCTCGGCGGTAGCTGGTAACATTGAGTTGACCATTGATACCCCAATTGTAGATCGTCAAATCATCTTTGGCATGATTGGATTGGTTTTGCTTTTATTGGCCGCGGCGATTGATTATCGCATGTGGGCTTCTTTAAGCCGTGTCATTTATATTGGTATTATTACTGCCTTAGTATCATTAAATTTAATTGGTAACGCCTTATTTGGTTCTTCTCGTTGGTTTCAAACCACATTGGTTTTTATTCAGCCATCTGAATTTGCCAAGCTGGCGATTATTTTGGTTTTAGCCAACTTTTTTGCCAAACGGATTGGCGAAATGGACGACCCGCGCCGAACTTTACAAAGTTTTCTGCTGGCAATGGGGATTACTATTTGGGTTATCTTACAGCCTAATTTAAGCACTTCCATTGTGTTAATGGTCTTGTGGTTTGCAATGTTGTGGATGTCTGGTATTCCGCTGAAGCATTTAGGAATTTATATTGGTGGCGGGCTGCTGGCGTTATTAATTAGTTTTCCCATTTTGGTAGAAAACGAAATTATTCATGATTATCAAATTCGACGGGTGATTAATTTCGTCGCGCCAGACCCAAACGCCCGCTTTGGTGATATTTACAATATTCAACAAGCCTTAATCTCTATCGGCTCGGGGGGCTGGTTAGGTGAAGGTTACGGACATGGCACTCAAGTGCAATTGCGCTTTTTAAAGGTCCGCTGGAGTGATTTTATTTTTTCGGCTACCGCCCATGAGCTTGGTTTTGTAGGGGCGATGCTAATTTTATTGCTGGTCTTTTTTATTGTATTTCGTTGTCTTTATGCCGCGCGGATAGCGCGTGACGCGTACGGCGCGTTACTGGCTTATGGTGTGGCCACATTGATTGGCTTTCAAGCCATTGTCAACATTGCCGTTAACTTAAACCTTGCCCCTGCCACCGGTTTAACCTTGCCGTTTATTAGTTATGGCGGCAGTTCTTTGGTTGCCAACATGATTGCCATAGGGCTGGTAGAAAGTGTCATTATGCGCCATAAAGCCCTAGACTTATAATTTTTGGAGGATTTTCTGTGGATTCTATGAAACCAGTTCGTGTTCGTTTTGCGCCATCTCCTACGGGTCGCATGCACTTAGGCAGCGGTCGTACGGCTTTATATAATTATTTGCTCGCCAAACGCACTGGCGGAAAATTTGTGCTTCGCATTGAAGATACTGATACCAAACGAACCATCCCAGGCGCCGAACAAGAATTAATGGACGGTATCCGCTGGTTGGGAATTCCCTATGATGAAGGTCCCGATGTCGGCGGACCCTACGGTCCATACCGCCAGTCTGAGCGGAAGGAGATTTATTTAAAGCATGCTCAAATGTTGGTAGAAAGCGGCCATGCTTACCCGTGTTTTTGCACGCCAGAACGCCTGCAGCAAATGCGAGAACAACAGCAGGCAGCCAAGCAGCCGCCTCACTATGACGGAACCTGCCGCGGGCTGAGCCAGCCCGAAGCCGCCGCGCGCGTCGCCGCTGGGGAGAAGCATGTCATCCGCTTTAAAATGAACAAAGAGGGCAGTACTACCGCCACAGATTTATTGCGCGGCGACATCACCATCGAAAATAAAAATATCGACGACTATATTTTGGTCAAGTCTGATGGCTTCGCGCTCTACCACTTAGCAGCCATGGTTGACGATCATCTAATGGAAATTACACATGTCATTCGCGGGTCTGAATGGCTGGGGACCTTCCCGTTGCATGTTAACATTTTGCGGGCATTCGGTTGGGAAGAACCTGTTTTTATGCACCTTTCGGTTTTTCTGAAACCCAGCGGAAAAGGCAAAATGAGCAAGCGCGAAGCCGCCGATGCGATTAAAGATGGCCACTCTATTTTTGTGAAAGAGCTCGAAGGCTTGGGCTACATCCCCGAAGGCGTGCTGAACTGGATGGTGCTGATGGGCTGGGGCGTGGCAGAAGACGACGTGCTGACCCTGCAAGATATGGTTGAGCGCTTTGACATAAACCATTTAAACCCTTCGCCCGCTGCCATTAATTTTGCCAAGCTAGACCACTTTGCCGGAACCCACATCCGCCTGTTAAGCGATGACGACTTGGCTCGGCGTGTACGTCCATTTTTTGAAGCGGCTGGTTACACCGTGGATGATGCCACTTTAATTAAAATTGCGCCCATCATTAAAGAACGTATGGTTACTTTGGATGATGCGGTTGAGTTGGCAGGCTTTTTCTTTAAGGAAGAAGTTTCTCCGGCTGCCGAAGATTTACAAGCCAAAGGGCTGACTCCCGAACAGTCTGCCGAGGTGGCCAAACAAACTCTCTCTGTGCTGAAAGCCCTGCCAGACATGCGCTTAGAGACGGCTGAACCCGCCCTGCGCGAGATGGTAGAAGCATCTGAACTAAGCGCTGGGCAAGTATTTGGCATTTTGCGGGTGGCAGTCACTGGGCAGCGCATAAGCCCACCGCTATTTGAGAGCATGGAAATTATTGGCCGTGAGAAGGTTTTGACGCGTGTTGAACAAGCGATTAAATTGCTCAAATCGGTTTAATGAAGGAGAAAATAATGGCTGAGAAAACCAATTTTTTAGGTACCTATTTTGATAAAAGCAAAGTGATTAAGCTAGCCACTTGGGCCAATTGGATCGCTTGGGCGTTGTTATTTGCCTATGTGGCAGAAACCTTCTACAACACCTTTTTTCAGGTTTACCAAAATTGGATTAATGGCTACGGCTTAAATATGGATTTCTCTTTTCTATTCTTTCAGTCCTTACGTATTTTTCAGGGCGGCATGCTCTTTGTGATTTTGCAGGGTTTTGGTCAGTTGTTGCTGATGGTAATGGATATCGAAGATAACACGCGCCGAGCAAAAAACCTTTAATCCGCCAAGTCCACGAAGGGACACTAAGAAAAATTTTAATTAAAAAACGTCGTGTTCCTTTGAGCCCTTTGTGGTTAAAAAAGTTTTAAAAGCATGTTGCTTTACATAAGCGCTTGGGCATGCTAAAATACCAACCGCTCGAAATTTGGGGGTTTCTCCCCAACCTTTTGGGGGCTCGTCTAATGGCAGGACGACTGACTCTGACTCAGTTAATATTGGTTCGAATCCAGTGCCCCCAGCAACAAAAAAACACTCCGTAAGGGGTGTTTTTCGTTAACTTACTGTTTAAAAAAATAGAAATTTAATTAAATTAAACGACTAGCTGAGTTATTGCTATTTGTTCATCGCAATGATTTCTGAGTACAATTGCAATTGTTGAAATTTAATTGCGCGGCCCGTAGTGGGGCATGGATTGGAGACTTGTGAAAGGTTATTTTATTATTACCGATATTTCTGGTTATACCGAATACCTCACTCGTTCGGAGTTGGATCACGCCAACGAGACCCTGCAAGGTTTGTTCGACGCTCAATTAAAACATATTCAATTTCCTTTGCATATTTCGGGCTTTCGTGGGGATGCAATTTTAATGTATGTCCCAGAAACAGATTTCATCAGCCCGCAAAGTTTGGTTGAGACACTTGAAAATCAATATATTGTGTTTTCAGACACCTTGCAGCAAATGCGGCTCAATACCACCTGCAACTGCCGCGCCTGCCAGAACATGAAACTGCTCGATTTGAAAATGTGCATTCATTACGGCGAATATTTGATTCAAAAACTGGGTGACCGTGAAGAATTGCTCGGTTCAGATGTAATTGTGCCGCATCGAATGTTGAAGAATAATGTCATCGAAAAGACAGGCATAAAACCGTATGCTGCCTTTTCAGAAGCGGCTGCTGAAAAACTTAATTTAACAAAATACTGTAACGTACTCATTCCCCATACCGAAACCTACGAACACCTTGGCGAAGTAAAAATTCATGTCCATAATTTGGGTAGCGCGTGGCAAAACTATCAGGAAGAAAAACAGGTCTTGGTTAACCCGCAGACCGCTTGGATAAAAATTGAATTGGATATTCCTTACCCGCCTTCGTTAATTTGGGATTACATCACCACGCCTGAGTTAGAAGCGCCCTTGTTAGGTCTTTTATCGGTTAAACGCACCGATGCGTTGGGCGGCCGTACTGGCGCGGGCGCGAATTTTCATTGCGCTCATTCGAGTGGAGATTTTTTTAATAAAATTATCGATTGGAAGCCGTTCCGCTATTTTACAACTCAGCAAACGGTTGCTGGTGGAATTGAATATTACCGAACTATCCGTTTGGATGTTGACGGCAAAACCACTAAATTTGGGGTTTATGTGAGTAAACCAGATAGCGAAACGCCGGAAGGCTTTCGTGAATTCTTAGAAGGCGCTGCGCGAGCAGGTTATGAACGCATCCCCGCTGTGTTGCAAGCGGATATTGCCAGCGGGAAAATTTCTACTGGGTGATTAATTAACACTTCTCAACCAAATCATCCACCCCAAAGACCTGTTCGTACACCTTTAACAACTCAACCTCTTTTTGGTTTGCTATTAACCCACTCGGTTGTTCCAATTCCGCTACCAGCCGCTCGCGAAAGTTTGGATTCTGAGATTCGGGCAGTAAGCCTTTTACTTCGTTAATTAAACTTTTACTCTGATTAATTAATTCCAGCGCGCTCGTTAAATCCGTTTCTTCTTTGATTAATTCTTTTAATAACTTGCACTTGTAGTTTTTGCAGGCGTGAGGGTATTCTTTTTGGGTATAAATGCTGCAAACCCCTTGCCAGAGCGGGCAGGGCTGGCTAAAGCCGCGCTGGGTTGGGTCTTCTTTAAAGACGGTTAATCCCAGATTCTCGCTAGGATTAAGTTCAGCCGGTCTTAATTTCGTCCATGCAAACAAATGGCCGGTGCAGCACAACCCGCAGGCTTGGCATAACTGGCTGGCAAGGCTGGCAGATTCTTCCATTTAATTAATCACGCGGTGGCAAAATCTTGGCAACCACATCGCCAAAGCCCACGCGGAATCCATCGCCTTGCGCGTAGCCACTCATCTGCAGCGTGTCGCCGTCTTGCAAAAAGGTACACGTTTCGCCGTTGGGTAGGGAAATTGGCTTTTCGCCGCGCCAAGTTAGTTCCAGTAGCGAGCCGTAGCTGTCTTCAGTTGGTCCGCTAATGGTGCCGGTGCCCAGCAAATCACCGGTGCGCAGGTTGCAGCCTGTCACTGTGTGGTGGGTCAGCTGCTGGGCAATACTCCAGTATAAATAGCTCATATTCGAGCGAGAAATAACCTGTGGCGCGTCCATGTTGACGGTTTGCAG
>CAYOGW010000122.1:0-6702 GCA_964403635.1 uncultured Anaerolineaceae bacterium | reverse complement strand
AACTTAACCCAAGATGATTTATTAATTTGCTGCATTTCTGGCGGCGGCTCGGCATTAATGACTTACCCAGCAGAAACAGTTTCTTTATTAGATATACAAACCCTAACCAGGCAACTGTTTGTTTGCGGCGCACGGATTGATGAAATTAATTGTATTAGGCGCGCGGTAGACCAAGTGAAAGGCGGCGGGTTAGCAAAAGCCGCTGCGCCTGCAACGGTTGTCAGCTTAATCCTTTCGGATGTGGTAAACAGCCCATTAGGAGCCATTGCTTCAGGGCCAACGGTGCAGAACCCAACAACAAACCAAGACGCGGTGGCTGTATTAATTAAATATGGCTTGCTGCCCACTACGCCGCCTGCTCTCCTTTCAGCTTTAGAAAAGCCTTCAGAACCTGCGAGCAAGGCTGGGGGGTGGCCCGCCAGTGTACAAAATGTTGTGGTGGGGAGTAATGCTCTCGCTGTGGAGGCGGCTTTGCGGCAGGCAACGCTAGAAGGGTTTCTTCCCATTAATTTAAATAGCAACTGGCAAGGAGAAGCGCAGCAAGTAGCGAAAAAACTTTGCAATTTGTTAAAAAAGGAAACGCGCCGCCCGGTTTGTTGGGTTGCAGGCGGAGAAACAACCGTAACAATTAAAGGAAATGGAAAAGGCGGCAGAAACCAAGAGTTAGCTTTGGCTGCCGCGATTGAGTTGGCTGAATTACAAAATGTATGTTTGGTAAGTTTAGCCAGCGATGGAGAAGATGGGCCGACAGATGCGGCAGGCGCAGTGGTGACTGGTGAAAGTTTGCAGCGCGCCCGTCAGATTGGTTTAAATGCGAAAATTTATTTAGAAAATAATGACTCGTATTCTTTTTTTAACGCCATAGGCGATTTAATTAAAACCGGACCGACCGGCACAAATGTAAACGATTTAATCTTTTTGTTTGCCTTTTAAACGATTTACAGCACCCGCACAGTAGAACCGTTTGGTGTTTTTTCCACTTCAATGCGGTTGGGGAAGGCTTCTTTTAGTTCTTCTAGGTGAGTAATGATCAGTATTTTTTCAAAATCGGCTTTTACCATATTAATCGCTTCAATTAATCGCTGACGACCTTGCGGGTCTTGGGTGCCGAAACCTTCGTCAATCACCAGGGTTTGCAACCGAGCCCCCGCGCGGCGGGCCAACAGTTCTGAAAGCGCCAAGCGGATGGCAAAATTGGCACGAAAGGCTTCGCCGCCTGAAAACATATCGTAATCTCGTGTACCCGCGCTGTCGCTAATTTGAATATCAAGGGTTTCTTTTAAATCGTCTCGTTTTTTGTCTTTATAGGTGGCTTGCGTGATAAAGCGAACGCTCATATTGCCATTGCTCAACCGATCTAGCAGTTCGTTGGCTTTTAATTCAATCTCTGGTAAAGCTTGTTCAATTAAAATCGCCGGGATACCGTCTTTGCTAAAAGCACGCTCGAGGGTTTTATGGCGATTAACTTGGCGCGCTCGTTCTTCTCTTTCTACGGTGTAGGTTAATTTTTGCTCGCGGCGGCTGGTTAAAACATTCACCCTTTGCTGCGCCTGCCCCACTTCGTTCATTAATTGGTTCTCTTGTTCACGCAGGTCACGTTGCGTTTTTTCGGCTTCTTCTAGGTTAGGCTGTTCTTCTTCCAATTTTGCAAGCATAGCGGCGCTTTGGGCGTATTGCGTTTCTTGCTGATCTAGCTCTTTTTCCAATTCTTTTAATTGCTTCTTTAAATTGCTAATTTCGTCTTCAATGGGTACTAAAGCGGCTTTTGCAGATTGCGAAGCAACATAATCGGCTTCTACGGCGCGCCCTGCCAGTTCCGCTTGGCGAGCATTTTCATGTTCAACTGGGTTGTAGCCGAGCTTAACCAGTTCAGCATCAATTTCTTTTAACTTTTGTTGTGTATTCGCAGCAAACGATTTTTCTTCTAAAAGTTGTTTTACTTCTTTTAATCGAGGCAAACCTGTTTTTTGCCACTCTGCTATTTCTTTTTGGTTAGCTTGCAAGGTCGTTTCTAATTCAGTACATTTTTTCAAACGCAATTTTTGTTCCGCTTCGGCTTGCTGCAAAAGGGCGGGCTGAAATTGAACTTGCTTTTTCTCCGCGTCTAATTGGCTAATTGTCTCTACATTGGCGCGGTATTTATCTCCCAAGGGTTTGCCTTCTTGCTCCAACGTGGTGAGCACATGAGATAAATGTTCTTCGGTAAGCGGCTGCCCGCACAAAGGGCATTCCTGAAGGTCTTTTAATGCATCTCGCCGTTCGCGCAGTGGATTCATTTGTTGTTTTAAAAGCGCGTTTTCTGCATTTAAGCTGGTTAAGGCTTCATTAATTTCTTCTAGGCGTAATTTTTGTTGCTTAATCTCATTCATTTGCTCTTCAACAGCGGTTAATGCTTCTTTCGCCGCCGTTAAATCACTCGAAATCGCTTCAATTTCTATTAATTTTTGAGAAAAATGTTCTTCCCGCAAGGTTAAACTAGTTAATTCTTGCTCTAAGCGAGCTTTCTCAATATTAATTTCATCCACCAGCGGTTGGCGGCGTTTTTCATATTCCCGAAATTGATTTGCCACTTGTTCAAATTGCTCTACAGTAGCGCGGGCTGCTTGCCAAGCCAAATAGGCTTTTTCTAAATCTCGCGCGTGCTTAATTAAATCAAGTTGGCGGTTTCTTTCTTCTGTACGCGCCGTCAAACGGTCAGCATGATTATTTTTCTGCTGGCGTAAGCGCTCTAATTGGTTGGCGTGCGTCTCCACGAGCTTTTTTTGTTCTTTAATATTGGCGGCAATCTGAAGCAAGCTTTCCATTATTTTGTCTTGCGCCATACGCGCCGCGGTCAAACCTGCCAATTGTTTTTGCAGTTCTTTTAGGTGTTGCTTCCGCGCTGCATCTTCTGATAATTCTTGTTCAATTTCTTCTAAGCGGCCATCTATTTTGGTTATTTCGTTTTCTATCTCTTTACGGCGCTGAGCTGTGCGCTCACGGTAGGTTTCCCAAATTTCTAAGCCCAAAATACTGCCTAATATCCGTTTTCGGTCCGATGATTTCTGCTGAGAAAACTGGTCTGCTTTGCCTTGCAAGAAAAAGGACGCGTTAATAAATGTTTCATAATCTAAGCGCAAAATAGAAATAATTCGTTTTTGAGTTTCAGCCTTCGATTTTTCAGTTAAAGGGCGCCAGCGTTCGCCTTCTTTAATTTGGAATTCTAGCAAACCAGTTTTTCCGCGCGGCAAACTGCGAATCACTTTATAGGTATTTTCTTCATACTGAAAGGTGAGCGCTACCTCGGCGGTATCTGCTGCCGCGTTAATTAAGCCTTCTGTGTCCTGACGGGCTTTGCCGAACAAGCTCCAAGTAATCGCATCCAGCAGAGATGATTTTCCAGCCCCGTTGGCACCTGAGATACAGGCCAGCTCGAAGGTTGTGAAATCCACCGTAACAGGGTCACGATAAGAGAGAAAGCCAGATAGTTTAAGTTGAACGGGAATCATAGGTTATTAACCCGATTTTACCAGACCGAGAAAGACTCCTTAAATTAATTATCTAGACAAATAAATTAAGATTGCTAAAAAATAAAAATAAACATAAAATAGGAATTAACCTATTCTTAATAAAAAAGGGGAAATTCATGAAAACAAACACCGCATTAAAATTATTCTTTTTTGTCCTTTTGGCTGTTTCTCTGGCGTGTGCCATGACGGGTACAGACGCTGAAGCAAACCCCGCTTCAACCTCCATTCAAAATACACAAGCCGCGCTAGATGCAACCCTTTCGGCATTAAATGCTTCACAAACCGAAGCGGCGGCGGTAACCCCAACATCCTTGCCAACCAAATATCCAACCGCAATTCCGAGCGCAACGCCCACGGCAGGCCCGGTTGTGATTAATGATGATTTCTCATCTGATGTTGGACGCTGGAGCGAATGCACGGTCTGTGGTATTGGCGACGGTGTCTTTTACTTTGGACCCAACGAACCCGATATTAATTATGGCGGCGGTTATGTTGCCATTTGTGATGACTGTGGTTATGTTGAAAATTACAAAATGGGTGTTGATGTGACCTACTTAGACGGACCATCTGACCGTGGTTTTGGCTTGGTGCTGTGGGAAAATGACGGCAACTATATTGATGTTGAATTAACCACTTGGAACTATTATGGTTTATGGTATTTTGCTCCTGTCGGAGAAAATGGAAACAACCTTTGGTACACCATCATCCCAGATAAAGGTTTCGTCCCATCATCAGCGCTGCGAGCAGGGCGTTTAACCAACCGTGTAGAAGTAGAAGTAAGCGATAAAACTGGCACTCGCATGGCAACTGTTTCTATTAATGGGAAAGTCGTTCAAACTTTTGAAATGCGCGGCGGACCTGGCCGTGTCGGTTTAGTAGTCGGGTTCCATTCGATTATGGTGACATTTGATAATTTCTATTTTGAAGGGATGCCGGTAAAAGGCGGCGGAAGTTCTGGCGATAACGGCTAGCACACCCAGCGGCGCAGGCTAAACCCTGCGCCGCTTTTACTTTTCTTGCCCCTGATTAACTCTGATGATATGATTACCCCGTGTCTAGTGAAGAAGCCCTGCGCAACCGCCGCCGTTCGATGCTTGTTACCGTTATTGTCGCAACCTTGCCCTGTTACTGCTTAGGCTTGGTCGCTTTACAATTTCGCCCGGGCAATGGTACCCCAACGCCCACAGCAACCATAACCAGCACCGCAACCGAAACACCCTTGGTTATTGTCACCACAGCTGGGCCGTCCCCTACCCCTAACTTATTAACAGCCACAGCCAGCGCTTCACCAACCAGCACCTTTACCCCAACAGTTACCGCTAGTTTTACAGCTTCTTTAACTCCCTTCTTACCACCGCCAACCCTTACCCCAAGCTTAACCCCCTCCGCCACATGGACAAGTTCGCCTGTGCCGCCAACCGCCACATTAACTGCCACTGCCATTCCAGCCAGCGCAACCCCTGTTCCAACCTCGGCAACTGCGGTTCCGGCCAGCCCCACTTCAACTACACCTGCTCCTTAATTAAGGCTTATGCAAATTCTCCCTTTTCTGAAATCATTAATTAATGCCCCGGGCCTTTCGGGCTACGAAACCCCCGTTTACCAAATCGTTGAAGAAGCATGGAAACCGTTGGTAGATGAATTGAAACCCAGCAAAATAGGCTCGCTCGAAGCCCTTAAACGCGGAACATTAAATGAAAACCGCCGATCGGTGATGATTGCCACCCACATGGATGCGATCGGATTGATGGTTACCCGCATAGAAGGTGAATGGCTTGGCATCACAGATATCGGCGGGGTAGACCCGCGTGTTTTGCCGGGCACCCCGGTAACGATTTACGGCCGCGAAGCCATCCCCGGTGTAGTGGTTCAACCGCCTGGCAAACTCTTACCAGCCAGCGTTGGCGACGGGCCTGTTCCGATGGATAAACTATTAATTGATACCGGTTTAACCGCCCGCGAACTCGCCCAAAAAGTTCGTATTGGAGATGTGGTCTCTTACGCCAGCGAACCAACCGAACTCGCCGGAGATATTATTTCTGGCCACACGTTAGACAACCGCGCCTCAGTTGCCGCCTTAACCATCGCGCTAGAAGAACTGCAAACCAAAGCCCACAGTTGGGATGTTTGGGCTGTTGCCACCGCGCAAGAAGAAGAAACCCTTGGCGGAGCCTATACCTCCGCTTTTGGCTTAAAACCCGACATAGCCATAGCGGTTGATGTTACTTTTGCGAAAGGCCCGGGCGCCAGCGACTGGCAAACCCACTCCCTTGGCAAAGGCCCCTCGCTTGGCTTCGGTCCCAATATCCACCCATTTTTACACAAAAAATTTAAAGAACTAGCCGAGAAGCTAGAGATGCCGCATGATGTAGATGTAATGCCGCGCATGTCTGGCACGGATGGCTACGCCACCCAAGTGAGCGCCGAGGGCATTCCTACTATGGTGGTTAGCATCCCTTTAAGATATATGCACACACCAGTGGAAATGGTCGCGATTAAAGATATTCAACGCACTGGCCGCTTACTGGCTGAGTTTATTGCCTCGCTGACTCCCGACTTTTTGGATACCATTACCTGGGACGATTAACCCGCTGAAAACTGATTCTCACATATTATCGGACAAATCTATGCCTTCTATTGGAAACGCTCAAATTAAATTACTCGAAAAACTTTGCAATGTTGTCGCTGTTTCTGGTGACGAAGGCGAAGTACGAAAAATTGTGCTAGAAGAATTAAAAAACACCACCGCCGAAGTCAAAGTAGATGCGCTTGGCAGCGTGCTGGCATTTAAAAAAGGTTCAGCCAAAAAACGCGTGCGCGTTATGGTTGACTGCCACATGGACGAAGTTGGCTTTATGCTCGTTAGCGAAGAAGGCGAAGGTTTGTATCGTTTTGAAAATGTTGGCGGGTTAGATGTACGCCAATTGGTCGGTAAACAAGTTTGGGTAGGTAAGAACAAAATCCCCGGCGTCATTGGTGCCCGTCCTATTCATTTAACCACTGTAGAAGAAGGCAACCGCAAAATCCCACTAGACCAGTTACGCATTGATTTAGGTCCAGGCGGCAAAGCCAAATTAGGCGAACGGGCTACCTTTGCAACATCATTTCGGCGGGTCGGCCCTTCTATTATGGCAAAAGCCATCGATAACCGCGTTGGCGTTGCCATTGTTCTTGAATTAATTAAAAACGCGCC
>CAYOGW010000121.1:1879-6831 GCA_964403635.1 uncultured Anaerolineaceae bacterium | reverse complement strand
CGCCGAGCCGTTGTAGGGCAATGCCAAGCCCAGCGCTTCCATTAAGCAGTTCATCGAGTTGGCGGTGAACATGCCAGAGCAGGATCCGCAGGATGGACAGGCGAACTTTTCGAGCGTAGCCAGCCGCTTTTCATCAATTTTGCCCGCTGAGAATGCGCCGACCCCTTCAAAGACCGAAATTAAATCAATCGTTTCACCTTCGGGAGTCATTCCGGCTTTCATGGCGCCGCCCGAAACAAAAATGGTCGGGATGTTGACGCGCATGGCCGCCAGCAGCATGCCGGGTACGATTTTGTCGCAATTGGGGATGCAGACCATCGCGTCGAAACGGTGGGCTTCAATCATGGTTTCAACGCAGTCGGCGATTAATTCACGCGAGGGCAGCGAATATTTCATGCCCATGTGACCCATGGCGATGCCGTCATCCACACCGATGGTGTTGAACTCAAACGGTACGCCGCCCGCCGCGCGGACCGCGTCTTTAATTAATTTTCCAAAACTTTGCAGGTGAACATGCCCGGGAACAACATCGACATAGGAATTGCAAATGGCGACAAAGGGTTTGTGAAAGTCATCGTCTTGCAAACCGGTGGCGCGCAATAAGGCGCGGTGGGGGGCTTTGTCGAACCCTTTTTTAATCGTATCAGAACGCATGGCAGTCTCTTCTCTTTTCTCTGTAAAAAAAATATAAAAAAAGAGCCGCCCAATCGCTGGGCGGCTCTTTCGTTCTCTAAGTAGGTATGCTTGCTTTGCTAGACCTGCTCGTGTGCCATCCCAACGGAAAATAGATCCTTAATAATAAGGACCGCAAGGACGACTACAATAATAAGAGCGAAGGTTGATATATTCATGGCAGGGTTAAGGTTTCGCCCGATTATAGGCACATTCGGCAATCCGTCAAGGGCAAAGGGTCAGATTCGGAAATATTGTGTAATTCAAGATTTATATTATGAGTTAATTACCACTCATCATCGTCATCATTATTAACAATATAAAATGATGATTGTTCTTGAGTTTTTTTAGTATTCTTTTTTGGACTGATTATTTCTCTAAGTGCTGCTGGGTTTTGAACGTGATTTTGAATGAACTCATATAATTCTTCTAAGTCGTTGAAACTCTTATGAATTAAATTGCCAGATTCAATCTCTAAAGTTATTTCAAATGTTTTAATTTTAGGATTTTCAGGTAATGGGCTAAGAAGATTATCCAATGCTTTTTGAATAAGTATTTTCCCATTTATTATTTCATTTGATTCTTCAATTGTTCTATTGATATTTAACCAAGTTTTTGTTAATTTATATAATTCACCAGAATCGCTGAATTCAGTTAAAAAATTATTGAAATCATTTAGATGATTTGAAGGAAATCGTTCTCGGATTTCACTGGCATTTAATTGAAAAGTTTTATCTCCTAATGCATTATTAAGATGTGGCTGAATTGATTTATATACTTCTTCATCCGTTACTACTAAAATCATATCAACGCCGCCTTGGTTTTTTAGAAGGACACGAAATCCTTCATTCCAAAATCCGGCTAATATAGCTGCAGCCCCACGAACGGTCGGATAATTTCTTCTAACTTCACGTAATTGTAATATCCAAGCACCTTTATCGTTCCAATGACGCCCATCTTTTAACCATTTTGTTTCAAGGAGCGCGATTGGATCATTAGAATTTACTACTCCGATTACGGTATCGAGTTGTCTTTTTACTCCACCGGGCATTTCTAAAGTTAACAGACTTTTTCCAAGCTCTGGGTCTAATATTACAAAATCTGGATGGCTCTTTTTTAAATAAGATTTAATAAATTTAATAACTACAGTTTCAAATGCTCCTCCAATAATTTGTCCGATGCGACTTGCTTTTCCATGTTGATTATCAGTTGGCATGAAGCCCTCACTTAGTAAGAATTACAACACCCTCTCGTAAAGGGATGTTATGTCGTTGAGGATTGGCTTTCCACTTGTCTCCGCGTGTTCTTAAAATTTCAATTTCATAAGAGCTGAAACCTATGTCAAGACCTATATCTCCTATTAATTTGTCAGTTGGTATATGAATTCCATATGGAGCAGAATCACCAAGAACAAAAAGAGCTTTTGAATTGGGTTTTAATACTCGATATACATCTTTAATAATCTTGTACATATCATTAAAATACCCAGCTACCATTAAATCGTAGCTTTTTTTACCTCCCTTTGTGTTTCTAATTTTTTCAAGTTCATATACTTTGCTACTGATAAATTCTGTGGTTTCAGGGCATTCTTTTGAGAATTCATCTAAAATATTATATTTCTCATCTGAACGGTTAATTTGAGTAGTAGCAGATGTCATTAATACGGTTCGGATTTTTTGACTAATGTCTCCCCAAGATTTGGCATGTCCCCAAAAATATAATTCAAGGCGTGTTCTGTCAGCATAATCGAAATTATTAAGATAAGGTGGTGATGTAAAAACATGATTAATAGACATGTCTTCAATTAAATTAATAGTTTTTCTGGAATCACCATTAATTAAATAGTGATTTGATGTTTTATATTGATCTTTTGACCAAAGTTTAATTGTTTGAATGTCTTTTGCCATTTGATTCGCAAGTAAAACAAATTCATGTAATACATCTTTGTCGATGGATGATGTTTTTACTTTATTTGGCGCAATATACGGCCATCCTGTTGCTGCAATTGATACGTTTCTAAGCATTGCAGTTACCACTACGAAGAAAAAATCTTTAATTTCACCTTCTTTTAAGTTTTCAGCTATTAATTCTCTTATTGCCCAAAGGTTTAAAAGGGTTTTTTCTTCGTAACATTTTAAAATCAATTCTGGAAATTCATCTTGCAATTTTTTTGTCTTTAGAGAATCAACTTTTTTCGGCAGTTGATTCTCAATTAATTTAATAAAGTCATTAACCAACTTTAAATCAATATCCCAGTTTAGCTTTGCTTTGGTAATTTGAAAGACAAATGGGTGAGCTTCTACACCGATTGAATTAATCCCTAGTGTTTTGGCAACGAGATTTGTTGTTCCAGAGCCCATGAATGGATCATATATCGTGTCATTTTTATTAATGGCATATCTTTTTATGGAAAACTCAACTGCTTTATAAGAAAATCCTGCTGGATAAGTAAACCACCTATGAACTGGAGCCCTTAAACTATCTTTAAAGGTTCCCCATTCAGAATCGTTTTTTTTCTTTTGTGGTTCTGTTTCGTTTTCGTAAAAAGACAAAGCTAATTGTGTTGTCATTAGTCCATTTTACCTTATTACAATTAAGTCTTAATTTTTAGAATGGTAAATTCCCTTGACGAATTCTGTCTATACACATAGAATACGCCCCAACATGAACCAAGCCCATTTTTGTGCCACTATGATGACCATGACTACCCCCCAAACCCGCGGTGGGCTCTTTGTGGTTGGATGAGTGGCATAAACGAAGCTAAACATCTTTCGCAACACAAACACTCCACCAAACTGGTGGGGTGTTTTTTTTATCCAAAGGAGCCCTATGGCACAAAAAACACTGGTCATGAAGTTTGGCGGCACATCCGTTGGCTCGGCAGATGCCTTAATGAAAGTGGTCGCCATCATCCGCGACGCGCAAAAAAGCTGGCCGCGTCTGTTAGTCATCACCTCCGCCATGGCGGGCATCACCAACTTGCTGTTGGAACAAGCGGCGCTCGCCGCTCAAGGGGATGTGTCTGGGCTGGCAGATGCGGAGGAATTAATTAATCAGAAGCACGCCCAAGCCTTGGCCGCCCTCCGGCTGACTCCCGACCAGCGCGCTTCCGTTCAGCAAGAAATCTCTCAGCTGATAGCCAGCTTCGCCCATTTAATTAAGGCGATTGCAGTTCTAGGAGAAGCCAGCCCGCGTGCTTTGGATGCAGTCGCCAGTTTGGGCGAACGGATGAGTGTGCGTTTGCTGGCGGCGGCGGTTTCGGCGGCGGGTATTGATGCGCAAGCCATAGAAGCCAGTGATTTAATTGTGACCAACGAGCAGTTTCAAAACGCGCATCCTAATTTTGCGGCTACACAGCAAAAAGTTCACTGTTTAATTAATCCCCTTTTTGAAAACAAGATTCTGCCCATTACAACCGGATTTATCGGTGCTACACCCGCCGGTGTAATTACCACGCTTGGGCGCGGCGGCAGTGATTATTCGGCCGCCATTTTGGCTTCGGTGCTGCCCGCCGACGAAGTCTGGATTTGGACTGATGTAGACGGCGTGATGACCACCGACCCGCGCCTAGAGCCGCGCGCTCAAACCCTGCCAGAAATCACCTATAGCGAAATCGCTGAACTGGCTTATTACGGCGCAAAAGTGCTGCACCCCAAAACCATTCGTCCAGTGGTGGAGGCGGGCATAGGTTTAAGAATTTGCAACACGTTTAATCCCAGCCATGCGGGCACACGCTTAGTAGCCAACGTGCCTAATAACAACCAACCCAACGGTGAAAAACATGTCATTCGGGCGGTTACTGCCATTCGCCCCCAGCGATTAATTAATATCGAAGGGCGTGGCATGCTCGGCATTCCTGGGGTGGCGGCGCGCGCTTTCGCGGCGGTGGCTTCCACTGGGACGAGTGTGCCGTTAATCACGCAGGCTTCTTCCGAGCAATCCATTTGCTTCGCGGTGCCAAAAGAAGCCGCGCAAGTGGTGTTAACCGCGCTCGAGCAAGTCTTTGCTCTAGAAATTAATCAGCATGATATTGACCGCATTTGGATGACGGAGGACATTTCCATTATTACGGTAGTCGGTGTGAACATGCGCCACACCCCGGGCGTGGCGGGCAGGGTTTTCACCTGCTTGGGCAATAGCGGCGCCAACGTCTTAGCCATCGCGCAAGGCTCCTCTGAAGTCTCGATCAGCATGGTCGTCGAAGAAGCCGATACCGAAAAAGTGGTGCGCGCCTTGCATCAATTAATTGTCGAATAACTTAATTAAATTCGTGCAATTTG
>CAYOGW010000121.1:656-1779 GCA_964403635.1 uncultured Anaerolineaceae bacterium | reverse complement strand
ACATGACCAACCCAAAAATCCCTGTTGCCATACTCGGCGCCACCGGCTCAGTCGGCCAGCGCTTCGTTTCTCTGCTCGAAAATCACCCCTGGTTTAAAGTGGTCGCGCTAGCCGCCTCCGAGCAATCGGTTGGCAAAGCCTACGCCCAAGCCTGCCACTGGATTTTGCCCGAAGCCATGCCCGCCTACGCGCGAGAGATGAAAATCATCGCGGCTAGCCCAGAAGCCATTTCTGCCAAAATTGTTTTCTCCGCGTTGCACAGCCAGCAAGCTCAAACGCTCGAGCCGCTTTTTGCCCAAGCCGGTTTCGCGGTTTGCTCTAACGCTTCCAGCTTCCGCACTGCCGAAGATGTGCCATTATTACTTCCCGAAGTCAACGCCGAGCATATTTATTTAATTAAGCAGCAACGCTTAAACCGCAACTGGAGCGGCTGTATCCTTACCAACCCCAATTGCACCAGCACGGGTTTAACCGTCGCATTGCAAGCCTTGCATCAAACCTTGGGCGTTAAAAAGGCTATTGTTGTTTCGCTGCAAGCCCTTTCTGGCGCGGGTTACCCGGGCGTTTCGGCGCTGGATGTGATTGACAATATTATTCCCAACATCAACGGGGAAGAAGAAAAAGTGGAGTGGGAGCCGTTAAAAATGCTGGGTAAGTTTGAAAATAATTTAATTAATTTGGCAGATGTACGATTAAGCGCGCATACCAACCGAGTGGCGGTTTTAGATGGGCATACCGTTTGTGTCAGTGTGGAACTGCATCAGGCAGGCCGCCCTGAGGAGGCCTCCCGTTTAATGAGCGCGTACCAACCCCCAGCCATAGCCCGCAACCTGCCATCTAGCCCGCAGCCGGTGATTCTCGTCCGCCAAGAAGCAGACCGCCCTCAGCCAAGGTTAGACCGTTTAACCGGCAATGGTATGACGACGGTGGTTGGCAGAGTAAGACCAGACCCGTTAATGGGAATCAAGTTTGTGGTGCTTTCGCATAACACCATCCGTGGGGCGGCTGGGGGTTCTATCTATAATGCCGAGTTGTTGGTGCGAGAAAAGCTTCTTTAATTAAAATTCTGCTATTTTTTTAAACCTTTCATAATTCATAGTTGTTATAGTTGCATAACGAACCT
>CAYOGW010000121.1:0-646 GCA_964403635.1 uncultured Anaerolineaceae bacterium | reverse complement strand
GTCGCATAACACCATCCGTGGGGCGGCGGGGGGTTCTATCTCTAATGCCGAGTTGTTGGTGCGGGAAAACCTTCTTTAATTAAAATACTGCTAAAAACTTTTGTTTAACCTTTCATAATTCATAGTTGATTTAGTTGCTTAACGAACCTTTAAAATGGATAATTAATTTAAGTTGGGGTTGCTATGCTTTGGTAAGATTATTTTGGCTACTTTCTTTTATAAGTAACCAAAAGGGTTTGAAGTAGAGGCTGGATGAATTACCAAAAAACTGTCATTTTAATTGTGGATGATAATGAATCGTTACGCTTGGTTAATCAACACCTATTAAATTCCGCTGGGTATGGCACTTTAACCGCCGTAGATGGCGAACAAGCGTTGTTGATGATGGAAGAGCATTTGCCCGATTTGGTGTTGTTGGACAGACACATGCCGCGCATGGATGGCTTAGAAGTGTGCCGCCGCATTAAAAGCAACCCCAAACTGGCTTCTACGTTTGTTATATTTTTTTCGGGGGCGAATGTAGACGCGGACAGCCAAGCGATTGGGTTAGATATGGGGGCAGATGGATATATTACGCAGCCAATCTCTAACCGCGAATTTTTAGCCCGTGTGCAAGCCTTTGTGCGAATTAAAGGGGCTGAAGATG
>CAYOGW010000120.1:0-6852 GCA_964403635.1 uncultured Anaerolineaceae bacterium | reverse complement strand
CTAATAATCTTGGAAACCAATACCAAAGTAAATCGGCGGTCATTTTCCCATGAATGGATGCTGACTTATCCATTAGGCTGGCAGGAGGATAATACCCCGCGGATACGACGCCGCTAATCCACTCTCTTTGATTAATGGCTTGTAACATGGCTTGATACAAATTGGCTTGTCCGGTTAAGTCTAGCGCGGCTGAGGAGATATCTGGGAAGGGGCGTGCCAAAGCCGACCAATCTAAACATCCGCCGCCAGAAGCGGGAACACAGCCCGTTGCCGCGTTTGCCGCCGAAGGATAATTAATGGATATGACAACCGGTTTCGAAATAGCCGCTAAAAAGGGCAATAACTGTTCATCCATGCGGCGACCCGCTTCGGTTGTCATCGCATCTAAAGTAGCCGCAGCTTGGTTCGGTGCTAAAGGAGCAGACCAGAGCAAATACACCGCATCTACTTGGTTTAGAAAGACAGGGGCTGCTGGCAGAGTGTTTTCGTAGGGAATTGCCCACAACACTTGCCCCGAAAACCGCGAGCGCACATCATTTAAAATGCCGCGCCAACGGGCTTCAGCATCCGCGGGGACAGCCGAACTGCTGCCATCTGCCAATACTCCGTTTGGCAGCGCGGGCGTTATTTGAGAGCCGCCTAAAATTAAGGCTTGCGCGCCAGACTGGGCGGCTAAATCGGCATGGTAAATCGCAAAGGCGCGATACTGTGCAAACCAAGCATCCCACCAAGCCGGTGAACGCGATGCATTTTTCCAAAATTCAGAGGAAGAAGGCAATAAGCGTGGCTCGGCAAAGACAGCCACATTTAAATTTAAAGCGCGACCAAATTGAATGGCTTGCTGCGCATCTGCCCAGAGCGGGTCATACCCGGGGGTTGCAGCAAAAACCAATGGGTTCGCTTTGGTAGCTGTCCAAGTGGGGGTGTACACTACAAAATTAGAACCCAACGCCTGAACATTTTGCATGGCTTGCGGATATTGCACCTGCCAATTGGGGTGATAACTTCTCTGCAACTCAATACCTGTCCAAAAAGCACCTTTTCTGGGGGTAACTGGCACAGCCACAATGGTCACAGGGTCGCTTTCTGGCCACCAAACCCAGCCGCGAACCGTATCTTGAATATTCTCCGAAACCAAACTGGTGCTTACCGTTCGCCCAGAGCCAGTAGGGCCTGCGGTTGCAACATCATCCGCCGCGCCGCATTGCCCATTACGGCAATATCGATAACCAAAACTACCTAACATATTTAGCGGGCTAAATAATTTGTATACCCATTTGTTATTTCCAACCGGCCACATCGGGATGGGTTCTGTCCAACCGTAGGGATTAAATTGAATATGCACAATATCATTGGCTGGAGTATTGCCTGGCACACTCACTTCAAACGTAATCGGCGCCGAGGGTCCGGCTTGCCAAGTAGCAACCGTGTCAGAAATTGTAGTATCTACATTCGGCACAATTAATTGTCGTGTTACAAAACCGCCATCTTCTTTGTGTTCCGCATTCCAAAAGCCATCCCCTAAGGTGTATTTATAGCGGATATCCGCCCCCGCAGGTAACCTTAAAGTAATACTATAGCGGCCATCTTGTGTAGGGGTTAAGGATGGCATACGGGAGGCTCCCACGCTCAAGCCGCCGTTCAGGTCTGCAAAAGTATTTCCAAGCGAAAGCAAGTTTCCAGCCAAGCGGACAGGCGCTCCGACCACTGTATTAGCAGGGACAGCTACATAAAAAGTGATTTGCACCATTGGCACAGGCGTAACCGAAATTGGTGCGGTGGTCGTTTGGTCTTGGGCTACGGCCGCACCCTGCTGAAATGGCTTAAAGCTGCCATCAAGAGCATAAACGGTTAAATGATGCGTCCCTGGAGGTAAGCCTTCTAATGAATATTGCCCGATAGAATCAGTAAGGGTAGACACCCCCCCAGCCAAGACCATCGCATTGACTAAAGGAAGGTTAGTTTGGGCGTTTGTTACGGTTCCGGCAATTCGTCCGGTTGGACCGTTAAACGCCGTATCACCCCAAGAAGCGATTTTATCTTCTACTGTAATGGGACCATCCGCTATTGCCATGCGGTAACGAACCAAATTGCCAAGCGCCGAATCTTCCTGAATGATGCCTGCTCCTTGACGAACGTATCGATATTTAATGGCTGAATTAAGAAAACTGGGTAAGGTAAAGGTATAACGCAGCGCATCGACAGGCTGCATTTGATACAGCTGTGGGTTAAGCGCCAAACCGGTTACTTCATCCAATACTGCCAAGTGCAGGGTTTCGCCGGGGGCAAGCGGGGCTGGCAAATTCGCGTTAAAAACAATCTCAGCCAATGGCTGGGGGGTGGCTGTTGGGCCGCCAGTATTTACTGCGGGAGTTTCTTCCGGAAATAATTGTCCCCAATCTAATAATGAAAAAGTGCAAGACATGCTTACCAATGCGAGCATAAACGAGGCGCTTAAACGCAAAAATAAAGATTGTTTCGTTGCTTTCATTAAAAATCTCCTTAACCCGTATTCTTCTTTTTGGCACAAGGTGCGGGCAATTTCTCTTTTCTTCACAAAAGAGTTTTCTAATCTTATATCAATTTTAGGTTTTCTGCGAATACTTTATTCAACAGCAGCGGTTGTTGGTTTTTGCCCCAAACGAGCTAAAAAGCTAAAGAAAATACTTAAAAAGTATAAGCCAATCATCGGCCCCATCACCAAGGCCATGTTAATCGGGTCAATGGTAGGGGTAATAATCGCTGCTAACACGGCAATTAAAATAACAGCCAAACGCCATTGCTGCAATAACAGTTTGGGGTTTAACAAACCAATGCCCGAAAGACCAAAAACAAGCAATGGAAATTCAAAAGACACCCCTATCCAAAACATCAGACTGGTTACAAATTCAAAATATGAGTCGGGGCGTAGATTGGTTTGAATCCCTAAAAAATCTAATAAAAACGGCAGCGCGCTGGGTAACATAAAATAATAAGCAAAAGCCATGCCGCTTAAAAAGAAGATTAAAGCCATCGGGATGGTTAACAAACCCGAAAGCCGAGCAGCAGGCCGTAAACCTGGCGCAATAAACCACCAAACTTCAAAAGCAACATACGGTGAGCCAATCGCCAGCCCAGCCATTAAGGCTACTTTCATAAATACACTAATCGATTCGGTTACTTCAATGGCTTGTAATTTTTGTAAACCGCCAATCGGTTGAGCGAGAAATGCCACAATTTGGTCTGTAAAATAAAAAGAAAGACTAATAGTGATAATTAAAGCCAACAAAATTCGCAGTAAATGACCGCGTAAATCTTCTAATTGTTCTAGCAACAGCTCTGGCGCTGAAAATGTAGCCGAAATTAATTCTGGAAAATCGTGTTCTTCCGGCTCGTCAGTAAAAAAAAGAAAAATAGAACTTTCTTTAATTCGCTCCGTAACTGGGTGAAAGAGCCAACCTAAAAACAAAAAAGGAAGGCTGATTAACCAAACAATCAGCCTAAACGGAAGAGACAAAACCCAAAGTAACCATTGCCCAAAAGATTTCATGCAGATGGTTCCTCTTTCGATGGCTGGTTATCCACTGGCTTTTGTGCTTTTTTCTCTACTGGTGTATTTTCAGCTATGGGCGGTTGAATGCGATGCGCGGGCTTACTGCGCATTTCTGCATTTAATTGCTGTTCAAATTCTTCAATCCCAGCTTCCTTAATTAAACGAGTTGGCAGTTCACTCACGGCTTTGCCAGTAGTTCGCAACGCCTGCCAAGTGGAAGAGTGCACAAAACGCCTAAGCCAGCGACCAATCGTGCGGCCTGCCTCTGCCATATCTTTTGGCCCCAATAAAATTAAAGCCAAAAGAACAATAAAAGTTATTTCAGGGATTCCAACGCCAAGAATTTCCATTTAATTAAACATCCGTAACTAAAAAAGACTGATAAATATCATTTTCATGCTCTGCCAAACTACCCAAGACACCATTTATAAATCGTGGCGCATTATCAGAGCCGAACATTTTTGCCAGTTCAACCGCTTCATTAATCGCAACTTTGGTAGGGGTTAGTTTAGAAACTGCAAATTCCCAACAAGCCATCCGCATAATATTGCGGTCTATCGGCGCAATTTGGTCAAAGGGCCATTCAGGAGCATATTTTTCTATAGCGCGATCCAATTTTTCAGCATGTGGGAAAATGCCAAACACCAACTGATGTGCAAACTTCTCCAAATCGTCATTTAAGACAAATTGGTCATCCAGACGAGCATCTGCCAAGCGCTGGGTAAACACTTCGCCGGGCAAATGACCTGTCATATCAATTTCGTAAAGTACTTGCAGAGCAACACTACGAGCTCTGGTGCGAGATTTCATTTAAAATTTACTCTTACTTTTCACTCGAAAAATCAATATCCTCAATATGAATATTAACCTGTCCTACTTCCATGCCAACCATTTCTGAAAGTGCACGGGTGACATGCTGCTGAATTTGGCGGCTGACTTCACGAACATTAACGCCCTGATTTAATACAACAAACAAATCCATATAAATCAGCCCGTCTTCAATCGAAACCTGCACCCCTTCAGACATCCCTCGGCGAAACAACTTGCCAAAACCACCGGGTACCGCCGCGATGCGGTTAACCCCTTCAACGCCCAAAGTAGACATTCGGGCAATGGTTAATAACACTTCGGGGGCTAAGGTTGTCTTACCAGTAATTGCTTTCTCTGTCATTTAAACTCCTTACATCATCGCCATGCCGCCATCCACGCCCAGCACCTGACCGGTAATATAACCCGCTTGGTCTGAAACAAGGAAACTGACCGCATAAGCAATTTCTTCTGGTTGCGCTTTGCGGCCCAACGGCACCATCTTAAGCGCGGCTTCTAAGACCTCAGGAGACATGGCGTCCAAAATTTCAGTATCTACAAAGCCGGGCGCAATAGCATTCACGGTCACATTTCGAGAAGCCACTTCACGCGCCAAAGCTTTTGTAAAACCAATCTGACCCGCTTTTGAAGCCGAATAATTGGTTTGCCCTGGGTTACCCATTTGGCCCGAAACCGAAGAAATATTCACAATACGACCAAAACGCTTGCGCATCATGTGTCGAACAGCGACTTTAGAACAATTGAATGTACTGCTTAAATTGGTATCGACGACGGCATTCCAGTCATCAGCCGACATCATCATAATTAAACCATCACGCGTAATGCCAGCATTATTGACCAAAATATGCAAATCACCAAAGGTATCAATGGCATGTTTTATCAGATTAGAAGCCTGCTCGAAATCGGAAACATCGGCTTGGAAGGCGGAGGCTTTCCCACCCGCAGCCTGTATCTCGTTTACGACAGCATCTGCCTGCTCTGAAGATTTGTTGTAATTCACCACCACCGCCGCGCCTTGACGAGCTAAATCTAAAGCGATGGCACGGCCAATACCACGCGAACCACCAGTGACAACAGCAACTTTATTTTCCAAAGTAGTCATAGTAAATTCTCCTTTGTGATTATACCCAGTTAAGTTTAATTACACAAAAATAACCCATTAGGCTTGTTTTGGTTTCCACAAAAAGCCTAAAAACAAACCACATAAAAGCGAGCCGCCTAAAATAATTAGGCTGGCATCTTGCCAAAATCGAATGGGAAACAAGCGAATTAATGTGTCTGAATAATAAAACAGCCAAGAATCGCCTGTAAAAAACAAACCATGAAAAGCAGTAAAGAAAGCATTAAAGGAGATTGCGGCAAACGCGCCAATGCCTAAAATAAGCCAAAATATCAGTTGACCGCCGCGTTGAATCCCTAGCATAAACTCTTTAATTAAAGTAAAACGCCAAGCCAACAAAGCTAGCAATACCAAAGCCAGCAAGATTAAACGCAAGGCCATTAAAGCCCCAGTAACCACTATTTTTACATCTAGCATATGGCTTACTTCTCGCTCATTAAATACAGCAGAGCCATCTTCAAAACGTAAATCAGCCAAAAATTCTGGTCCAGCATCATTTAATAAATACTCAATCGCAATGGGCGCCCAATGCAAACGGTCTTCCAAAGTAAAGCCATAACTATCTTCTGGAAAACCCAGCAGACGATACTCCACTTGCGGGAAAATTGGAGTCAACAATACCCGAATGAAAATTAAAGGCAAAATAGCTGCCACGAAAATAGCTGTAACCCAAGAAAAAGCGCTTTTCATATTTTTATTCTCCACAGTCATTGATCAAATCGCTGCTGTAATGGCAGCAAATCTGTACCCAAAATAAAAGACAAAATCATATTGTTTGTTACCCATTCAATCGGAGCCAAATCATCGGTATAAATTCGCCCGCCGCTGGGTGTAGGCTGTAAATTAGTAAAGGTTACTTGCATGGCTCGCAGCAACAATGGATGACTGTCTTTTTGTTGAGATAGCGTTAAAAAATTAGCCGCTAAGTTTTCGCCAGAGATAGGCGACCGGCTGGCGTATAAAACTGAATTAAATGTATTCGGCACATCCATCACATAGACATTGGGTAATACAGTTTCAATGGTAGCGGCTAAATCATTAATTAAAGAGCGGTCATCGGGTGTGCGACCAATATTAATGGCTAATACACCATTTTCTTCCAGTTTCGCTGCCACAATCTGAAAAAACTCTTGGGTGGTTAATTGCGGCGGAATGTAAGGCGGGCGGTAAGCATCTACAGCAATAAGGGTATATTGATATTCAGAATGCTCTAACCCCCAGCGACCATCTGTGATGTACACATTTAAATTAGGCATGGTCATTTCAAAATAATCACGCCCTACCTGAACGATTTTTTCATCAATTTCATAGCCATCAATCGGAACATCACCAAAAACAGCGGTGGCTTGCCGCGCGGTCGTGCCAGCCGCTA
>CAYOGW010000119.1:2988-7133 GCA_964403635.1 uncultured Anaerolineaceae bacterium | reverse complement strand
CGCGCTACAACCAAATCTGTAATCCAAATGGCATGCGGCACCATATCATCTCGAAAGCGGATATAACCCACCGGCTGGTTACCCTGCATCGCGCTCAACATCGGAGAACGATGCCATTCATCCGGAAGTTGTTCTGCCAAACGAACATGCGAAATACGAATGGTGCGTGGCAGCCGCACCTCACGAAAAATAGAATCAACCTGAGCACTTTCGCGGTGCAAGTCTAACTGCCATACATAATCGGTATCTACCGAATGGTCTAAGAGCGCCATACGAGCAATATCAGTAGAAATGGTGTTGCGAATTTCAATCTCTGTCATAGTTAGGGTGCCGCCACTCGAACAGGTATCACACAAGGAGGCAATTCGTTGCCTTCATTATCTGTTGCTACCAGCCTTAATTGATAATCGCCGGGGGTTAATTGGCTGGTATCCCATAAACCTATTGTACCTTCTCGAACCACATCACGACCAGCCGCAATAGGAGACCATTGTTCTGTAGAAAGGGCTGTATATTCATATTTATAAAACCCAAAATTAGGGATATCTACCGTGCCGATTAAAGTAACCTGACCCGATACCTGCTGACCGCCCACCAGCGAGGTGATGACCAAACGGTTGGGAATACAGCCCTCGGTGCCTGGCGGTGGTTGCGGCACGGAGGTTGGCTGAACATCTAAATCGGGATCAAAAGTAGGGGTAGCCTGCTTCATTAAATCTACCGTAGCGGTTGGTATTTGATTTGAGGCCGGTAAAATTGGAGTCACAAAAGTAACCAAACAAAAAACTGTCATTCCAAGCAAAAAAAGCAGTAATAAAGTAGAAAGCGAAGAACGCAAACGCCGGTAGGTAATCTCCTTTTCTAAGCCAAAAATGGCTAACCGGTGTTCTTGCCAAGCCAAAAATGCAGCGCGGGCGGTAAAAATAAAAAATATCGCCAATGCGATATAAAGCCCAGTTTCAACCTGCGCTAGTATTTTTATTAGATTACTCACAGTTCGTCCTTAAGCCTGTAAACCCGGTAAAATGGCTCGAATTAATTTCTCTAATTTTGGACCCATAGACAAGCCCGCTTCTAAAACTTCTTCATGGGTCGTAGGGGTATTGCCATCTAAATTGGCTTTATTACTAATGCCCGAAATGCCCAAAACGCGCATACCGCCATGGCGAGCAACGGTCACTTCTGGCACAGTAGACATGCCTACCGCGTCTGCGCCGCAAATTTTTAAAAAGCGCATATCGGCCGGGGTTTCAAAAGAAGGGCCGCTTAAACCAACGTACACGCCTTCTCTTAAAGAAATACCCACCTGACGCGCGGCTTGACGAGCCACTTCTTGCAACTCGCGGTCATATGCCTGGCTCATGTCTGGAAACCGTGTACCCAGCTCATCAAAATTAGGACCAATTAATGGGTTTAACCCCACCATACCTGCCATATTTAAATGGTCAGTAATTAACATTAAATCGCCAGGCTCAAAATCTGAATTAATTGCTCCAGCGGCATTCGTAACCATGTAGGTTTCTACACCCATACGCTGCATCACCCGTACTGGCAAAGTCACTTGAGACATAGAGTAGCCTTCATAATAATGAATACGCCCTTGCATAGCCATGATTAATTGTCCTTGCAACATCCCAATTACTAAACGGCCGGCGTGCCCATGCACCGTCGATTTTGGCCAATGCGGGAGGCTGGAGTATGGAATTACATCTGCATTTTCAATAGAATCTGCCAAACTCCCTAACCCCGAACCCAACACAATCGCCAATTTAGGTTCGTACTTGGTCTGAGCCCGAACAGCAGCAGTCACTTCATCTATTTGTGTAAGAGTTAAAAACGGTTGATTGCTCATCTTTACCACCATTCATTAATTTTCGTTTTACTAACCTTAAAATTATACCCGCTCACAGAATAATAACAGAAAGCATCCATCTGCTTTTAATTCCCTAATCAATTGTCAATCAAATCGTACTGTGCTATCCTTCCATTATGGTCATCAACAAAAACGCCATTTACCTGATTGGCCTAAGCATAGCTTTATTTTTTATCCTAGCCGGTGCTAGTCTCTTACTCATTCCCCACCGCTTACCATCCCCCTTTATAGGAATACCCATTTGGCAAAACTGGATTCTTGGGTTCAGTTATTTTTTACTTGGCATCTTCTTAAGCGGTGGAATATTCCTCAACCAATCACTTACAAGACAGCGCATCACCATAAACGCCGCAGCTATTGGCTTGGCGGGCATTTGTCTTCACTACGCTGTTAATTTACATCTCACGCTCGAAACCATCTTTCTAGCCACAACCGCTATTACTTTTTTTATTGTTATACGCAGGCATGCGCCAGCGCAAGGCTGGCATATTCACAACTTAATTTTCACCAATTTAATTAGTGGTTTATTTACTCTGCTCTTATTTCAACCTACTCACACCCCGTTCGCAGTAGATTCTATTTTTACAGAAAATAACATGCTCGCTGCCGTGTTTCTATTAAGCGCCGCGATTAATTTAATCACCCAACAAAACCCAACCCTTGCCACCACCACAAGAAGCAAACTGCTAGGGCTGCCTTGGTTAATCATCGCGCTTCAAAACATCTTCCCACTTAATTATCCAACCGTGCTTGTTGCCAGTATCGCTGCTTTTTCAGGTTTAATGGATAGAACCTTTGCTTGGGATAAATTGGTCCTGCGCGAAGGGTTTGAACTAGGCCGCAGGTTTTTCAAAATATTCGGGCTCACCCTTGCCTTACTTCTTTTACTAATAGCTTGGTTCCTGCTGGTTGCCGATTCAAATTCTCCAACTCAAGCATCCAACCGTCCATTAAGAGAAATGGCTTTTATCGGCTTCAATCTTTTATATTTTATGAACCTGTTTATGGTGGCCACTTTGCACCTTTCGGTTAACGGGTTAATTGCGGGTTTATATGGAGAACAACCCACTCTGCCGCGGCCACAAGACACAGACCCTTTGCTTCAAAAAGTGGCTCAGGTCTTATTTCAACCCTTTAATATTTCTAGAGATTTACTAAATAAACGCCTTAAAAAAAATCAAGAATATGAAGATTTGCTCAATAAACAAATGCAAACCGAAAAAAAACGGGTTGCACAACTTAATTTACTCCATCAAATCAATCTCGAACTAGAACAAGTACTAGACCCGCCAGTTTCTGCTCAATTAACCGCCAACGCAGTAGTGCAAGGGTTAGACGGAAATTTATGCGGCATTCTGGAATATGATGACGAAAATCAAGAATTGGTTGTGATTAGCTCTAGCGGACGCCATGCCAACCACATACCTTCCGGTTATCGCCAAAACATCCAAAACGGAATATTAGGTCGCGCCGCAAGGTTACGCCGCACCCAACTCGTTTCAGATACCCGCCTAGACCAAGAATACGTTCAAGTAGCCAACCACACTGCATTAACAGAACTTGTGGTCCCTATTACCTATGCAGGTCACTTCAAAGGCGTACTCATCATTAATCACGACCAATCACATGCCTTTGATGACAGCGACATCCGTACCCTTGAAACCATTGGCTTGCGCCTTGCCACATCATGGAATCGCGCCGACCGAGATGCCCGCTTAACCCAATTAATTCAGGCGGGTATTAGTCTTTCCACTACACTCGAAGTAGAAAAAGTAATTCACGAAATTGCTAACATCACCCTGCAAGTAGTTGGTGCACGCTACGTCTTTGTGGCTTTGGTGGATAAAGGCGGTGGGTTCACACGAACCGCTTCTGCTGGCGCCACATCTACCTTATCTTCTATGCTCGCCAGCGACCCCGAAGGAAATACCCTTATACAAGCAATTCTTCACCAAAAAGAGCCTCTACGCATTCGTGATATTCGAAAGCGTTTTATTAGTTTACCCACCGGCGACCCAGAATTAAGAAATTTAATGGGCGTACCCATCTTAATGCGCAACGCCGCCATTGGCGCAATCTTGGTCTTTGGTAAAACCAATAAATCTAATTTTAATGACACCGATGAATCATTAACCACTTTAATTGCTACCCAAGCCGGAGCTGCCATTGAAACCAGTTGGCTCTACCAAGAGATTCGCGGCATGTACAATATTGCCACCCAACTTGCAAATTTAAGTTTTCGGGTTATTCAGGCTGAGAAAATTAATGACGC
>CAYOGW010000119.1:0-2888 GCA_964403635.1 uncultured Anaerolineaceae bacterium | reverse complement strand
CTTTTAATGGAAACACGACATCAGGCGGGCCAGCTTGAAGATGCTTATCACAAATTAGAAGAAACGTACGACCAAACGCTGTTGGCTTTAAGCAGCGCGTTAGATGCAAGAGATCACGAAACCAAGGGTCATAGCAAACGAGTGGCCGAAATTGCTTTTTTACTTGGCAAACAATTAAATATGTCTGAAGAACAAGCCAAAAAAATGGAGCGCGGCGCAATTTTGCATGATATTGGCAAGATAGGCATTAGCGATGATATTTTATTGAAGCCCGGGCCATTAACAGATGCGGAATGGGATGCTATGCGCCAGCACCCTGATATTGGCGCAAAAATTGTTGAAAGTGTGCCATTTTTACACGACGCCTTGCCAGTTATTCAACATCACCAAGAACGTTGGGATGGAAGCGGTTACCCTGCTGGATTAAAGGGAGAAGAAATTCCATTTATGGCGCGTGTATTTGCCGTGGTAGATGCATTTGACGCGTTAACAACAGAGCGCCCATACCGAGAAAAAATTAGCCACACAGAAGCCGTAGAATATTTAAACCAACACGCGGGGAAGTTATTTGACCCAGCGATTGTGAGCGCCTTCGAAACCATGGTGAAAAAGGGGTTATTAAATCAAAATCATGATTAATTATCAGCGACCGAATTATGCAAACGCAACAACAAGAAATGAATTAATTCGAGTGGTCTTACCGGGCGCTATTGCCAATCTCGTTTATTTTTTGCTCGCACTCATTACAAGATGGAATTCCCCCTCTCCATCTATTTTTAATGACACAATGCTGCATGTATTTTCTATTCTTACTATTTTATTTTGTGCCATTTTATATTTCTTGGTTTTTAATAATTCAAAAGTTTTCACGCAAGCCACTTGGTTTTTTATTCCAAGTATTATTTTATTTTCCTTTCTGGGTCTTTTAGCTATTCCACAAGAGTATATTTATATTAGCTTGCTTGGAATTACAGGACTAACCAATGGAATAACTATTTTGTGGGGAAGAAATATTTCTTTTATTACGTTAATCACTTTGTCTTTTTTGTGCATGGGCTTTATTTCTCTTAATCAAATTACATCTACTCAGGGACCAATTAACTTAATTATTTTTATTACCATGGGCTGGGTTGTCACCGAATCAACACATCAAATCCTTTCTTCTACAACTAACCGCGTTAATCGCTTAGAGAAAATTAACCAATTTGCCCGTAAAATCGCCCTCTCGCTAGAACCCAACCAAGTTTTAACTTTGCTTCAATCGGCTATGCAAAGCACACTAGACGCAGATACGATTTATGTGGGCTTAGTAGAAGACGATTGTTTAAAGTTTGAAATGTTTTATGACGATGGGGAATATTTCCCGGCCATTAAGTTGCCGATTGATGGAACCCTTTCTGGCTGGGTGATTAAACATCAACGCTCTTTATTTATCCCTGATTTAAGAAAAGATTTGGATTTAGAAGGGGTAGCGTTGGTATTAATTGGCAAAAACAAAAACAGCCTTTCGTGGATTGGTGTGCCCATGATAACCCCCCACACAAATGGAATTTTGGTCGTTGCCTCTTATAAACCGAATGCGTTTGATGCAAGTGATGTTGAATTGCTAGAAAACCTTGCTCAACAAGCGGCGCTTGCGATGGAAAATGCATTTCACCACACCGAAGTAGAAGAACAATCTCGGCTTGATTCATTAACGCGAGTATTTAATCACGGATATTTTTTGGAACTTGCCTATAAACAAGCAAAAGAAACCTTGAAAATGAATGGCACGTTGAGCATTATTATGCTAGATATTGACTTCTTTAAACAATATAACGACACTTTTGGTCACCTTGTGGGAGATGATGTCTTGAAGAATGTAACCACTGTAATTAAAAATCACATTCATGCTGGGGATGTGGTTGGGCGCTGGGGCGGGGAAGAATTTGTTGTTTTGCTTCCTGGGCTCGAAGGGAAAGATGCCTATAAAGTTGCCAAACGTATTCAAAACTCTTTATTAGAACACCCGCTTGAAGATCGTGATGGCAACCTATTAACCATGCCAACCATTAGTCAAGGGATTGCAATTTTCCCCCAAGATACAGATGATGTCATTAAATTAATCGATTTGGCAGACCAACGTTTATATAAAGCCAAAGAGCGTGGGCGAAATCAAATTGAACCAAACGAAACTGAACTTTAATTAAAAAACGAACCGATTTGGTTCGTTTTTTAATTAAAGAATTTATTGTAAAACTTGTTTAAATACTTCAATGGCTTGTGAAACTGCCGCGTCATTAATCCAATAATGGGTTACCAACCGAAATCGGCGAGGACCACTGGAAGATATTAATACGCCATGTTTTTTCATTCTTTCTTGAATTTCGGTTTCGGAAAGATTAATATGGGGTGCAAGATTAAAGAAAATCATATTAGTAGCTGGGCTTCCAGAATCCAACACCAGCCCAGAAACTTCACTTAATCCCTCCGCAAGGTCTCGGGCGCGGGCATGATCTTCTACCAAGCGGGTGGTCATTGTTTCTAGTGCAACAATCCCCGCAGCAGCCAGCACACCCGCCTGCCGCATGCCTCCACCTAGATGCTTACGCATCCGTTTTGCTTTTCGAATAAATTCTTTTGAGCCGCATAAAACAGAACCTACTGGGGCGCATAACCCTTTGCTAATACAAAACGTGACCGAATCAACAACCGATGTTAATTCGCGTACATCAATCCCTTGAGCGGCGGCCGCATTAAATATACGAGCACCGTCGATATGAACCGCGATGCCACGCGCATGGGCAAACTCTACTAACTTACGGGTATATTCTGGTGTCTGATAAACCCCGCCGCGACCATTATGTGTGTTTTCAATTTCTATCAAACTAGTAATCGGATCATGGTCA
>CAYOGW010000118.1:0-7359 GCA_964403635.1 uncultured Anaerolineaceae bacterium | reverse complement strand
TGCCGCCGGTTTCTTTCCAAGCGGCCAACCTTGCTGGGATAACGCGGGTTTGATTGACCACCAGCAAATCGCCCGCCTTTAAATAATCTCCTATTTGATTAAAAATCTTGTGCTCAATGGCTCCGTTGGCCTTGTTTAACACCAACAACCGAGACGAATCACGCGGCTCGGCGGGCATTTGGGCAATTAATTCTAGGGGGAGATGGTAGTCGAAGTCGGATGTTTTCATTAATTAAATAAAAGATTTACTTCGGCCAAAAACGAGAAATTAAATTGGCGAGAATGGTTAAAACAATCGAAGCCAAAATAGAAGTGGTCACCGGAAAATAAAAAGAACCGTTTTCGCCCTCTATATAAATATCACCGGGTAAGCGGCCGATGGGAATCCCGAACTTATACATTAAAACAAGCAGCGCACCGATTAAAAATAAACCGGCACCGGCAAGCATTAAATATCGTCCAATATTTTCCACTTTGAAATCCATTAATTAAAGCAGTCTGGGTTGGTCGCCATTCATGGTGTAGGGAATACCCAAATGCTCATAGGCGGCTTGGGTTGCCACCCGCCCTTGCGAGGTACGGTCTAAAAATCCCATTTGCAGCAAATAAGGTTCCACCACATCCATAATCGTATCGGCTTCTTCACTGATGGCGGCGGCAATCGTGTTTAATCCGACTGGCCCGCCGTTAAATTTTTCAATAATCGCTCGCAGCACGCGGCGGTCAACATCATCCAAGCCGAGCGGGTCCACTTGCATTAAATCCAAGGCGGAGGCAGCCAATTTCGGGTTAATCTTGCCATCACCGCGTACCTGAGCAAAATCTCGCACGCGTCTTAATAACCTTAAGGCAATGCGCGGTGTGCCGCGCGCGCGGCGGGCTACTTCGTTAATCCCGGCTGGGTCAGCGGGTACTTGCATCATCTCACTGGCACGGCGCACAATGGCTTGCATGGAGGGCTCGTCGTAGTAATCCAAGCGGTAGACGGCGCCGAAACGGGCTCTTAAGGGAGCGGTCACCAATGCCAGACGGGTAGTGGCTGCGACAACGGTAAAACGTGGCAGCTTGAGCCGTATCGAGCGGGCCGAAGGCCCTTTCCCGATCACAATGTCTAATGCAAAATCTTCCATGGCGGGGTAGAGCACTTCTTCTACCGCGCGGCCAAGGCGATGAATTTCATCAATAAAAAGAATGTCGCCCGCGCGTAAGTTGGTTAAAATGGCGGCCAAATCTCCGGCCCGTTCTATGGCTGGCCCGGAGGTAATTTTGATATTCACGCCCATCTCGTTGGCCAAAACATGCGCCAAGGTGGTTTTGCCCAAGCCGGGCGGGCCATAAAACAGCACATGGTCTAGGGCTTCACCCCGTCCGCGCGCGGCAGAAAGTAAGATTTCTAAGTTCTCTTTAACCTGCTGCTGACCGATTAAATCGTCTAATTTCTGCGGGCGTAAAGCTGTATCCACCACGCGGTCGTCGGGCTTGGCGTTGGGGTCAATGGGGCTTTCTCGGTTGGGTTTTGGCTTTTGCTCATCACTCATGCGGATGATTATACCCTTCTGATTAACAATTACACCTTTGAGCTGATTGCTATTTCGTTTAAAATCAACTTATCTTTAAAAAATGGAGCGTTCGATGATTACAAAAACCCATTTAATGAATGAGTTCCGCTCACTTGGCATGAGCGCCGGAGATACCATTTTTGTGCATAGTGCTTATTCTTCGCTGGGGAAAGCGCCCGGCGGGGTAGAAGGCGGCCCGCAAACGGTGATTAATGCCATTCTAGAAGTGGTTGGTCCGCAGGGTACATTAATTATGCCGACGTTTAATTATGATTTTCTGCGCGGCACTCCTTGGGATATTCGCACCACGCCTTCACAAATGGGTGTCTTAACCGAGCTTGTACGTCAAGACCCGCGCGCCAAACGCATGTTTCATGCCATATATTCGATGGCAGCCATTGGCAAGCATGCTGAAGAACTGGCAAATCACCAATCGACGGATTGTTTTGGCGAAAGTACCATTTTTAGCAAATTTCGAGAGTGGGATACCAAAATTCTCATTCTGGGGCTGGCTTACAGCAAGTCGATTACTTTTTTACATCACTGCGAACAAATGGCCGAGGTTGATTATCGCTACTTAAAAGAATTTAAAGGAAACGCCATCGATGCCCAAGGCAAAGCGCACGAAATGACATACACCATGTTTGTGCGCGATGTTGAGCGCGGCGTCGTGTTGGATTTTGAACCAATCGGCGCGCTGCTCGATTCTCAGGTAGTGAACAAAAAAACGATTGGGCTAGGAGAAGTTCGTTTAATGAAGGTAAACGATGTCTTTCGGGTGGCGGTGCAAGCGCTGAAAGACAACCCGGGCCCGGGCCTGACCTACACCCTAGAAACCCCCGACAAAGCCAAAGACTGGCTGCCCGCCATGAAGCCCATCTCTGCTTTAAAAGAAGTACTCGCAGAAATCCTACCCCTGCACCGCACACTCGCCTCGGCAGGCATGGATGAGGCGCTGAATTTAATCGGCAGTTATATGCCCGAAAGCGCTGCTTACAACATTGAAACCTATACCCCGCTTAAGCCCGTTTGGACTTGGTATGTGCCAGAACGCTACGAAGTCGAAGAAGCCTATATTGAAACAGAAGACGGCCAAAAAATCATCGATTTTAAAGACAACACCCTTCATTTGGTTTCGTATTCCTTGCCTATCGAAAAAACAATGTCTTGGCAAGAACTGGAACCCCATCTGTACTTTAATGAAAAACTGCCGCATACCATCCCATGGAAATTTAAATACTACGACCGAGACTGGGGATTTTGCTTAACCAAAAACCTATGGGATACCCTGCCACGAGATAAAAAATACCGCGTGGTGATTCGCTCCGCTTTTTTAACGGACCCAGCCCAAGGCGGTTTCAAAGTTGCTGACGCAGTTGTCCATCCCCAAGGCGGGCCAGCCGCTTCGGCAGGAGAAATGTTCATTATGGCGCACGTCTGCCATCCCAACCAAGCCAATGATGACGCGGCAGGGGTAGTGACCGCCATCGAAGTGGCACGCCGTTTGGCCGCCAAACCACTAGCAAACGGTTCAATGAGTGTTCGTTTTTGGTTTGGCGCAGAAACCATCGGCACCATTGCCTACTTAGCCCATCATGAAGATTTAATCCCAACCTTTCGGGGCGGTATATTCATCGAAATGACCGGAAACGACAACAGCATCGCTTTGCAACACACCCGTCAGCACACCGCCGCTTTAGACCAAATTAGCCAATATGTGCTTAAAAAACGCGGCAAAGACTTTCGCGAAGGCACATTTGCAGACATCATTGCCAACGACGAACGCGTCTTAAACGGCCCGGGGATTAATGTGCCTTGTATTTCGATTAGCCGCTTTCCGTATCCCGAATATCACACCACCGATGACAACCTAGAAATCATCCACGAAGACAAGTTACAAGAAGCCGCTGATGTGATAGAAGAAATCATCCGCATTTATGCCAGTAATTATTTACCCAAACGCAATTTTCGCGGGCCGGTTTTTCTCTCAGGGCATGGCTTATTTGTAGATTGGCAAGTCAACTGGAGGCTTAATCGCGCCATCGAGAAGATGATGATGCGCTTTGAAGGCCGCCAATCTGTGTTTGAAATTGCCAACGAATTAGAATTAGACTATTGGGAAACGCGCGAGTACATCGAAAAATTCCGTCTACGCGGATTAATCGATGCCTTACCTATGCCAGAAATTGCTGAAAAAAGTTAATCACAACTAAGTAGCAATAGACTTCGTACTTGTTTTTAAGTTATACTTTTTTAGTGTTTAACGCATGTCACCTACTTAATTAAGGAGACCTACGCATGAATCGTGGCAGAAATTTTATCGCCGCACTTCCTTGGTATTTGCTGGCTGGCTTCTCACTTTGTTTATTTTTGTTTAGTGCCTTAGCAGGTTCATCAAGTTCATCTGTCAACACGTACGATTCGGGTGGTTCTTCTACAGATTCAGGGTGGATTTGGACCGACAGCGGCGGCTCTGGCTCAGACAGTGGCAGCTGGGATTGGGGTTCTGGCGGCTCGGATAGCGGTAGCTGGGATTCTGGCGGTTCAGATAGCGGCAGTTGGGATTTCGGCGGCTCAGACAGCGGCAGTTGGGATTCTGGCGGCTCGGATAGCGGCAGCTGGTGATGAGGCTTTTATGAAAAATTGGATTATTGTTATCGTTTTGGCTTGTATCTTAAGCATCTTAAGCGTAACCCCACTGCCTCCGCAATTATTTTTAGCAGCAGCCTATTTTAGTTTTATTGTAGGCAACGCAGAGTTGAAAAAAGGCGGCGGCGGAATGCCCTCGTTTAATCCTTCTAGCCAGCCTGGTCAAATTAATCGGCCAGCCGCACCAGCCAGTTCATCTGCATCCGCAACGGCTCAAGTTCAACTTCCGGAGAGACCCATGCCCCAAGATATTCCTACCGATCTAAAATGCCCCTCTTGCGGCGGAAATATTAAACCAACCAGCAAACAATGCAGCTATTGCGGCACCAGTTTAATACCACTACTCGATTTACCCGAACCTAAGAAATTAAATCACTTAGAAATTGGCAAAAGCGTCCGTGTGAAACATCCCGTTAAAGGAGATGTAACCTACCAAATTTTAGGGCGCTTGCTCTATACCGAACTTTGGCAAGCCTCCCGCGGACCCAACGTGCCATGGACACCCACTGAAAATTATTATGCCGGTTTTGCTTTAGAACCCAACGCCTTCTTGCTAAACTGGCAAGACCGATTTTACATTTTAGATGAAAAACGCAGCTTAACCGATATGGACATTAACCGCGATTTTGTACCCGCCGCGCGTCAATTTGCCCAATCGAACCAAACCGCCAAAGTAGATTTTTCATACGGCGGCGGGCGCTGGCAAATGGTGGATATTGGCCGTTTCGCGATTGAGTTTGAAGATGGCGAAGGGTTGCACCTACACAAAGGCGCCATTGGGCGCTTCATCCATGCTGGCAACGGCAACCAAGCGTTAATTGTGGATGACTTTCAGAGCGGCGGCAGCGGCGGGCAAGACACCGTTTGGAAAGGATTCCAAGTTCAAGAATCCGATATTGTTTTCTAATTTAATTAATGAATAAAACAGGAGAAGCTATGAAAAACATGTTTGGTCGTTTTGGTGTTGGCATTACCCTAGCCATTGTTTTGGTGGCTGGGCAGCTTATTTCTTACGTTTCATCTCCCGATTCATGGCAGGCTTTCACCGCTGGTTTATTGCGTATCATCAGCATGATTGCTTTTTGGGGACCGATTATCGCGATTATCTCTAGCACCTTCGTGTGGATTGTAATGAACTTACTCGGTTTCGATTCACTGGAAGCTGTTCGCCAAGAATCAGTAGAGCAAAATAACCCTGCCCCAGCCATTGTGTTTGTAGGCACATTAATTGCCAGCGTTTTGTTTTTGATGCTGGTTATTAAACCTTAATGAATTTAATTAAATAAAAAGAGCCGAGCAATGCTCGGCTCTTTTTATTACTCACCGTTTAAAATATTGGTCACTTCGGCAACTTCTTCACTGGTTAATTTCCAGTCGGCGGCTTTCACATTGGCTTGAATCTGCTCTAGCTTGGTAGCGCCAGAAATAACGGAAGCCACCGCGGGCTGAGCCAGCAGCCATGCTTCTGCTAATTCTGATAGGCTTCTTTCACGCGCATCCACCCACGTTTGTAATTTTTCTAGAATATCAAAATTGGACTCTTTTAAATAGCCTTGTACATAAGGGCTTGTTTCGCCGCGCGAACCAGCAGGAGCGGGCTCACCACGGCGGTATTTGCCGGTTAAAAAGCCGCCAGCCAGCGGAAAGTATGGGATGAAACCAACACCCTGCGCCGCGCAATAAGGCAGCACTTCTTTTTCAACATCGCGCGCGAGCAAATGATATTGCGATTGCAACGCGACAAAACTGGTCCAGTTGTGCATTTCGGCCAGCAAATTGGCTTGAGCCAACTGCCATGCGGCATAATTAGATGCGCCTATGTAACGAACTTTCCCCGCGCTGATTAAATCATCCAGCGTGCGCAGGCTTTCTTCGATCGGCGTATTGATATCCCAACGGTGCAAATAATACAGGTCAATATGGTCACTTTGCAGGCGGCGCAGGCTGGCTTCTAGCCCATTTTGAATGTGGTAACGCGAAACGCCTTGGTCATTTGTGCCCGAACCTACTTTGTGAAACACTTTGGTTGCCAAAACAAACTTATCCCAGCGGCCTTTAAGGGCAACACCGAGTGTTGTTTCAGACTGGCCGTCCGTATAAACATCGGCTGTATCGATGAAATTAACGCCCAAATCGGCGGCCGCATCTATCATGTTATTCACTACATCTTGCCCAACAGCGGGTGTGCCAAAGCGGTTTGTGCCTAACCCAATGGTAGAAATTCGCAAGCCCGCTTTTCCTAATTGTCTATATTCCATTTTTCTCCTTTAATTAACAGTAAATAAACTTATTTTCGTTATCCGTAGTTTAACGTAAAAAAAGCAAGTTGCAAAATACAAGATGTATAGATGAGTTTGTCACTGTATAATGGAGCATAAACTATTTTAGGAGAGCGTCATGTCCAACGTCTACGAATCTCATCACCCTTTAGTGGCCCATAAATTAAGCCGCTTACGCGATATTCAGACCGAACCAAAGAAGTTTAGAGAACTGGTGCAAGAAATTGCCGCTATGATGGTTTACGAAGCCACGGCAGATTTGGCAACCAGCGAACGAGAATTGCAAACCCCGTTGGCGACTATATTTGGTCAAGAATTAAAAGAGAAAATTGGTTTGGTGCCCATTTTGCGCGCAGGGCTAGGGATGGTGGAAGGCGTTTGGGAATTAATTCCGCAGGCCGAAGTTTGGCATATTGGTTTGTATCGAGATGAACAAACCCTTCGTCCAGTGGAATATTACAATAAACTGCCGACCGAACCCACAGTTTCTGTTTGTTTAATTTTAGACCCCATGCTGGCAACCGGCGGTTCTGCTACAGCCACAGTAGATGTACTAAAGCGCTGGGGGGTGAAGAAAATTAAGTTTGTTGGCTTAATTGGCGCGCCCGAAGGCATTGCCACTTTACAAAAAGCGCACCCGGATGTGGATATTTATTTAGCCGCGATTGACAGCCATTTAAACGAAAAGGGTTACATTGTGCCCGGGCTTGGGGACGCGGGCGACCGACAGTTTGGCACCGCTTAATCTTCCTTTCCCGATGCTGATAATAAAATTCCCCACTCTCAGAAGTGGGGAATTTTTTATTTAATTAAGGAGGTCCGCCAAGCGGCGCACAAATTAATTGTTGCTGGTTGGGCGGCAATTGGCAAGA
>CAYOGW010000117.1:0-7597 GCA_964403635.1 uncultured Anaerolineaceae bacterium | reverse complement strand
TGCGGTCAGAAGCGGCAGAGGATGAGCGTTTTGTAGCGAGCCTTGCTCAGCGATTTAATTTAACTTTTATAACAGGCTCTGCAGACGTGGCTGATTTTGCAGCACAAAATCATTTGTCTATCGAAGAAGCCGCCAGAAAACTTCGCTACCAGTTTTTGTTTAAAGTAGCTCGTCAGCACAACGCCCAAGCTGTGGCCGTTGCCCACACCGCCGATGACCAAGCCGAAACTGTCTTAATGCATTTCATTCGCGGGGCGGGTTTAAGTGGATTAAAGGGTATGCTCCCGTTAACTATTTTGAATGAGTTTGATGAGCAGATTCCGTTAATTAGGCCGATTTTGCATCTCACGCGGGCCGAAACCGAAGCGATTTGCAAAAACAATCAGCTTCAATTTCGGCTGGATGAAAGTAACCAAGACACCACTTATTTTCGTAACCGCTTGCGACACGAATTAATCCCTATTTTAGAAAGTTACAATCCGCAAGTGCGGGCTGCCTTGGCTAAGACAGCCCAAGCCCTACAAGGTGATTTTGATTTAATTAATCACTTAATTAATCAGGCGTGGCAGGTATGTGTTAAGGAAGTCAGTTCTCACTTTATTTCATTTAATTATCAAGAGCTAAAGCAACAGCCCGATGCGTTAAAGCGGCATCTCTTTCGGCGGGCGGCTTTTATGCTACGCCCAAACCTGCGAGATGTGGATTTTGATGCGTTAACCCGCGCCGCTGCACTGCAAAAGGGTGATTTTAGCGGAGGCTTGTATATTTTGGTTGAGGCTGACGTTTTGTATTTAGCTGCTTATGAAGCGGACTTGCCTTTTGAAGAGTATCCTTTTGTTAAGGACGAACAATTCATTAAGGAAGGGGTATATCAGTTAGAAAATAATTGGCAACTGACCTGTGAGCGATTAAACGGAAATGAATGGTCAGCAGGGGATGAATGGTCCGTGTGCTTGGATGCTGATTTAACGGGAGAAAAGCTACGGGTGAGCCCGCCAGCAGCAGGAGACAGGCTGGAGCCGTTGGGAATGCCGGGGAAGTCGATTAAATTATCCGATTTGTTTATTAATCTTAAAATTCCCAAACGAATGAGAAAAAGTTGGCCTGTATTTTATGCGGGTGAGAAAGTGGTTTGGGTGGCGGGTTTAAGGTTAAGCCAGCGCTTTGCGGTGCGGCCTGAAACAAAAAATTGTTTGCGGTTAACCTTAAAAAAGAGAAGCGGGTAATTTACCCGCTTCTCTTTTTTAATTGGCAGTGCCAGAAAGTTGTTGAAGTTTAAGGTGTAGTTCTCGCCATTGAATTTTAGAAACGCCAAGGCTTTGGCGGATTTTATCGGGTTCGGTGCCGCGTTTGTATTCGGTGATGGCGTAGGTCCAGCGGCACATGTCAAAGGAAAGGTGTTTGGTTAAGTTGGCATCGTTGCTGATGTCTTCGAGCAAATATTCTAAGCGGCGAGGAGACCAAGGGAAGAGTTTATCGGTTGGGTTGTATTGAGCAATATATTCTTCGTAGGCGGGAATCCAGTCGTCGACGAGGGGGAGTTTTCGCTCTTTGTATAAGTTGCTGCTACTGGCATAGCGGATAAAAACGATGGGTCCGCCCGGGTTTTCAAGGTCAATGTGGTTGTTATGAATGCCAAGGCATTCGCTTTTTTTAATGCCGGTGGTAAGCAATAAGTAAAGCAAGGCGTAGGGGCGGGCATCTGGTTTTGGTTTGCGGCGGTAACGGTCGGCAGCCAGTAAGACGGCTTGCACTTCGTCTTCAGTTAAGATGGTGGGCAATGGGCTGGTGGCTGAACGTTGAACGACTTTTTCCGCGGGGTCTATGAGTAAGACTCCGTTTTTGTGGAGCCAACGAAAGTAAGATTTGGTGGTGGTGATACGGCGAGCCAGTGTTTTGGGGCTGCAAGGAATGCCGCGTTCGTGCTGCATCCACTCGAAGAAATTGTTTAAATCGGTTGTTGTAATTGCGCCCAAAGCGCGATCTTCTGGAAAGTAAGAAGCGAGCAGTCTTAAATCGGACATGAAGGCTTTAATGGTGTAAGGAGAACGGGCTTGGTCCGTTAAATAGTATTCGTAAGAGCCAATACTGGCATGAATGCTGGTATTGGCGGTGATGTGTGTGGTTGGGCTTGGGCTCATAATTTCTCCTTCGTATAAACCTACTTGCGTATAGTTTATATCAGTTTTACATTATGTCAAACCCTAGAATCTCTTTGAAATGTATTTGAAATACTGAATTTAAAACAAAAGATGCCGTGAGATTTTGGCATCTTTTGTTTTAATTAATCATCTCGGCGGGCTTTGGCAAAAATTCTGATGGGTGTTCCGATGTATCCATATTCTTCTCGAATGCGGTTTTCGAGAAAGCGCTCATAGGTGAAGTGGAGTAATTTAGGGTCGTTGACAAAAAGCATAAAGGTGGGCGGGTCTGAGCGAACTTGGGTGGCGTAATAGATTTTTAATTGTCTACCCGCTCTAGATGGCGCTGGGTGACTATCTTGTGCTTTTTGCAGAACAGCGTTTAATTTTGATGTGGTTAAACGTACCAGGCGCTCTTCTTGTACTCGCAAAGCCAGAGGGAGAACTTGGTCTACGCGCTGGTTGGTTTTGGCTGAGATGAATAGTAGGGGTACATAATCCACAAAATTTAGTTGCTGGCGAATGGTTTGGGTATAGGTATCCATTGTGTAAGTGTTTTTTTCCACGGCATCCCATTTGTTTACTAATACCACACAGCTTTTCCATTCTTCAATAATATAGCCAGCAATATGAGCGTCTTGCGCGCTAATGCCTTCGGTGGCATCTATCATTAATAAAACGACATCGGCTCGTTCGATGGCTTTAAAAGAACGAAGGACCGAATATTTCTCTACGCCGGGTTCAATTCTTCCGCGGCGGCGAATACCCGCCGTATCAATTAATGTTACAGGTAAGCCATCTACTTCTATTTTTGTATCGACTGCGTCTCGGGTGGTGCCTGCAATGGGGCTGACAATGGCTCGTTCTTGACCGACCAGCTTGTTTAGCAGGCTAGACTTTCCGGCATTGGGTTTGCCAACAATGGCAATTTTAATCGAGTCGTCTTCTGGATGTTCATCTTGCTGTGGGAAGACTTTAATTAATTCGTCTAATAAGTCACCGGTGTTGGTGCCGTGAATAGCAGAAATAGCGTGCGGTTCGCCTAAGCCCAGTTGATAAAATTCGGCGGCTTGCTGGCGGCGTTCAACGCTTTCACATTTATTCACCACCAGTAAGACGGGTGGATACAACTCGCCGTTTACATTTTTCTGATTTTTTCGCAAGATGTCGGCTACTTCACGGTCTGCAGCGGTAACCCCAGTTTCACCATCCGTTAAAAGCAAAACAACATCTGCGTCGCGGATGGCAATGCTTGCTTGTGTGCGAATATCCTCAATAAAATCGGCAGAACCAATAGAAAGTGGGGTTTTGCCTCCATGAGAAGGGTCAATACCTCCGGTATCTACAATCGCAAATTCAACGCCAACCCACTCTGAATCGGCAAAGATGCGGTCTCTGGTGGTGCCGGGGGTGTCATCTACAATGGCCATGCGTTCGCCAGCTAGCCGATTAAATAAAGTGCTTTTGCCTACATTGGGTCGCCCAACGAGGGCAACAATGGGTTTTGTCATAACTTTCCTTGCTTTCTATGGAGACGAAGCCGAAATGGTGACTTCGATGGTGGTTGGATTAATGGTTTGAACATGAATATCATCAATGGATAGTTCAATTTGGGCTTCTACTTGGTGAACGCCCGCTTTGAGACCGGTAAGGTCAACGGTGATGATAATGTCGTCAGCGGCCAACTTATCAAGTAACGGTAACGGGCCAGATAAGATGATATCTACTGTAGCGGGAGCAATTTCGGCTTTTAGCCCGCTGCTCAACCCCATCATTGTAACGGGTAAATTGCTTAGTGAAAGACTGCCTTCAATGGCGGAAATCCCAACTTGCACAATGACCGTTTGAGCGCCTACGACAGATACGCCAGCGGGTAAAACAAGGTTTAACCTTGTTTCAATGTTTTGAGATGCGCCGTTTAGATTTAAGGCTTCTGTTTCTACAAAACCAGGCAGGTCGTTTACCAAAGCGGGGTCGCTAGAAAAAACGGTTAAAACCGGCGGAAAGACTGAAATATTGGTTAAACGATAACCGCCTGCTACTTGCCCACGCACGTTTACTTTCACCGCAATATCGCGGTAACCGCCGCGCTGGGTAATTGGCAAATTAACCGCCACACCGGCAGGGGCAATGCTAACGCCAGTAATACTGCGTCCAATTGAATCGAGGGCTTTTAAGTCGATAGAAGCTTGAAAATCATCTCGTAAGCCTGTGAGATTAATTTGCGCTTCTACGCGTTTAATTTGATCGAGTAGGCTTTGCGGGCCAGAAATGAGCACTTCTGCTGGTTCAAATTGGGCAATACCCGCCTGATAGCCTACAGCGGCTTCTCCTGAAAGCACAACCGCTACCGAGAATGTTTTAGTCGTTAAAGGTTCTAAGGTTAAATTGACGGTTTCAGGGGTAACAGAAATTACTTTGACTGGCTGGTTTCGAATTTGAAGTTGTGTGGTTAATTCGTGTTCTCCAGCTGCTAAACCGGCCAAATCTATCACGGCTCTTACTTGCCCATCACTTGCTATTAATTGCTCCCATACCGAGCGCGGCGCGCGTAAAACCAAACTGACTTGTTTTGGTACCGTGCCTACAATGGTTAAGCTTGGGTCTTGCCCAACAATTTCTAAGGGAATTTGACGAGGAAATGTGCGAACTTCATCTGGGTCGGCAGCCGAAACAGCGGACATCCATACGGCAATTGCCATAATTAATGCCAAGCCTAAGGTGCGAAAGTTTTGTAAAAACCAATTAAACATGTTAATTACTCATCTTTCCTGAAAAGAAAGGGAAAGTATTTTTTAATAAAACCGGGTTCTGTCAGCGGGTTGGGACGGTAAAACGCCAGTAAAATATTTTCCAGCCGGTCTGGGTCTAAACGGCGAATCATCCGTCCGGCATGGGCAATAGAGATGGAGCCTGTTTCTTCTGAAACAACCACGGCAACGGCGTCGGTTACTTCAGAAATGCCCAGCGCGGCGCGGTGACGTAAACCCATTTGCCTCTCGGGCGAGCGGATCAGAATTCCGCTGGCAGAGAGGGGCATAACACAGGAACCCGCAATTAATTTGTTGTTTGAAATAATGGCCGCGCCGTCATGCAAGGGCGTGTTTGGATAAAACACTTGCAGCAAAATCTCTGGGGTTAAAGTTGCATTCATATTTACGCCGGTGTTAATAAATTCGTCTAGGTTGTCTAAGCGTTGCAGCACTATTAAAGCGCCGTGTTTACGGTCTGCCAACCTTGTGCAGGCGCTTACAACAGCGGTAACAGCGGCTTGTACTTCGATGCTTTCTTGCTGCACACCGCCCGGCAAGAATGTTCCAGCGCGGCCAATTCGTTCTAGTGCTCTTCTAATTTCAGGCGCAAAAATAACAGGGATAGCCAGTAATAATGCGGGCAGGGTTGTGGAAATTAGCCAAGAAAAAGCGGGTAAATCTACCAGTGTCGTTAATATGGCTAATAAAACAATTAAGGAAAGCGCGCCCCGCAGCAATACCATGGCTTGCGTGTCTCTTACCAAGTAGAGCAAGCCAAAAAATATCACAGTCACCAATAAGATGTCTATGAAGCTGAGCCAATTAAGGCGTTGAAAAATGAAGAAGAAGTCGCTAAAAAATTCGGTCATGGCAGGGAGCAGGCAATCTTTTGTTGTTAATCAGGTAGCAGGCCTGCCCAACAACCCTGATTGTGTTGCCCCACTGGCATTAAATAGGGCGTAATACGCGGTCTTGACGTAGTTGTTTAAAAAACAAGCTGGTATTGGGCTGGGTCGATTCGATAGCAGCGTCTGTCCATGCTTGTACGCCAAGCGTTTTGGGTTCTCGCGGTTCATAGCCTAGTTGTTTCCAAGTATTTTTTTGGCTGGCTAGGTTGGGCGGCAAGAAGAGTAAAGAAGCTTCACATTGTAGTTCCATAGAAGCCGATTCAACTTCGGTGATGAGGGTTTTAAGCGCGCTTTCTACCGAAACATTTTCTTCAATGTAAAATTCGGTCGTGCGGGCGACTAAATTTTCTACTTGCCAACCGGCAACGCCGACGGTTTTTCCGCTTAATTGCAGCAGCATAAAAGCTTTTTCGCCGAAGGCAGCCATTACATCGTCTTGTTCTAGTTTACGGGCGCCAGCACTCAGGCGGGTAACCAGTTCGGCAATGGCAGCGGAGTCTCTCGGGCGCCCGCGGGCAACCGAAAATTCGCCTTCTACTTGTTTAACCATTTGAATCGTATCTGACTGCGGGCTGGCTTTTTTCCACGCGTCAACCACTTGTTTCCAGGTTTCTTCAAAAGTACCGCTGTTTTTAATAATTACATTGGCGGCGGCTCGTTTTTGCTCTTGAGCATTTTGAGCTTGAATGCGCTGCAGGGCTTCATCCGCAGGCATTTTACGCTTTTCGGTTAGGCGTTGAATTTGAACATCGCTCGGAACATCGACAACCCAAATTGTGTCACAAAGGGTATGCAGGTTGCCTTCCAGTAATTTAATCGCTTCGATGATGATGACTTCTTGGCTGGCGCGTCCTATCATGGCTTCTATGGCGGCGCTGACAAGTGGATGAATGATACCCTCCAGAGTTTTAAGCGCTTCGGGGTCTTTAAAAACAAGTTGTCCCAGCTTGGTACGGTCAATTTCACCATCAGCTGAAAGCACCCATTTACCAAAGGCATTCACAACAGGCTGGTAGCCCGGCGCACCTTTGGCGATTGCGCGGTGTGAGAGGGAATCAGCATCGATGCCGTAGGCGCCAAGGTGTTCCAACATTTTGCGGACCACACTTTTGCCAGTGGCGATGTTGCCGGTTAGGCCGATGATGTATTTTGCGGGCCATTTTTTGCTCACAGAAGGCTCCTGATGGGATTTTGTTCTTTTTGGTGCATCGTCTATTTTATTATACCCTTCACGCTCATAAATTGCGCTTTTTACTCTGTAAAAGCATTTTTGTTGGTTAATTAATTAAATTTTAGGGTAGATGAAAGAGCGATGTTTGACCTTTTATTCTAGAAAAGGTATGATGAGAATGCTTCAGGCTGGTTGGGCGATCGCGGTTTTGCGTTGCAAAGTCGAGGAAAGTCCGCACTCCAGAGGGCACGGCGTCGGATAATACCCGGGGCGGGGCGATCTCCTATTTATAGGGGGCCAACCTGCCGGAAGGGCCACAGAAAACAGGTAGCCCATGCAAATGGGTGATAGTGAAAAGGTGGTGTAAGAGACCACCGGTGTCCGCAGTAATGCGGGCGGCCTGGTAACCCCCGCCGGGAGCAAGGTCAAGCAGAGACGAAGCTGTCTGAGGACAGTCGGGAAGTGGGCTCGCTTCCTTATGTACCTTCTGTTTAGGAGGTCAGTCTCGGGTAGGCTGCTAGAGCGGTGTGGCGACACGCCGCCAAGAGAGATGATCGCCCAGGCGCAGGCGCAAGCCTGTTTGCTGGACAGAATGCGGCTTATAAACCGGCCTGAAGCGCTTTT
>CAYOGW010000116.1:2905-7731 GCA_964403635.1 uncultured Anaerolineaceae bacterium | reverse complement strand
TCTTCAATTCACAATCAGCAATTTCTAGAGCGGGCAGTGGGATTCGAACCCACGACCTTCTCCTTGGCAAGGAGATGTACTACCGCTGTACTATGCCCGCATTTTCTTGGCGACTAATCTGCCTAGAGTGCCGAGAGTCAGGATCGAACTGACGACACCGCGATTTTCAGTCGCGTGCTCTACCGACTGAGCTATCTCGGCAGATAATCTCTGGTTAAGCGTGCGAGATTTTACTTTGTATGCGAAAGATTGTCAAGCAACTTTTAATAAATAATGCAATATTTGTGGGTCAGTTTTAGTTTTTGATATAGAATTAATTTATTCTAATTTTAGGAGATTATATGCCAACTCGAATTGTAATTCAAACTGACCAAGCACCAAAGGCGATTGGCCCTTATTCTGTTGCCATTCAAACCGATGGGATGGTTTTCTGTTCTGGACAAGTGGGGATTGATCCAAAACTGGGTGAAATTGTTTCGGGTGGTTTAGAAGCAGAAACACGACAGGCACTAACCAACTTGAAAAATGTTTTAGAAGCCGCTGGTAGCAGCCTCGCCCATGTAGTGAAGACAACTGTCTTTTTGCGAGATATGGGAGATTTCCCAGCCATGAATGCTATTTATGCCGAATATTTTTCAGAAAACCCGCCTGCTCGCTCCACGGTTGCTGTTGCTGGTTTGCCCAAAGGAGCCATGGTAGAAGTAGAAGCCATCGCATTAAGAAAATAATTAAGCATTGAATACCTAATGGTAAAATATGCATCCGTTAGACAAAAGTACCTTGCTAACGGCAATAAAAATGACCATTCAAGTATCTATTATTGTGCCTTGCTACAACGAAGAAAATCGCATCCGATTTTTATTGGATGCGATTTATTTGCAAAGCTACCCGCGCGAAAAATTAGAAGTCATCATTGCCGATGGACATTCTAAAGATACTACCCGTGAAGTGATTGCCGCGTTTCAATTAACCCATCCCGATTTGAAAATTCATGTTTTGGATAATGATGCTGGAACCATTCCAGCGGCGTTAAATACAGCCATCAAAGCCTCCAGCGGAGAGTACATTATTCGGATGGATGCCCACTCTGGGCCCAGCCCGCAATACGTTCAACATGCGGTAGATGCCTTGCAAGCCAACCAAGCTGAAAACGTGGGCGGCGTGTGGGAAATCCGTTCTGGCGCAGATACGTGGGTTGCTCGCTCTATTGCAGTGGCAGCTGCCCATCCACTAGGTGTTGGAGATGCGCTCTACCGGCATACCACCGAACCAGCCTATGTGGATACGGTTCCCTTTGGAGCGTTTCGTAAAGAATTAATTAATACAATTGGTTATTTTGATGAAACCTTATTAGCCAATGAAGACTACGAATTTAACACTCGTATCCGTAAAAATGGTGGACGCGTCTGGCTCAACCCGCAGCTGCGTTCCATTTATTTTGCTCGTGCCACGCTGAAAGCCCTTTGGCAGCAATACGTTCGTTACGGCTTTTGGAAGTTTAAGATGTTGCAGCGTTACCCAACCAGTTTGCGCTGGAGGCAAGCCTTACCGCCCGTGTTTGTGGCCAGTTTAATCATCAGCTTGTTTTTGTCTTTATTTTTTCACTTGTTTATCTGGCTTATAATGGCTCAATTGGTTATTTATTTTAGCATTTTAGGGTTAGTAGCCTTACGATTAAGTGTTCAAAAAAAACAATTATTTTTAATTCTTGGTTTTCCGCTTGCGGTTGCCGTGATGCACATCGCGTGGGGGAGTGGGTTTATCGCCAGTATTTTTGATTGGAGTAAACAAAATTAAATGACATCTGAAATGCCAAAAACAACCTTTCGTTTACGCCCCAATGAACAACGCGCATTGTTGTTTATTGGAGATTTGTTCATGGCGTCTTTGGCATTAATTGCCGGTGTTTATTTCTGGTCTCAAGGTGACCCTTGGCTAAGTTTTGGAACTGAGTTTTTTCAATTGCGTGTGCCGTGGTGGTTTTATGGCATTCCATTAATTTGGCCTATTTTTTTGGTTGATGTATACGAGTTACACCGCGCCGCCAATTGGCGAAAGACGATTAATTCGGTTATGGCGGCGGCCTTGGTTGGCTTTATTATTTATGCCATTATTTATTTTAGTTTTGATGGCGCGCTTAATCGTCGTGGCGTTTTTGGATTTTTAATTGCTGTTTACCCGCTGACACTTTTATGGCGTTGGATATATATTCGCTTATATACTAACCCTAGCTTTATGCGCCGCATGTTGATTGTTGGCGCAGGTGAAAATGGTCAGACCTTAGCCCGTGTTTATCAAGAAATTAAACCAGTCCCTTTTTATGTTGCCGGATTTGTTGACGATGACGAAAAAAAGGTTGGGAAAAAAATTGAAGGATTTAAGGTATTGGGCACCAGCAGCCAAATCCCTGAGTTGATAGAACAATTAAAAATTACTGACTTAATTGTCGCGGTCTCAGGTGAAATGCGCGGTTCAACCTTTCAGACTTTGTTGGATATGCGTGAGCAAGGAATTGAAATTACACGGATGCCAACCCTTTATGAAGAATTGCTGGGGCGTGTGCCAATTCATCATCTTGAATCAGACTGGGTGATTCGAAACTTTGTAGACGAATCGCGGACAAGTGGTTTTTTTGAAATTGGAAAAAGAATATTAGACGTGCTGGGTGCCATTGTGGGGATGCTGCTTGTCATTGTCATGCTGCCTTTTATCGCTGTCGCAATTCTGTTAGATAGCGGTTGGCCGATATTTTATACGCAAGAACGTTTGGGCAGCGGCGGTCACGAATTTATGATGGTTAAATTCCGTACCATGCGGCAAGATGCCGAAAAAGACGGCAACCCGCAAATGGCCGGAGAAAACGACCCGCGTATTACCCGAGTAGGTAATTTTTTGCGGGTTACCCGTTTAGATGAGTTTCCTCAATTTTGGAATGTTTTGCGCGGCGAAATGAGCTTGGTGGGTCCGCGGGCAGAGCGGGAACAATGGGTAGCAACCTTTCAGAAGGAAATCCCCTTTTATCGTGCGCGCTTGTTGGTAAAGCCGGGTATTACCGGTTGGGCGCAAATTAATTATGGCTATGCCGCTACGGTTGAAGATACCGGTGTAAAACTAGAATATGACTTATATTATATTAAGCACCGTTCGCTGTTGATGGATATCGTTATCCTTTTGAGAACGATTAATACTGTCGTGCGAGGGAAGGGTAGGTAAATGAAAAAAGCATTGGTAACCGGCGGCGCCGGATTTATTGGTTCACATCTTGCGCGCGCCCTGCTAGAGCAGGGCGTATTCGTGCGCGTGTTGGATAATTTTTCTACTGGCAAAGCTGAAAATTTAAACGGTTTAAATGTGGACTTAATTAACGGAGATATTCGCGAGTTAGAAAAAGCCGCTCAAGCCATGCAAGGTATTGATGTGGTTTTTCATCAGGCTGCTTTTGTTTCGGTGCCGCAATCTATGCAAGACCCGCTTACCTGCTTTGACATTAATCAGCGGGGGACAGAGATTTTGCTCGAAGCGGCCAGAAAGGCTGGGGTGAGCCGGTTTGTGTTGGCTTCTTCCGCGGCGGTATATGGCGAATTGGATGTCATGCCAATTGGCGAGGAACTGCCTCTTTCCCCTCTCTCCCCTTATGCCGTTTCTAAACGAGTTAACGAAATTTATGCCGAAATGTACACCCGCTCTTTTGGCTTAGATGTAGTGGCGTTACGGTATTTTAATGTTTATGGCCCGCGCCAACGGCCAGATAGTATGTATGCCGCCGCAGTGCCAATTTTTGCTCACCGCATGTTAAATGGTCAGGCAGTAACTATTTTTGGGGATGGCGGGCAGACCCGCGATTTGGTGTATGTGGGCGATGTGGTGCGTGCTAATTTGATGGCGGCTGAACACCCCAACGCGCCCGGGCAGATTTTTAATGTGTGCACTGGCAACGAAACCAAAGTGATCGATTTGGTCAATAATTTGATGGAAATGATTCCGCAAGTGCCCGCGCCTGTTTTTGAACCCGCCCGCGCTGGAGATATTTATAAATCTTTAGGTGACCCAAGCAAAGCGGAGAAGGTGCTAGGTTTTAAAGCCCAAACCGATTTGAAAACTGGTTTGCAGGCGGTTGTAAATTGGATGAAGGAGTAGTTGGCTTTCATGACGTCTCGTTTGAGAAATCGCTATGTGTTATTGGCAGATGTGTTGCTCATCATCATTTCGGTGTTGGGTAGTTATGTGCTGCGTTTAGAAATTAGCGAAGACTTTTTTCGATTTTATTTTCAGGGAGCTTTGTGGCTTTTAGGAGTTTCTCTCTTAATTAAACCGTTGATTTATTTTTGGTTTGGGTTGTATCGCCGTTTGTGGGTCTATGCCAGCATCAGCGAATTAAAGTTAATTTTTACTGCCGTGACAACCGCTTCGTTATTGGTTTCGGGTGTAATCATCGCTTTGTTCTGGCTACAAATTATTGGCCCGGGCTTTCCTCGTTCGGTGCTGGCGATTGATTGGCTGCTTTCGTTGTTATTGGTGGGCGGGGCACGCTTTTCTTTAAGAATGTTGGCCGAATCATCTGCGCCGCCGCGAGCGGGGAAAATGAACAAGGTTTTAATTATTGGCGCGGGCAGCGCAGGCGCTTTGGTGGTGAAAGAAATGCAAAAAACACGCGAGATTAATCTCGAAGCGGTTGCATTTTTAGATGATGATGCTGCCAAACAAGGACATTCGCTATTGGGAGTTCCGGTGGTTGGCACATTAGCAGATTTAGCTAACACGCTAGACCAATTGGCAGTTGATGAAGTGATTATTGCCATTCCTTCTGCGCCCGGCAAAGTGGTTCG
>CAYOGW010000116.1:0-2805 GCA_964403635.1 uncultured Anaerolineaceae bacterium | reverse complement strand
CAATGCTTGGTTGATGTGGCGCTTGAACATAACACCGAGCATTTGGTCTTAATTTCTACAGACAAGGCGGTTGCACCTTCCAACGTTTATGGTGCTACCAAACGCCTGGCCGAAATGATTGTTTTAGATGCCGCTCAACGGACGGGTAAGTCGTTAACCGTTGTCCGTTTTGGCAATGTGCTCGGCAGCCGCGGTAGTATTATTCCCATTTTTAAACATCAAATTGCCTCCGGCGGGCCGGTAACAGTTACTCACCCGGGCATGGAACGTTACTTTATGACCATTCCCGAGGCAGTGCATCTCGTTTTGCAGGCGGCGGCCATGGGGCACGGCGGAGAAACCTTTGTGCTCAATATGGGTCAGCCTGTAAAAATCTTAGAGTTGGCTGAAGATTTAATTCGTCTTTCGGGGTTAGAGCCCGGGCGAGATATTGACATTAGTTTTACTGGTGTTCGCCCAGGTGAAAAAATGACAGAGTACCTGTGGGAAGACCAAGCCCGTAACCTGCCAACCAGCCACCCTGATATTTACCAATTAGACAATGAAGAAACCCGCAGTGGGGCAGCCTTGCAAGACGCTGTTCAAAAACTGGTTGCTTATGCCAACGCCAGCCAAATCGAAGAATTACTCAGCCTGCTCGATCAAATTGTCCCTGGCGCGGCGGTCCGCAGCGGCCCAACCAGCGATGTTACCTCGGCGGTTTAATGGCTGAAGTCACCTTTGAGCAATGGCAGCAATTCTTAATGAATCATCCGCAAGCCCACCTTTTACAAACGGCGCAATGGGGCCTTTTAAAATCATCTTTTGGATGGACCGCTAAATGGTTGATTCAAGGCGAGAGCGGAATCCAGTTGCTGTTTCGGCGCCTACCCTTTGGGTTTACTTTGGCGTACGCCCCCAAGCCTGCCTCCGGTTTCGAGAATTTGCTCCCAGCGATAGATGAAATTTGTCGCCAGCAAAAAGCTATTTTTTTAAAAGTAGAGCCCAATTTTTGGGAAACAGAATTTAATCCAAGTTCAACAATACAAACTGCATTTAATCCCTCTCCGCACAGCATACAACCACCGCGTACTGTGATTGTTTCATTAGAAGGCAGCGAAGAAGATATTCTCGCCCGCATGAAGCAAAAATGCCGTTACAACATTCGCCTAGCGGAAAAGAAAGGTGTAACTGTTCGCGCGTGGGATGATTTAAATGGCTTTCACCGGTTAATGCAAATTACCGGCGGGCGAGATGGCTTTGGTGTACATTCTTTGGCGTATTATCAAAAAGCCTATCAGTTGTTTAAACCTACTGGTATGGCAGAAATATTAGTAGCGGAATTTGAAGGCAAACCGCTCGCCGCATTGATGGTTTTTGCAGTAGGAAAGCTCGCCTACTATCTCTATGGCGCTTCTACCAATGAAGAGCGGAATCGCATGCCTGCTTATATATTGCAATGGGAAGCAATGAAATGGGCAAAAGCCATAGGCTGTAGTGAATATGACCTTTGGGGTGTGCCCGATGCGCCTGAAGAAGAACTTGAAGCCAACTTTGAAACCCGATCTGATGGTTTATGGGGCGTATATCGTTTTAAGCGCGGCTTTGGTGGTCAGGTATTGCGGGCTGCTCAATCGCTGGATAGGGTATATATGCCGTTTTTCTATCGATTGTATCTTTGGCGTTTTGGCAGCCAAGGGGATTAAGCATGTGGAATGAATTAATTATAAAGCTGCCAAATCCGCACTTTATGCAGACCACCCAATGGGCGCAAGTGAAAGCGCCGGTCGGTTGGCAGGCTTTTTATTTAATTTGGTCAACAGATCGTTTTCAGGTATATCAAGATGAAAGCGAAATACCGGCTCGGGACATTAATCCATTGGCCGCGTGTTTAATTCTTAAACGGCGAATTCCGATGCCGGTATTAGGGGCAAAATTAAGCGTTCTCTATGCTCCCAAAGGACCCAATCTTAACTGGGAAGACGCATCTTTAATTAAACTCGTACTGGATGATTTGCAGATTTTTGCTCGCCAGCATGGGGCAATATTTTTAAAAATAGATCCAGATTTTGTGCTGGGCAAGGGCATTCCAACTAGTGAGGTTGATTTAACGGAAGCAAGTGCTCGGGAGCTGCCAGCAGATTTAATCAAGCGTGGCTGGGTTTACTCAACAGATCAAATTCAGTTTAAGAATACCGTCTTAATTAATCTGGCATCATCTGAAGAAGTTTTATTAGCGAACATGAAACAAAAGACTCGCTACAATGTGCGGTTGGCTGAAAAGAAAGGTGTTAGAGTGCGCATAGGCACAAAGGATGATTGGCCAATGTTGTACAAAATGTATGCTGAAACCAGTGTGCGAGACGGCTTTGTGATTCGCGACGAGAATTATTATCGCACGGTTTGGCAGGCATTCGCAGGCATGGCCGAGCCGTTAATTGCAGAAGTAGATGGCGAGCCGGTTGCGGCGGTGTATTTGTTTGCATTCGCTGGGCGGGCTTATTATGTGTACGGCATGAGCAAGACTGCTCACCGTGAAAAGATGCCGACCTATTTACTGCAATGGGAAGCGATGAAATGGGCAAAGGCGCGTGGCTGCACCGTGTATGACTTGTGGGGCGCGCCAGACGTGTTTGACGAGAGTGACAGTATGTGGGGCGTGTTCCGATTTAAAGAAGGGCTAGGCGGAGAAGTGGTACGAACCCTCGGCGCGTGGGATTATGTGCCAAACCCATTGTGGTATGGCATGTATACCAAAGTGGTGCCCATGTTGTTGAACATTATGCGTTCTTTGGGAAGAGCGAAAACAAGACGAGTCCACGAAGG
>CAYOGW010000115.1:0-7908 GCA_964403635.1 uncultured Anaerolineaceae bacterium | reverse complement strand
GCCGCGGAGTTGATGTTGTCGACTCGGATACAGACAGTGAACCAGAAATAGAACAAATCACTGAAGCCAGTGTAGAACTAGAAAAATGGCAAGAAGACTCCGGCTCCGCTTCTACTGGCGACCCCATTGGCATGTACCTTAAAGAAATGGCGCTTGTGCCGTTGCTTAAAGCACCAGAAGAACAAGAAATCGCTCGCCGCATTATTCGAGGCCGAGAAGCCCAAGACCAATTAATGGCCAATGGTTCAACCGCCCACAAACGCCAAAATGAACTTGAACAAATCATGCGAGACGGCCAAGACGCCCGCGAACATTTAATTAAAGCCAATACCCGTTTGGTTGTTTCAGTTGCCAAACGGTATATGGGCCGCGGCGTTCCTTTCTTAGACCTAATTCAAGAAGGAAACCTAGGCTTAATGAAAGCCGTAGAAAAATATGAAGTAGAACGCGGGTTTCGGTTTTCCACCTATGCCACTTGGTGGATTCGCCAAAGCATCAGCCGAGCCATTGCCGATCAGGCTCGCACCATTCGCGTACCTGTTCACATGGTAGACCGAATTCGTCAGGTTTATAAATTGAATCACGAACTCGAACAAAGCCTTGGGCGTGCTCCCAATGTAGATGAACTAGCCGAAGCCCTTAACATGCCCGTTAAAAAAGTACAGTGGATTTTAAAAGTATCTTGGCTGCCGCTTTCTTTAGAAAGCCCTGTAGGAGATGATGAAGAATCGGAACTGGGCATGTTTATTGAAGATGACTATAACCCAAGCCCGCAAGAAAGCACTTACCAAAACCTACTCAAAGACAAATTAAAAGAAGTTTTAGAAGGGCTTTCTGCCCGCGAAGCGCGCGTGCTGCGCTTGCGGTATGGTTTAGATGATGGGACCATGTACACGCTTGAAGAAGTGGGACAAAAGTTTGGGCTTACCCGCGAAAGAATTCGTCAGATAGAGGGAAAAGCCCTAAGACAATTAAGACATCCCAAACGTGCAAAAGAATTAAAAGACTATCTTTAATAAACAAGAACGGCAGGCTTTATGTAGCCCGCCGTTCTGTATAACGCTTATAAACTCGCTGCCATGCTTCGGTTGGCTTTTCTGGGCGAGATTTTCGATGATTGGGTTTACTGATTAAAAAGGCGTAATCTTCTAAAACAGCAGAAGCCAATTCGTTGGGTTTGTGGGTAATAAACGGCTGACCAAAATTAATTGCATTAACAAACACATCCGGTTGGTTGGGAATAATCACCGAAACAGGCTTCCCCAAAGCTGCTTCAATTTTCTCTTTGGGCAGCCCCAAACGCGGAAATGTCGCGTTTAAAATAATTTTTATTTTTTCATCGGGATAGCCCAATTTTTTATATGTATCGAGAGCCGCCGATAAAGCGCGTACCGAGGCTAAATCTGGCGCTCCGACCAATAAAATTTTATCGGCCACATCCAATACTTGCAGACTAATTTCTTGAAAATCGTGCGCCACATCTGCCACAATATAATCAAATTTACGACGTAATATTTGCAAGGCAGCGTTTAATACCATCGGCTTAATTAAATCTGCTTCAGACGGCAAAGTGGGCGCTGCGATATAAGATAAACCGCTATCGGTTCTAGCAATAATTGAATCCAAAAGTTCTTCATCTATTTCTCCAGCAGTATATTGAGAAATATCTCCCCATGTGCGTTTTAGAGATGAATTAAGCATCAGCGCAACTTGCCCGGCCATCATCGAAACATCTAACAACACGGTGGGCATTTGCCAAAGGGATCGCAGCCCAAGCGCCATATTTACCGATAAGCTGGAGCAACCGCAACCGCCCCTTAAACTATGAAACGCGATGATGCTGGCTTCGTCTTTTCCTTTTACTTCGCTGGCATCCCCTTTTTGTTCGGCACGGCGTAAAAGAACGTTTACTCTTGCTTGCAGTTCTGCTGGTTCAAACGGTTTGGTTAAATGGTCATCTGCGCCAGCTTCGAAAGATTTTAATTTGTCTTGCAGACCCGATTGAGAAGTGAGCATTAAGATGGGCAGGTTGGCAAATTCTGGTTTGCGGCGTAAGGCTTGGGTAACTTCGTAGCCGGTAAACTCAGGCATCATCACATCGCTGATGATTAAATCAGGCTTGGTGGTGCTGGCTAAAGCAAGCCCTTCTTTACCATCACTAGCAAAAGAAAAAGTAAAACCATCCCCCTGAAAGGTGCGCGATACCATTTCATGAAATACGGTTTCGTCATCAATGACTAATATATGAGGCATGGTTTCATCTCCTCCTAGTGTTGGTAATTTGCTGCATAGTGAGCAAGTAGCCGGTCAATTTCAACCAATAGCAGGTTTACCAAATCTTCTGTTTGGTCTACTTGGTCTTGCAGACCTAGTTTTTCTAACTCAGCAGCAACACGGGTAATGCGATCAGCATTAAAGTTGGAGGCAACCCCTTTTAAGTTATGCGCCTGTCGAAACAAATCGTTATTATTACGGACTAGTAATGCCTGCTGAAGCAGTTGTTTTCGCTCTGGCAGATTATTAATTAAATCGGTACACATTTCAAAATAAAACTTTTTGTCATCGTAAAATCGAGGCAATGCTCCATCCACATCGAGAATTTTTTCGTCTTCTTCTAACTGAAAAATTTGAGCTTTTTCTGCTGATGGTTTAGCAGGCGGGGGCGAAAACTCTTCACCGAATAAACCATCTTCAATTAAATCTGTAACGGCGATATGTTCTGAAAGGTCTGAATAATCTTCCAACTCTTTGGATTGTTGTTTTTCTTCGATTAAGGTGTCAGAACGAGTCCAATGCTCAATGACTTCGAACAACGCTTTGGGATTGAGCGGCTTGGTCACATAGTCATCCATACCAGCTTCTAAGCAGCGTTCTCGGTCGCCTTGCAAGGCGTGGGCGGTCATCGCAATAATTGGGATATGTTGTTGGTTGGCCGCTTCCCAAGCGCGAATAAGGCGGGTAGCTTCCATGCCGTCCATCTCTGGCATTTGGACATCCATTAAAACAAGGTTATAAGCGTCAGTTTGAACCTTTTCAAAAGCCAGCAACCCGTTTTCTACTGTATCCACAGAGTAACCTGCTTTTTGCAACAAAATATTGGCTAATTTTTGGTTTATTGGGTTATCTTCTGCCAATAAAATACGCAGGTTATTTCTCTGCGTTTCAGAAAGTTGATGGCGGGTTACCAATTCATTTTTTTGTTCTTTTTCGTTAGCTAAAACAGCTCGCAAGGCATCAAAAAGAACTTGCTGTTTCACTGGTTTATTTAAATATGCCGCGCAGCCAATTTCTCCTAAGCGGGCGGCATCTCCGCGCTGCCCCATGGATGTGAGAATAATGATTTGAGTTAGCTCACCAAAAACACTCTTTTTAATTTCGCGGGCAGTTTGCTCTCCGCTCATACCAGGCATTTGCATATCTAACAACACAATACGGTACGGCATGCCAACATCGTAGGCTTTTTGCAATATTTCTAGCCCTTTAGCGCCGCTGGGAACAGTATCAATTTTGCAGCCAAAGCTTTCTACCATCTTTACCATAATTAATCGGTTGGTGGCATTGTCGTCAATGCCTAATATTCTTAAGTTACTTAAATCCATTTCTAGCGAATTTGGCAATGTGGGCCGTTGAGTAAGCAGCACAGATTCACTAGATTGCTTCTCAAATGGAATTTTGAACCAAAAAGTGCTACCCACCCCGGGCTGGCTCTCTACGCCAATTTCTCCACCCATGGCTTCTACCAATCGCTGACAAATAGTTAACCCCAAGCCCGTTCCGCCATATTTTCGAGTTGTAGAGCTATCCACTTGGGTAAAGCGTTCAAAAACAGCCGATAAACGGTCTTTCGGAATACCAATACCAGTATCTTTCACCGAGAAAAGCAAAGTTACTGTTTTTGCATTTTCTTCTATGGGTTCGGCGCGTACTACGATTTCGCCCTGATGAGTAAATTTAATGGCATTGCCCATGAGATTAATTAAGATTTGTCGAATTCGAGCGGGGTCACCACGCAAGGAAGATGATACGTCTGGATGAATTAAACACACTACTTCTAAGCCCTTGTCTTGAGCCCGTTTAGCAGACATATAAACCGCGTCTTCAACGGTGGTCCTTAAATCAAAATCAATCATCTCTAATTCAATTTTATTGGCTTCAATTTTAGAAAAGTCTAAAATTTCATTAATTAATGTCAACAAAGCTTCGGCGCTTTGAGATGAAATATTAAGGTACTCGCGTTGTTCATCGTTTAACTCGGTATCTAAAGCCAAATCGAGCATACCAATCACCCCATTCATCGGGGTGCGAATTTCATGACTCATATTGGCTAAAAACTCACTCTTAGCTAAGTTAGCCGCTTCGGCTTCACGCTTGGCTTGCATCAAATCAGAAATATCGTGATAAATAGCTAAGGCTCCTACTTTTTCTCCATGAAAGAAAATAGGAACACCAAATATTTCTACATCCACCATGCTGCCATCTTTTCGGCGGCGGGCTCCAAATGCATGAACAATTGAATTCATCGCATCTTGTGTATATTGCGCCGCTTGCAGCATGGTTTCTTCTGTATTAATTAACTGATCTAACGACCCGCCGATAATCTCTTGTTCGGTATATTGATACAATTTTTCAAAACTTGGGTTGCAAGAAACAATTCTTTCATTTACATCTAAAACAATCACTGCCACCGGAATATTTGAGATTAACGTTTCAAAGTATGTTTTTTGGCGAACAATTTCATCTCTGGCTTTAATTTCAGATGAAATATCACGCATGACAATGATTTTTCTCGAAACACCATTTTCAAAAGTCACCTGCTTTATTTCAACATCCATAAATGCATTAATCGACTCGATACGTTGCTGCCCGGGGCTTAATGTTTGATCTGGATAACCTGGAAACAGCAAATCAGACAATGATTTGCCATTAATTTGATTAAATGGTTTTTGAAAATGCTGCATCACCGATTGATTACAGCGAATAACGGTTTCATCTTTATCTACCAATAGAACCAATTCGTCTAAGGCATCAAAGGTGGCTTCCCATTCTCGCTTGCCACGTTCAATAAAGGCTTCTACTTGCTTAAGGGTTGCCATATCTTGATGAAGTTGTTGATTCACCAAATTCAATTCTTCCGTGCGTTCCTGAACTTGTTTTTCAAGACTAGCTGATAATAGAATCGTTTGGTCATGCCGCCAGCCCGCAACAAAAAATACAAGGCCTAATACCAGTGGGGCTGTATCAATTATCCAAATTAAACCTGGAGCAGCATGCACCTGATGAATGGCTATTAAATTAAAGCCGAGCTGTAAACGAATGATTTCCCAGACAGTTGCTATTAAGATAAACAAAAGTCCAGCAAATATCCCTATTAATCCATATTTAAATTTTTTTGTTAAATACCAATTGGGAATATTCATTTTCAATTCCTTTAAAAATAGGTTTGATCAATGATTACCTTATATATAACCTCATTTCTTTAAACCGCACATGATAAATTCGTTAAGAGCCTTACAATTTTAAAAATTACCCGTTTCAAATTGTAGTAAAATTGTTCATCATGAACCAAAAATTTGAAGCAATGACGATGCCCATGCCATCGCAGTTCTGCGCCAGATGAACTGCAGGACGGGTCACGCCGCCTGACCGATGCTGGCATATTTGCCAGCATTTTTTATTTATTAACTTAATTTATCTCTCTTACTGGAGGCACCAATGCCTGAACATATCTTAATCGCAATTGCATGGCCTTATTCCAATGCCGAAATTCATGTGGGCAATATCACGGGTTCACATTTACCCGGCGATATTGTGGCACGATTTCATCGATTAATGGGGAATCAGGTGCTGATGGTTTCAGGAACCGATTCGCACGGGACACCCGTCTCTATTGCCGCCGATAAAGAAGGTATTCCAGTTGAAGACGTGTACAAAAAATATCACAACACGTTTTTAGAAGTATTTAAAGGATATGGCATTACCTATGATTTATTTACCAGCACCCACACAGAAAACCATGCCAAGGTTTCGCAAGCCATCTTCTTGGCGCTTCAAAAAAACGGCTTCTTATTTACTCAAAAATCTTTGCAATGGTATTCTCCGAGCGCTGGGAAATTTCTACCAGACCGTTATGTAGAAGGCACTTGTTATATTTGCAATTTTGATAGCGCTCGCTCAGACCAATGTGATAACTGCGGCAACGTGTTAGAGCCAGAAAAATTAATTAAACCGGTTTCAAAAGTAGATGGCTCAACACCAGAATTAAGAGAAACCGAACATTTTTATATAGACCTTTCGAAACTAGAGCCAAAAGTAGTTTCCTTCTTGCAAGCCCGCAGCAGCTACATGAGAGATACAGTTTTGGGCGAAAGCCTCGGCAAAATTAATGCCGAAGGGCTTAAACCACGACCAATTACACGAGATTTAGACTGGGGTATACCTGTTCCCGTAGACGGCTGGGATGAAAAACGGCTTTATGTTTGGTTTGAAGCCGTCATCGGCTACTTATCGGCTGCGATAGAATGGGCAGCCATATCGGGGCAGCCCGCCGCTTGGAAAAACTGGTGGGCGAACCCTGCCGCCCGCCAGTTTTATTTTATTGGCAAGGATAATATCTTCTTTCATACATCCCTTTGGCCTGCTGAATTAATGGGCGTTGGTGAGCAATTTGCAGAATTGTTCAATGGCGAAAAGGGAATTCAATTAACCTTACCGCATGATGTACCTGCCAATCAGTTTATGAATTTAGAAAACCAAAAAATAAGCGGCAGCCGCAACTGGGCAGTGTGGGGACGAGACGCCTTAACCCGCTACGATGCCGATGCGCTGCGTTATTACTTAACCGTGAATATGCCCGAGTCGAAAGACAGTATGTGGGATTGGGGCGAGTTTGTTGAACGCAACAACAGCGAATTGGTAGCCACCTGGGGCAATTTAGCCAACAGGGTGCTTTCATTTAGTTTTAAACATTGGGAAGGGCACGCCCCTGAAATTGACTTAAATCAATTACGCGAGGCTGATAAAACCCTGCTTGCAACAATTGAAGCAGGCTTTGATGGCGTGGGCGATTTATTAAATGCGGTTAAATTACGCGAGGCATTAAAAGAGTGTTTTCGCTTGGCTACGGAAGTAAATCGATATTTGGATACAAACGCTCCGTGGCAAGCAATTAAAACAGACCGAGAATCTGCAGCATTAACCATTTACACAGCCCTGCGGGCAATAGATTCGCTTAAAATTTTGTTTGCGCCATTCTTCCCTTTTACCAGCCAAAAACTGCACGAATTTTTTGGCTACGAAACCCCTTTAAGCGGCGAACAATACACAGAAGAAATTAAAGACGCGCTGGGTTCTCACATTGGGTTAAGATTTCGCGCGGCGGAAAACGAAACTACCAAGCGCTGGGTTGCCAGCCAATTAAAACCTGGAGCGGTGCTTAACCAACCCTCCCCATTATTTAAGAAACTAGAGCCCACCATTGCGGATGAAGAACGTGCGAAGTTAGGAACAAATTAAACAAAAAGGTGAAGCGTACGCTTCACCTTTTTGTTTGCCCCGCCGCTTCTAACCAGCCGGGCAATTGATGTAATAATGTTTCCATAATGCCGACAGTTCTTTCTTTAAACAAGTCAATATTTCCATAGGCTTCTCCGCCAGTTTCGTGCACCAAATCGCTTACGCCGCGCAATATAAAAAACGGCTGATAATTCTTTTGTGCCACCCAAGCCAACGCGCCGCTTTCCCAATCTGCGGCGATTGCCCCTTTTTCTTTAAGATAGGGAATTTTCTCGGGTAATAAATCTCCATCAGCAGAGGCCATTGTTCCTACCCGCACTGGATAAGGAAACGGTTGGCGAATCCACGACAGGTTGAGTTCCGTGTTAAAAAACGATTGCACCGCTCCAAAATCAC
>CAYOGW010000114.1:0-8238 GCA_964403635.1 uncultured Anaerolineaceae bacterium | reverse complement strand
ATGTTAATTAAAATAGCTGAACATTCTTTTAGCGAAAAAACAGTAAAAGAAGCCATTGTTAAGGTGATTGAAGAACTGGAACTTTCGGTGCGGTTTGTAACCATTCGCCGTGAAAGTTATACAGAGTGGGTAAGCCAGCAAGGGAAAGCCCGCCATACCGTTACTTTATTAGGCAGGCAAATTACGGCTTGGCAAATTAGCCGTTTAGCTGGGGTGATTGCCAACAAGGGATTAAATATCGATAAGATTTCGCGGCTTTCAGGGCGCTTATCGTTAGAAAATGTTGGCAATGATGGTCAGGCTTGTGTAGAGTTTTCTGTGCGAGGGTTCGTTTCAGATTTGCCAGCCTTTCGCCGAGAGTTATTAGAGCTGGCGAATGAAATTCAGGTGGATGTGGCCTATCAAGAAAATAATATTTATCGCCGTAACCGCCGCTTGGTAGCCTTTGATATGGATTCAACCTTGATTCAAGCCGAGGTAATTGACGAGTTAGCCAAACGGGCTGGAGTGGGCAAGCAAGTGGCAGAAATTACCGAACGAGCCATGCGTGGAGAAATTGATTTTAATGAAAGTTTTAAAGCGCGAGTGGCGTTGTTAAAAGGCTTGCCTGAAACAGCATTGGGTGAGGTGGCTGCCACGTTGAAGTTAACCGATGGCGTAGAAAGGCTATTTGCAACTCTTAAAAAGCTTGGTTATAAAACCGCTATTTTATCTGGCGGTTTTAATTATTTTGGACGTGCTTTGCAAAGACGCTTTGGCATTGATTATGTCTTTGCTAATGAGTTAGAAGTTGAAAATGGGTTTATCACTGGGCGGGTTACGGGGGATGTAATTAATGGAGAGAAAAAAGCTGAATTACTAGCAAATATTGCCCAGCACGAAGGAATTAATTTAGAACAAACCATTGCGGTCGGAGACGGCGCGAACGACTTGCCCATGTTAAGCATCGCTGGTTTGGGTATTGCCTTTCGTGCGAAGCCATTGGTTAAGGCCTCGGCAAAGCAGTCATTAAATGCGCATGGGCTAGACGGTATTTTATATTTAATGGGCATTCATGAACGTGAAACAAATTAATTAAAGTGTATTGGCTAGTTTTAGTGCGGTGTGTAAAAGCACATTTGCACCGGCTTCCAAATCCGCTTCTGCTGTAAATTCTTTGGGGTTATGGCTAATGCCATTTTTGCTGGGCGCAAAAATCATGCCAGTTGGGCAGTAACGCGCCATGGCTAAGGCATCATGCACTGCGCCAGAAACAATTTTTCGGTGAGAATATCCCAGTGCTTGCGCCACTTCGCTGGCGATTGTTATGATTTCAGAATCACAACTTTCGGGTTCAACTCGCGCCAAAGAATGAATTTCAATTTTTAAATCATCTTTTTCTTCTAGGTTTTTTAAATAATTTTTCAACAGGTCTTCTGCTTGTTTTAAGGTAGCAGCATCTGGGTTACGCATGTCTACTGTTAATATCGCTTGTTCGGGGATGACGTTGGTAGCATTGGGGATTAATGTGAGCATGCCGCAAGTGGCACGTTGATTTTCTCCGAGCGAGGTGGCGATTTCTCGTAAACGGATGATCACTTGGGCGGCGGCCAGCCCCGCGTCTTTTCTCATAGAAATGGGGGTTGTACCAGCGTGGTTGGCTTCTCCGTAGATATTAATTTCTTGCCAAGAGATGCCCGTAATCGCTTCGACAATGCCAACAGAGAAGCTCTCTCGGTCTAGCACCGGACCTTGCTCAATATGTAACTCTAGATAAGCATGTGGTTGGATGCTGGCGCAGGGAAAATTGCCTCGGTAGCCGATGCGTTTTAACTCGTCTCCAAAGCGGGTTCCGTCAATCCCTTTAACGTCATACACTTCTTCTGGTTTTGTAAAGCCGCAAAAAGCGTTGCTGCCTAGCAGGTCTGTTCTGTAGCGCACGCCTTCTTCATTTGTAAAGGCGATTAAGGCAATAGGGCGTTGGGTTTGGATGTTGTGTTTTTCTAGTGTTTCTAAAATTTCTAAGCCAGCTAAAACGCCGTAGCTGCCATCGAAGCGCCCGCCGGTGGGGACAGTATCTATGTGAGAACCCATCAGGATGGGATTTTGTTGGGTTTTGCCGTCGCGAATGGCGATGATGTTTCCCACTTGGTCTATGTGAATGTGGAGATTGAATTTTTTTAACCAAGAGAGAAGCAAGTCTCTGGCGGTTTTATCTTCATCTGAAACGGCTAATCTGCGAATGCTGCCATCTGGTTGAGCACCAATTTGTGCCATTTCATTTAATCGTTGGGTTAGGCGGGCTTGTTGAATGCGAAGCGGCATGGGGTTTCCTTTGGGCTAGGGGATGATTTATGTGAGTTTTTATTTTAAACCTTAAAAATTGTTGACTCTTGTAAATAAATATGCAATAATGGTTTTACCGGTAACGTTACCGGCATCAATACCGAACATTGCTTATTGAAGTGACTATGCAAACAAAAAAACGCGCAGTGACGATTCAAGATGTAGCAAAAACCGCGGGGGTTTCGGTCTCTACTGTTTCGCGCGTGTTAAACGGTAAAGTAGACGTTGCGCTTGAAACGCAAGACCGTATTTTGGGGGTTATCGAGAGTTTAGGGTATACCTCCAATTTAGCCGCACGCAGTATGCGTAGCCGTAAAAAGAATTTAATTGGGATGGTTATCCCTGATTTTCTCCCCTATTCGATTGAAATTATGAAGGGTGTAAATCGCGCCATTGCAGAATCTCCTTTTGATTTGTTGGTTTATACAACTGGAGATGTATCCAAGAACGGCACAGTTTTACACGAACAACATTATGTTTCTTTGCTAAATAATTCAATTGCAGATGGTGTGATTATTGTGGCTTCTGCCGCAACTGAATTTGTGACAGACGGCCCCATTGTGGCGGTTGACCCGCATATATCTAGTCCCAAATACCCATCGGTGCAGGGCATGAATTATCAAGCTTCTTTAGAAGTAATGGATTATTTAATTGGCTTAGGGCATCGCAGAATTGGATTTATTAGCGGCCGCCCAGATGTTGCCAGTTCTGAGAGACGTTTGCAGGGCTATCGAGATGGTTTAACCAGCGCCGGAATTGAAATCGATGATGTATTGGTTTCTATTGGTGATTTTACTCAAAAGACCGCTAATAAATGTGCTCGTCAATTGCTGGCTTTAAGCAATCCGCCGACCGCTATATTTGCTGTAAATGATCAATCGGCGATTGGGGTGTATCAAGCGGCTGAAGAATTGGGATTGGAAATTCCTAATGATTTATCGGTCATAGGGTTTGATAACATTGCCGAGGCTAAATATATTGGTTTAACCACAGTTGACCAATTCCTTGCCGATATGGGTTATGTGGCTGTGCAAATGTTAATTAAATTAATTAATGATGAGCCGATTGATGGAAACCTTCATAAAATGAAGACCAAATTAATTGAGCGAACTTCTTGTAAAAAAATGACTCAGGTTGCCTCGTAACGATTGGCAGAGAATGAGTCTTTTTTTTGTACTTCTGGCGGTAACGTTACCGTAAATAGATTAAAAGGTTGGATCGTTTTTTATTTTACCAACCGCCAACTGTGTAGCTGAACTTGTGTTGATTATTGGATAGTTGGCACAAGAAAAGTGAGAGAAAGCAAGTGCTTTTTCTGGTATGACCAAAATATTTGAAATAAAAGGAGGTCCGAAGACAACGATATATGACTGCTCTAACGAATGTGAGAAAAATAGGCGCCCGCTATCAAAACGATAACGGACGCCCTCGAGAAAAAGTCCGCACTCCGGCTTAAGGTTAGCAGACTTTCAACTCGGAATATACCATAATCAAATAAGGAGTAATAAGAAGATGAAACGTTTATCTTATGTAGTATCTGTTCTCGTGGCACTCAGCATGTTGCTCGGCGCTTGCGCTCCTGCAGCTGCCCCTGCTGCCCCTGCCGCTGGTGAAAAAACCACCCTTAAAGTTTGGTCTTTCACTAACGAAATTAATACCATGGCTGTCGCTTTTGAAGGCGCTCATCCAGAAGCCAATGTAGACGTGGTTTACACCATGATCCCGATGACCAATGGTGAATACCAGACCAAACTTAAAGCAGCCATTGGTACAGCCGATGCACCCGATGTCATTGCGTTAGAAGCTGCTTTTGTTCGCAACTATATTGAAAGTGACCTATTAGAAGACTTAGGCTCATTGCTCCCAGCGGCTGAAGCTGCCAAAATGTATCCTTTCGTGATTGATGTAGGTACTTACGAAGGTGTTACCAAGGCTTATTCTTATCAGGCTACCCCAGGTGCTTTGTTCTACCGCCGCAGCTTGGCTAAGGAATATTTTGGTACCGATGATCCTGCTGAAATTCAGGCTTTGTTGTCTGACATTGATAAGTTCACCGCCGCCGCCGCTGTCATTAAAGAAAAATCTGGTGGCAATACCTACATGGTAGGTTCCAGTGGTGACTTCCAGAACCCATTCTTTGCAAACCGCTCTCAACCATGGATTGTTGATAACACCTTAGTTGTTGACCCAATGGTTGAACAATATGTCGCCATTGCTAAATTATTCCGCGATGAAGGTTACGAAGCGCAAGCTGCTCAATGGAGTGAAGGTTGGTTCGCAGGCATGAGCGACAGCTTGGTAGATGCCAATGGTACCCCCAAGCAAGTTTTTGCTTATTTCCTCCCAACTTGGGGTCTTCCTTATGTTATTTACCCCAATGCCAAATCTAAAGACGGCGCTCATGACACCTCCGGTGACTGGGGTGTTATCGAAGGTCCATTGCCTTATCAATGGGGTGGCACTTGGCTCGGTGTTGTAAAAGGCAGCCCCAATGCTGAATTGGCTAAGGAATTTGTTCAATTTGCTACCATGGACGAAACCAACTTAACCAACTGGGCTACTGGCGTTTACACTAACGAATACTTAAAAGCTATTGATCCTAACGTTCCAGATGATCAAGCCCAAGGCCCCGGTGACTTTGTTTCGAGCCAAGTTGTTGTTGAGAAGATTACATCTTCCTTCGATGATTCCGACTTAAGCAAGTTCTTGGGTGGTCAAAACTCCTATGGTGGTTTTGCTGCCGCTGCGCCTTCTGTCAACGCTAAGTTAATGACTGGTGCAGATGACGCCATTCAACGCGCACTCGGTGACCCGATTGCTCAATACCTCAACGGCGAAATTGACCTTGACACCCTTTGGTCCACTTGGAAAGATGCTGTCCGCAACGAGTTCCCGGACCTCACCGTTAAATAGTCTTAAACTAAGTTAAAGAGTGGGGCAGTGTATTAATCAATACACTGCCCCACTGACTAGGAGTAGGAGAAATCGAATGAATCCAGCTAACTTCCGTAGAAATTATTATGCTTATTTTTTTATTGCTCCCTTCATTATCGGCTTTCTAGCCTTTGGACTTTATCCGGTTTTTAATACCATTGCATTAAGTTTTACCGATACCACCATTCTCACCAGCAAGTCTAACTTTATTGGGTTGAAAAACTTTGAGCGGTTATTTGCAGATGATACTTTTGTTACCGCTTTAAAAAATACTTGGTGGTTATGGTTATTAAATTTTATTCCTCAACTGGGCATTGCCATGCTTCTATCGGTTTGGTTTACCAATAACCGCTTGAAAATTAAAGGAGTAGGGGTTTGGCGCGCTTTATTCTTTTTGCCGAACCTCTTAGTGCCCGCCGCCGTCGCTTCATTATTTTTTAGTTTATTTTCTTTTTATGGGCCAGTTAATCAATTTATGGTTCGCGCGGGTTTTCTGCCAGAAGCCTTACAATTTCTGCAGAACGCAAATATTGTGCAATCTTTGGTGGTATTCATTCAATGGTGGACGTGGTTCGGGCAAACAACCATTATTGTGATGGCAGGTATGACCTCTGTGCCTAATTCGCTCTATGAAGCCGCTATGATGGATGGCGCCAGCGCTCCTCAAATGTTTCGCCAAATTACACTGCCTTTGTTAAAGCCAATTTTAATTTACATCTTTGTTACATCTCTGGTAGGCGGCATGCAGATGTTTGATATCCCCTATTTGTTAACCGATGGACGAGGCTCACCCAGTGGGTCTATTTTGACCAACAACATTCTCATGTACCTAAAATTTAGCAGCAGCCAAGGTCATTTGGGCGCCGCTTCTTCTGTTGGTGTCTTGGTCTTCATTATGACAAGTGTTTGTGCCCTCGGCATATTTTATTTCTTGCGCGAAGACAAATAATAAAAAGGAGCACACATCATGCTTAATAACTACAAGTTAAACACCAATATCTTGCGCTTTTTCGTTTACCTTGCCCTTGCATTCTTACTCATCATTACCATCACTCCCATTTGGTTGTTGCTGGTTAATGCAACCCGTTCAACCAGTGAAATTCAACAAGGGATAGACCTGTTCCCAAGTACACATATGATAGAAAATTACCAAATTTTGTTAGGGCGTGGGCTAGATTTATTCAAAGGCTTGACCAACAGCCTTTTCGTGGCTGTACTTTCTACCATTGTCACCGTCTATTTCTCTATGCTCACAGCTTACGGTTTGGTCGTGTACGACTTTAAAGGCAAACAATTCTTTAACAACTTCATCATCGTACTTGTCATGATTCCCATGCAGCTTTCCATTATTGGTTTCTTTCAATATATGTCTAAGCTAGGGTTAACCGACAACTACGCTGCTTTAATATTGCCATTAATTGCCAATGCGGGCGGGGTATTCTTTTCCAAACAATACCTCGAATCAATGGTCATACAAGACTTAATCGATGCCGCCCGTATTGACGGCGCCAGCGAACTTGGCATATTTCACCAAATTATGATGCCTCTCGCCGTCCCGGGCGCAGTCACCTTAGCCATTTTTGCTTTTGTCGGCTCCTGGAACAATTTTTTCAACGCCTTCATTCTCATCTCATCCAAAGACAAATACACCTTGCCCATGCTCGTTCAGACCCTGCGTGGCGATGTCTACCGCACAGAATTTGGCGCCATTTACCTAGGTCTCGCATTTACCGTTATTCCTATCATCATCATCTATGCCATTTTCTCAAGATATATTGTCAGCGGTATTGCCATGGGTGCCATTAAAGAATAAATAAAAAAATTTAATTAAGCTGAAGAAAGCCCAGTCTTACGGGCTCCCCCCAGCCGCTACACCGTTAAATCAATAAAATCAGCCCCGCTGAGTAAGATGCAAAGACAAATCAAACGCCATAATTTTTTGCTTCTTCTCCCTCCTTCTCTCTCTGCAACCCCCACCCATAATTGGGTGGGGGCCAAGAGAAAAAATTGATTTTATTAATTAAATAGTAAAAAAAATAAGGAGTTTTCAATGCCTCACTACACGCCTAAACCCGAACAAAAATTTACCTTTGGCCTATGGACAGTTGGCAATATTGGCCGCGACCCATTCGGCGGCCCAGTCCGTGAGCAAAAGACACCCGCCGAACTGGTGCGCTTATTGGGTGAAGTAGGGGCATATGGCGTTAATTTTCATGACAACGACTTAATTCCCATAGACGCGACACCCGCTGAAGCCGATGCGATTAAGAAAGAATTTCGCCGAGCATTAGAAGAAACCGGCATTGTTGTACCCATGGCAACCACCAACCTGTTTAGTGACCCAACGTTTAAAGATGGTGCCTTTACATCCAACGACCCAACGGTTCGTGCCTACGCCTTACAAAAAACCATGCACTCAATCGATTTAGGTGTGGAGTTTGGCGCTACAACCTATGTCTTTTGGGGCGGCAGAGAAGGCACCGAAAGTGATTCAAGCAAAAACCCAGTCGAGGCGATTAAACGCTCGCGTGAAGCCATGAACTTTTTATGCGAATATGTAAAAGATAAAAAATACAACCTTAAATTTGCGCTTGAAGCCAAACCCAACGAACCCCGCGGCGATATTTATAACGCCACCACCGGCCACATGTTAGCCTTTATCGAAACGCTAGACCACCCAGAAATGGTAGGCGTTAACCCAGAAGTCGCCCACGAGCAAATGGCTGGGCTTAATTTTATGCACGGCGTGGCTCAAGCGTGGGAAGCCGGAAAGCTCTTTCACATCGATTTAAATGATCAAAACCCAGGCCGCTATGACCAAGATTTCCGTTTTGGCTCACGCGACATTAAATCTGCCTTTTATTTGGTTAAATTTTTAGAAGATGTTAACTACGACGGACCCCGCCACTTTGACGCCCACGCCTACCGCACCGAAGATTATGAAGGCGTAAAAGACTTTGCGCGCGGTTGTATTCGCAC
>CAYOGW010000113.1:0-8309 GCA_964403635.1 uncultured Anaerolineaceae bacterium | reverse complement strand
GCCCTAAACTTTGAGTTAATTGATGTTGAACCCGTAACAGTTTATTAATTTGGTCGCCCATATGAACGGGGACGCGAATCGTTCGCCCTTGGTCTGCAATGGCGCGGGTAACGGCTTGGCGAATCCACCAAGTGGCATAGGTAGAGAATTTATGCCCACGGCGGTAATCAAACTTTTTAGTAGCGCGAATAAGACCGATGTTTCCTTCTTGAATTAAATCTAAGAAAGGTACACCACGTCCCATATACTTTTTTGCAACCGAAATAACCAAGCGGCTATTGGCGGTAATTAAATGTTCACGGGCTGCCCAACCGTCTTCAATATTTCGGCGAAGCTCCATGCGGCGGCGATCACTAGCGCTACCTTTAGCAAGTTCTTCACGGGCAATTCGTCCAGCTTCAATTCGCTGAGCAAGGCTCACTTCTTCTTCTGCCGTCAGCAGTGGAACACGACTTACTTCTTTAAGATATAAGCCAATCGTGTCGTCAGTATCAATGTTTGCCAAGTAGTCATCAATGATAACTACTTCTTCTTCCTCTTCTTCGGCTTCGGTCGCGGCCAGTTCATCATCTGCGGGTTCAGTGGTGCTGGTGTCTTCAATAAAGGCAATGCCAGCGCTTAATAAAGCAGCAAAAGCTTCTTCCAATTGTTCAACATCATGCTCTGCTTCTGGGAAGAAGTGCAAAATGTCATCTAGGGTGATATATGATTTTTGACGCCCAAGTTCCAATAAGCGGGCAATGGGAGAATATTCTTCCTCTTCTTCAACAATCAATAGGGGTTCATTCATTCTTGTGTTTTTTCCTTACTTTAATTTGGTTACCAAAAGAATACACTTTTTAAGCGTAGATTTCAATAGATGCTTTAGGGTTGGGCAGTTGGCTGAGTAGAAACAAGCATCTTAATTAATTGCTCTACGCCGTATTTTTCTACAATAATCAATTCTTGTTCGGTTTGAGCAAAATAGCCAGTGTTAATGGGTGTTAAATTGCCAATTTTTAAATTTCGCTTCGTTCCATCAAAAAAAGAAATATCAAGTGTATAGGTCGGTGAAAGTAAACCCGTTTCTTGTAATTTCGCATCGTTTAGATGATTAAGGATTTGCAAATTGGTAATTTGACCAATTACTGCCAAAACCAACTCAGAGGGGGCTGGGCTGGTTAAACCGTACTTCTCTACATACCAGACGTCTTCTTTCCAGTAAAGTCTTACTTTTCCGTCTGCTGGCGTTTGCAGTGAGATTTCAGTGAAATCGGTTTTTGTATTTGGCAAAAACGATTCGGTTTGATTTGGGCTGGCCGCACCCGAAGCGGCCAACCAGTTAAATAGCGGGTTTTCTGGCTGACGAGATGCCCAAACAAAGGCCGCTAATAATACCAGAATTGTTAAAAAAATCCAGGTGTTTTTTTTAATCATCTTAACCTTGTCTGCGTCGCTTAAACCAAACCCAAAAGCCAGCGGCAAAAACACCCAATGGAATAAAGCAAAGAGACAGAATGAGAACGCTGATAAAGCCAAACATCGACGGCGGATTGTAGGTTCGTTCTATGGTTTCTTTGGGTGTTAAATTAATCAAGTTATCTTGTGTGGCTGCCCAGTCTATGGCGTTAATTAAAATATCGCCGTTGCCGCGTTTATACCAAGTATCCGTAGCAAATTCAGAATCGGCAAAGACCACCAATCGCGCTTTGGAGAGTAAATCTTCTCCGGCAACGGCTAAAATGACAGGACCTGATAAATCGGTTGTTGGGTCAAAAGATGCTCCGTTTCCTTCAATCGAAGCAATATCTGATTCTCCCCAAGCGCTTTCAGCGGTGGAAGCCAGCGCTACCGAATTAATATTTTCAGGTGGTGTGTTGAGTGTAATGGAGCCACTTGTCGGGAATAGAGAGTAGTAACCCGCTAAATCTCTGGTAATTGGGTGGTTCGGGTACGATTGTGGATTAGCAATGGCAACAATGGATGGATTTGCATTCGGGTCAAGCACAAGATCTGCATTAAGGGTAATACCCCAAGCGGCTAATAATTCATCCAGCGGGTCGGCAATTTCTGTGGTTGGAGATTGTTTTAAGAGTGCTTTTGTTTCTCTTAACACAACCAGTCCGCCGCCGTTGGCGAGATAATTTCTCAGCGCGGATACTTCTTCAATAAACAGAGGGCGTTGGGGTCCGGCCAGTATGACAGCTTTTGCATCCGCAGGAACAGAAGATGTAGATTTTAAATCTAATAAAAGAACGGTATAGTTTTTATTTTCCAATACTCCACGAATGGCGTTTAGAGACGTATCTGCCGCGGTTTCAGTATCTAACTCGCCGTGACCGATTAAGAAGTAAAGAACGCGTTTTTCGGGGTTAGTTAAGCGAAGGATAGCCGCGTCTATATTTTGTTCGTCTGGCAGGGTTACAAATTCTTTCAGTTCGCCGAGTTGTAAAACAATGGTGCCATCTCGTTCTACTCCATCGTTTTGAGCCGCAACCACATCTAACTCTGGGTTGATAAATTCGTACTCAAATTTTCCTGCGCTATTTTCTTTTAATTTTTCTAGCAGACTGCGAGTTGTATCTACAGGATAACGGCTGCTGTAATATGCCCGCGCAGAAATGGGAGCGGGTAAGCTTTCGAGAATGCGCAAGGTTTCTGGCGCAAGAGATGTTTGACCATTTTCGCTCAAGTCCCATGTTTTGGCGTTATCGAAGGCTAGCATATTGATAAATATGAGAATACCAATAAACGCGAATAAGGCAATGGCGGAATTGCTGCCATATTGGGCTTGCCTGCCACTGACAAATTGTCGAACGCCTTCGGGGTTAAGAATGCTGGTAATGGCAACCCCAACAATAATTAAGCTCCCGCTAATCCATAAAATGCGATTAAGTAGTTCTGGGTCTGGAAAGGTAACCAACCCAGCGCTGGTGAGGGCTTGAACAATGAAAGTAATAATTAAACTTAAGGTAGCCAAGCCGGAGAGAATTAATCCAAGCGGGGCATACCGCCGTAAATCTGCTGGGTTTTTCATTATCGCCACCTTCGCATTTCAACAGCTGCGCTTCCAATAAACAAGCCGAGGGCTGTGATAGATAAGTAATAAACCACTCCTGTGAGTGGGATGATGCCTTCATTAAAGAAATCGTAAAAATGGGTTGAAATATCTAAATAGCGAAATATTTCTGCGCCGCCGGGTAATATGTTGGCCGGCGCACCAATTAACCACCACATGACAATGAGAACGACCAAGGTTGTAAAAAATGAAGTAATTTGATTGGTGAATAGAGCGGAAATGCCAACCCCCAAGGATAAAAAGGCTGCGCCTAGCAAGATAACGCCTAAATAACCAGAGATTAAAACCAATTGGTCTATGCCTGGCAGTACCATTTGATTAATTAATATCGGAAAAATCAGCGTGCTAGCGAATAAAGTGAGCATAAATAAAAACGCGCCGAGCCATTTGCCTATTACCAGTTCGTGGTCTCTTACCGGAGCGGTAAGCAGTAATTCCATTGTTCCCATACGAACTTCATCGGCAATCGAACGCATGGTAATGGCTGGGGTGGCTAAAACCATTAAAAAAGCCATGGTGCCGGTTACAAAACGCGCATCTGGCGGGGTTACAAAGCCAAATTGATTGACAGAGATGGACAACAGCGTAAGCACAAAAATTAAGCTTATTACGCTTAAAAATAGAAAAGCAATGACATAAGCAATTGGGCTAATAAAATATTGATTAAATTCTCGTTTGGCAATTATCCAAATATTTAGCATGAGATTATCCTTTAGTCCCGTGTTCTTCTTGCGTGAGCTGCAAAAAGATATCTTCGAGACTCATGGTTATGGTTTTCATTTCTAGCAAATCTGCACCTGCTTTAATGGCTGTGCGGGCAAGTTCTGGTCTTAAATCTGTTCCAGTAAATTGAACTTCAATACTATTTGGGCTGGTAACTGTGACCGCTTCTACACCTTTCAAGCGGTTTATTTTTTCTATTATTGTCTCTGCTGAACCGGCTACTTTAATCAATACTTTTTCTGCGCCATTTAATCGTGTTTGTAATTTTTCGGCGCTGTCTTCAACAACAATTTTTCCTTTATTAATAATCATAATGCGGTCGCATAATTGTTGCGCTTCTGGCAAGATATGGGTAGAAAGCAGTACCGTTCTCTCTTTGCCCATTTCGCGTATGATATTTCGAACATCAATAATTTGGCTGGGGTCTAGCCCAATGGTAGGCTCATCCAAAATTAACACTTCGGGGCGATGTAAAAGCGCTTGTGCCAGGCCCACCCGTTGCCGCATCCCTTTGGAGAGGTTTCCGATAAAGCCCCCGGCGCGGTCCGCTAAACCAACCATTTCAAGGCTTTCCATTACTATATCTCTTGCGCCAGTTAAGTGGCGTAAATCGGCCATAAATTTTAAATAATCGTAAACGGTCATATCGGTATACAAAGGCACCGTTTCTGGCAAATATCCAATTCGTTTGCGGGCTTCAAGCGATTCAGAAATCACATCGTATCCGGCTACAATGGCGGTTCCGCTGGACGGAGGCATATAGCCGCTTAAAATGCGCATGGTAGTTGTTTTTCCCGCGCCGTTTGGGCCAAGAAAACCTAAAATCTCGCCCTTGCGGGCTTCAAAATTAAGTTGGTCAATGGCTTTTCGTTCACCATAACTTTTGGTTAATTCCGAAACTTGGATCATGGATTTTCCTTAATTAATGAAGTAACTGCTACCATAGTAAATGGCACAGCATGCCGAAGCAGCGGTGCCATTTGAGTTAATTGAATGACGAATATCACTATACAAAAAATCCAAATTCAAGTCAAGCATTCTTGTGTTTTCTTATCTTACACTTAACTAGCATTTGGTCTCGATTGTGCTTTTTTACGTTTCTTGACGAATTCAATTGGGCCAATGTACAATTCTGAACACATTAACTATTGGGCGTCGGTTTCGATGCCCAATATAACTTTTTTCTTGGAGGAAACAAAGCTTATGATGGAAGGACTTACCCAGTTTGAACAGGTGGCCATTTGGAGCGTTCTAGGTGTCGCCATCTTGGGCCTGGCTTATGCCTGGTTCCTACGTTCGCAGATTTTGCGCGAAGATAAAGGTACTGAAAAAATGCAAGAGGTATGGGGCTGGATTCGTGAAGGCGCTGATGCCTACTTGCAACAACAGTTGAAGTCTATTTTGCCATTGATCATTATTTTGACGGTGGCATTATTTTTCTCTGTTTATATCGTTCCACCAACCCCAGATGCCTTAGAGCGTTTTGCTGGCATGGCTGAAGACCAAGTGCGCTTGATTATCGGCTTTGCGCGTGCGATTGCGTTTGTCATGGGTGCTGGGTTCTCGCTGACAGTTGGTCAGATAGGCATGCGCATGGCTGTACAAGCCAATGTGCGTGTCGCATCCGCTTCTCGCCGTTCGTTTGGTGATGCGTTGCGTATCGCATATCGCGCTGGCACAATTACCGGTATGCTCACTGATGGTCTCGGCTTATTCGGCGGTACGATTATTTTTATTGTATTAGGTATCGCTGCTCCAGATGCTTTATTAGGCTTCGGCTTTGGTGGTACTTTGCTAGCTCTCTTCATGAGAGTGGGCGGTGGTATCTTTACCAAAGCTGCTGATGTAGGCGCCGACTTGGTTGGTAAAGTTGAAGCTGGTTTGCCCGAAGACGATCCTCGTAACCCTGCTGTTATTGCTGATTTAGTCGGTGATAACGTGGGTGACTGCGCAGGTATGGCCGCTGATATCTTCGAGTCATATGAAGTAACTATTGTGGCTGGTTTAATTTTAGGCTTGGCTCTTTACCATGCTACAGGTGAAATTGCTTGGATTATTTATCCGCTAATTGTTCGTGGTATCGGTGTGCTTTCATCCATTTTCGGCACCTATGCAGTTAAGGCAGGTACAACTGGAAAAGCAAGTGATGCGATGGATGCCATTTTCAAAGGCTTCATTTCGTCTGCTGTTATATCCGCCGTCTTATTCTTCATTGCGGGTTTCTTCTATTTAGGTGGAAATCCAATTTTCGAACAATACGGTGGTTGGTGGCGCACTCCATTAGCCGTTGCGGCTGGTGTATTGTTAGCGATTGTTATTGACCGTTTGACAGAATACTTCACCGGCACGCACCATGGCGGCCCTGTTAGCGAAATTAAAAAAGCAGCAGATACTGGTCCGGCGACGCTTATTTTACAAGGTGTTGCGGCTGGCTTCGAATCATCAGTTTGGTCGGTGCTTGTAATTGCTTTGACTATTGTTTCGTCAATCTTTATTTTCGGTACTGTCCCAGGTCTTGATGAAGTCTTGCGAACCGAGTTTATTCTTTATGGGGTAGCCATGACCGGTATTGGTATGCTTACATTAACAGGGAATAATGTTGCAATGGATTCCTTTGGGCCAATTGCAGATAATGCCAATGGCATTGGTGAAATGGCTTGGTCTGGCATGGAAGACAAAGAAACCAAAGCTGCCCAGCAAATTATGGCCGATTTGGACGCGGTAGGAAACACGACTAAAGCTATTACCAAAGGTGTTGCAATTGGCTCTGCTGTAATTGCTGCCGTTGCTTTATTCGGTTCTTTCATTGTTGATGTAGGTAGAGTTGACCCAACGGCTCTGGCAAATGGTATTCGCGTTAATATTCCGCAAGTATTTGTCGGTATGTTAATTGGTGGTGCTTTGCCTTGGTTGTTCTCATCCTTTGCCATTCAAGCGGTTAGCCGCGCGGCTTCTTTAATTGTGATGGAAGCCCGCCGCCAATTTAAGCTTGGTGTCCTTGAAGGCAAAGTAAAACCAGATTATCGTCAGGCAGTTGCCATTTCAACCAGTGCCGCTCAAAAAGAGTTGGTTGGTTTAGCCTTGCTAGGCATTGTTACTCCAATTGTTGTCGGCTTATTATTGCAAGTAGAAGCCCTTGGCGGCTTTTTGGCCGGCATCATTGTTTCGGGTCAAATGCTGGCAGTTTTCCTGAATAACTCAGGTGGCGCTTGGGATAATGCTAAGAAGTTAATCGAAGATGAACCAAAAGATCCTAAGAACAATTCTGGCAAAGGTTCCGAACGTCACAAAGCTGGTGTTGTTGGTGATACTGTTGGTGATCCTTTCAAAGATACCGCTGGACCTGCTCTTAATCCAATGATTAAAGTTGTCAATCTGGTAGCCCTTTTGGTAGCCCCTATCATCGTCACCTATAAAGAACTTGGTGTCATTGGTTGGGTAGCCGTTGTAGCGCTACTTGGCGTGTTGGCTTGGGCAGTAATGCGCTCAAAGGCTCCAGTACCAGAATTAAAATAATTAATTAAATGTAATAAAAAAGACCCTGTTATGCAGGGTCTTTTTTATTATTTAAGAAAGCGCTTTTGCCATTCAAATAATTTATTTAATGCTTCCATGGGAGAAAGGGCATTCACATCAATGGATTTAAGTTCACGCAGTAACGGGTTGGTTTCTGGAAATAGAGCAATTTGCTGGGCTGGCTCAGGGTTAATCTTTACAGCCTTGCCCGAACTTTTTTCCAACGCTGAAAGGATTTCGTTTGCCCGTTGAATGACGGGCTTGGGTAAACCCGCCAGTTGCCCTACATGAATGCCATAAGAGCGGTCTGCCCCGCCCGGAATTATTTTGTGTAAGAAAACTACTTTTTCATCCGCTTCGCTTACAGCCACGTTGTAATTTCTTATCCCTGGTAATAAATCAGAAAGTTGGGTTAATTCGTGATAGTGAGTTGCAAAAAGTGTTTTCGCTCGAATTTGGGGATTATTATGAATATATTCAACGACAGCCCATGCAATTGAAACTCCATCGTAGGTGCTGGTTCCGCGACCAATTTCGTCCAAAATTAATAAAGATTGGTTGGTGGCATGATGCAGAATATTAGAAGTTTCAATCATCTCCACCATAAAGGTAGATTGCCCTGCGTGTATTTCATCTTGCGCCCCTATGCGAGTAAAGATGCGATCGGTTAGACCAATCACTGCTTCTTGCGCGGGTACAAAACTACCCATTTGTGCCATTAATACAATTAAAGCAGTTTGTCTTAAATAGGTGGATTTACCGCTCATATTCGGACCAGTAATAATTCGAATAATTTCTCCATCTTCAAAAACAATGTCGTTGGGGACAAAGCGATTGTCTCGCAGGTTATTTTCAACCACAGGGTGTCGTCCGTTATGAATGTGAAGGGTGTAGCCTTCGACCAATTGCGGGCGAGAATAACCGCCTAAAGCGGCGGCTTCGGCTAGGGCTGAAAGTGTGTCTAATTCAGCTAAAACGCGAGCGCTTTGCAGCAAGCGAGAAGCTGATTTGG
>CAYOGW010000112.1:4729-8441 GCA_964403635.1 uncultured Anaerolineaceae bacterium | reverse complement strand
GTTACGATTACTTATATTATGACCAAAAATATTACTTAAAAAATAAAACATGGCTCGACCATGCTTGTATTCAACCGTTGGGCGAAGTGGAAACCAAAGCAAACGATGGCAGCGTTCAAGACTTTCGGCGTTTGGTATTAATTTCCGGCTGTCATTAATTAAAATTAAATGAAAAATCCATCTCATAGTAGCTTTTTAAAACTCATTTTTTTGATAACCGCCACGCTGGCGGCGGGTTCTGGGCTGCAAGCCTGGAATCTGGCTCACGAGCTGGGAATTACCATTACTGCGAGCCTTACTTGGCTGATAATTTTGTCTTTTTTGGCTGGGTTAACTTTAATTTCGGCTCTCCTGTTAATTTGGCTTTTTAGGTCAACTAGCAAAAAACAAGTAGAAAACTTTAAATTTCCGCAGTTTAAGTTTTTATTGATTAAACCGTTGGCATGGTTGTTATGGTTTGTTGCATTAATCGCTTTTTCCTTGTTAATTGTTGAACCTTACTACGGCGGATTAATTGGCAAGCAACTTTTTATGCGTTGTCTGGCGTTTTGGCTAATCGGTGTTGTGGGTTCGCTGGCGTTAAAAACTGCCCGTCGAGAACTTTCTTTGCCCGCCGCTTTGGCATTCACTTTCCTTTGTCAGGCGGGCTTCCATACAGTTTTTAGCTATTTGCCAGAAATTTCAAGCTATCCATTTTCGTTAGGGTGGTCTGAAACCAGCCGTTTTTATTACCCCAGTTTGTTTTTGTCTCAGCAAATTTTTAATAGTATTTTGTCATTACCTAGCTTACACCCCAGCTTACACATCCTTCTCGTTCCGCCGTATTTAATTGATGCGCCGTTGTGGGCACATCGCGCTTGGCAGGTGTTGATTCGTTTTTTGCTGGTTGGAGCTATCGCGCCCGTTTTAATTAAGCGACTAACCATTGAGAGTCGATTTATTGGCTGGGTAGCTGGGTTGTGGATATTTTTGTTTTTATTTAATTTGCCGCTTTATTTACATTTGGCTGTTCCTGTCTTATTAATTCTCTACGGTTATTCGGCTCAAAATGATAAGCGCACTTGGTTGTTTATTGTTTTGGCATCCGTGTGGGGCGGTTTAAGCCGCGTGAATTGGTACCCGATGGGCGGGGTGTTAGCGGCCTTGCTTTATTTGTTGGAAGTGAAACAGGACATTCAGAAATTAATTAACTATTTGCTAAAACCTATTCTCTTTGTAGTTGTTGGTACAGGAATAGCGATTGGGACTAACAGCGCTTATATTCTTGTTTCTGGATTAAGTTTAAATAATTTTTATACCAGCCTAAGCAGTGATTTGCTTTGGGCGCGTTTATGGCCTAACCAAACCTATTGGTTAGGCGTTTTACCAGCGATTGCGTTGGCTTCTCTACCATTGTGGATGATTTTATTTAATCAGATGAGAAGCGGTTTGCTGGCTTGGAACACGCCACTGGGGAGCCTGCTTTTGCTGGGGTTGGCGGGGCTGTTTGCGGGCGGGATCCTTGTCAGCATGAAGATTGGCGGCGGGGCAGACATTCACAATATGGATGCGTACGCTGTGGCTTTATTAATTGCGGGCGGCTATCTGTTTTTTAATCAAAAAATTAAATGGGCTTGGCCTGTTACGGCTATGCTGGTTTTAAGTGTGGTGTGGTTTGCACAATTTGGGGGTGGGCGCTTTGTAACGTATGATTCAATAAGAACGGAACATGTTTTAGCACGTTTACAAGCACGGGTAGATGAAGTGAACGCCAGCGGTGGTGAGATTTTATTTATTACCCAACGCCATTTGGTTTCGATGGGCATGTTAAAAAATGTGCAAATGGTTTCTGAATATGAACGTGAAGATTTAATGGAAATGGCAATGGCGAACAATGAAAGCTATTTACGCCGTTTTGCTAGCGAACTTGAGAATCATCGCTTTGCGGCGATTGTGGTAGACCCGCTTAAGTTTAATTTGGTGGGTGACTTGGAAGCCAACGGACCCGAAAATAACGCTTGGACACGCAGGGTGGCGAAGCATATTTTGTGTTTTTATGAACCCGCCGAAACGTTTGCCGAAGACCGCATTGTGATTTATGTGCCTCGTTTGGGTGCGCCGCAATGTCCATGATGATGCGGGGGCTAAAATTCAGCGGTTGAATACTGGTGTATAATTCAGCAACTGAATTTTAGCCATGGAACAAACAACAGACTCCCCTCGTGAACTTTCTTTGCTCGATAATATTGAGCGTGACCCCGATGTAACCCAAGCCGATTTAGCGACCCAGTTGGGTGTGGCGGTGGGCACGGTGAATTGGCATTTAAAGCGATTAATTGAAAAAGGCTATGTAAAAGTAAAACGGGCTGAACGCCGTAAATTAAAATATATTATTACGCCCGAAGGCTTGGCTTTACGCGCCCGCTTAACCGTCGATTTTATAGACCAGCAATTTAATTTATATCGCCGTATTCGCACGCGTGTCAGCGAGTATGCGCTTCAATTGCATACAGAAGGGCATACGCAGGTTTGTGTGGTTGGCGAAGGGGATGTAGCCGATATTTGCCGTTTAACTTGTTTAGAGCAGGGTTTACAAGTAGTTAATGACCCCAGCTTGCCTTGTTTGGAAGTTCGCGGCTTGGGTGTGGTGTTGGTGAAAGCCGAATGAGCGATTTAAAACATGTGGTTGTTACTGGCGGCGCGGGTTATATTGGCTCGCTTTTAACGGCTGAGTTATTGCGTTCGGGCTATCAGGTGACGGTCTTAGATTCTTTGTTGTATGGCGGCGAATCTTTAATCACCTTTATGTCGCACCCTAATTTTCACTTTACAAAAACAAATGTATTAGAAGCGAGAAGTTTAAGAGACGGGCTACCCCGCAACTGGCCCAAGCCATTGACCGTATTCCATTTGGCAGGGATCGCTGGTTTTCCGGCTTGTCAGGCGGTGGGTAAGCAAGCCGCTTGGCGTTATAACGTAGATGCTACTAAACAGGTCTTTGAGCAATCTGATAGCTTAAATGTCGAAAAAATAATTTATGCCTCCACATATAGTGTTTATGCTCTTTCTGAAAGCGGCGGCGCTGTAACCGAAGAATCGGCGCTTAACCCGCAGTCTTTGTATGCGGAAACCAAACTAGCCGCCGAACAGTTTGTGGCTTCGAGCGGCGGGGTTGTCTTTCGCTTGCCTACTTTATATGGTTTATCTCCGCGTACCCGTTTTGATTTGTTAATTAATCAGTTTGCTTTAGATGCCTTTCTTAAAAGGGAGCTGATGATTTATCAGCGCGGGTATGCTCGTTCGTTTGTGCATGTTTTGGATGTAGCACGAGGCTTGCTGTTGGGGATGCAGGCTGGGGCTGGGGAAGTGTTCAATTTGGGCAGCGAGAAAGATTGCTATACCAAGGATGAAATTGTTAATTTCATCCTTAAACGATTGCCAGAAACTATTGTTTTACATAAAAACTTAACCTTTGGCGGTGACGAAAGGGATTTGCCGCCTATTTCATTTGATAAAATTCGCCGAGAGTTGGGCTTTGAAGCCAAATTAACGGTAGATGATGGCGTGCGAGAATTGGTGAACGCTTTACGATTTGGGTTAATTAGCAACCCGCGCGACATGCAATATCGTAATGCTCATTTTATTATTCAATAATTAAATGGAGATTTTGAATGACACATTCTTTTTGGCAAAATAAGCGGGTGGTGGTAACAGGCGGCGGCGGATTTTTGGG
>CAYOGW010000112.1:0-4629 GCA_964403635.1 uncultured Anaerolineaceae bacterium | reverse complement strand
GAAAGCTATAACGAATCGGACCCGGTAAACCTTGGTTCTGGTTACGAAATTTCGATTAAGGATTTAACTGAATTAATTCACCGCCAAACAGGCTTTAAAGGCAAACTGGTCTGGGATGCTTCCAAACCCAACGGCCAGCCGCGCCGTGGGTTAGATACCACCCGTGCCAAAGAACGCTTTGGCTGGCAAGCCAAAATGTCTTTTGAAGAAGGCATTCAACGCACCATTGATTGGTTTAAAGCCAATCGTGAAAAGATTAATTAATATGTCTGAAATTACCAAAACAGAACCTACTACAATTTATATTCGCCCCTCTACTGGGTTGGCGGCGCTTAATTTAAAAGACCTGTGGTCTTTTAGAGAATTGGTCTTTTTTATGATTTGGCGCGATGTGAAAGTGCGCTACAAGCAAACCTTGTTAGGCGCGGCTTGGGCTATCATCCAACCGGTGATGACCATGCTAGTCTTTACTTTTTTATTTGGTCAGGTTGCCAAAATGCCCAGCGATGGCATTCCTTATCCCTTGTTTTCTTTCGCGGCCTTGCTGCCTTGGGGTTTGTTTACTACCGCGCTTAATTCCGCCAGTCGTTCGTTAACCGCCAATCACAACATGATTACCAAAACTTACTTTCCACGCTTGGTGTTGCCAACCGCTTCGGTCTTGGGCGGCTTGGTCGATTTTGCGATTGCATTTGTGATTTTGGCAGGCTTGATGGTTTATTACGGCGTTTCTCCCACCTGGGATGCGCTCTGGGCGGTACCCGTCTTTCTGTTGCTGACCATTGTCACTGCTATGGGGGTGGCTTTGTGGCTCTCCGCGATTAATGTGCAATATCGAGATGTTGCCTACGCCTTGCCCTTTTTAACGCAATTTTGGCTTTTCATTACGCCGGTTGCTTATTCTTCCAAAGTGATTTCAGAAACCTGGCAATTGGCTTACGCGCTTAACCCCATGGCGGGGGTGGTCAACGGCTTTCGTTGGGCGTTGCTCGGCGCGGGCAGCCCGCCAGACCTGCTGGTAGCGGTTTCAGCCAGCATCGCTATTCTTATCCTTATTACCGGCTTGGTGTACTTCCGCAATATGGAACGCACCTTTGCAGATACGATTTAATCATGACGACAGCGATTAAAGTAGAAGGCATTAGTAAACGTTACAAAATCGGCACCGCGCCGGGCAAGTTTCAATACGGCATGCTGCGCGATTCGTTGGTTGAGATGGCGCGCACACCCTTGCGGTTGTTTAATCCCAATTATCAATCGCCAGCCGACAGCTACATTTGGGCTTTAAAAGATGTTTCTTTTGATTTAGAAGAAGGAAAAGTACTCGGCATAATTGGCCGCAACGGGGCTGGGAAATCAACTCTGCTTAAGGTACTCTCGCGTGTGACCGAACCCACCCAAGGCTTTGTTTCCGTTCGTGGGCGGGTTGGTTCTCTGCTAGAGGTGGGTACCGGCTTTCACCCCGAATTAACCGGTCGTGAAAACATCTTCATGAACGGGGCTATCCTCGGCATGAAGCGGCATGAAATTGCTTTTAAATTTGATGAAATTGTCGAATTTTCAGAAGTCGGGCAGTTTATCGATACACCTGTTAAACGCTATTCTTCTGGTATGTATTTACGGCTGGCTTTCGCGGTGGCCGCCCATCTCGAACCTGAGATTTTGGTCGTAGACGAAGTGCTGGCGGTTGGCGACGCCGAATTTCAGCGAAAGTGCCTTGGCAAAATGAACGATGTCGCCAACCAAGGCCGCACCGTTTTATTTGTCAGCCATAACATGAGCGCTATTCTGCGTTTAACCAACGAATCAATTGTCATGCAAAAGGGACAAATGGTGAAACGCGCGCCCACCAACGAAGCGGTTGATTTTTACTTGGCATCGGGTCAAGCCCAAGCCGGTGAACGCAACTGGGATGTGGAAGATGTGCCCGCCAGCGCCGCACCGTTTAAACCCATTGCCCTGCGGATTAAAAACCCAGCCGGTGCGGTGGCCGATTCGTTACGTTCTTCTGAACCGATCACCTTAGAAGTGGAATATTCGCTCTCTGAACCAATTACCGGTTTACGAGTAGGCGTTTATTTAAGCACTGTGCGCGGAGAGTATGTCTTCACTTCGTTTGATGTGGATGACTCTCACTTATATGAAAAACACAGTACCCGTAAAGCCGGGCATTATGTTTCACGCTGCCAAATCCCCGCCGATTTACTCAACGAGGGCCGCTATATTGTAGGTTTTAATGCCAGTTCGTTTGGGGTGAAACGCTACTTTATGGACGAAAACGCGCTGGCCTTTAACGTAGACCCAATGGGTGCGCCCGGCATGCAATGGGCCGAGCAGCGCCAAGGGCCAGTCCGTCCGCGCTTGGATTGGACGATTGAGTCAGTTGCTTAATTAATTAAATGATTAAAGATCTTCTCGGCAAAATTCCTTACACAGCAGAGTTATACGATGCCCTGCGGCCAACACGCCCGCAGACGCGTTACAACTTGTCCCAGTTGCAGCAGGCCCTGCCAGCCGCAACTGAGCAAACACGCCCTTTTGCCGAGCAAGCACCGAAAGGCAAAAAAATCATCCTGTTTGCCACCTTGCATTACTGGGTCGAGCAAGCCGTGCTGATTGGTTTAACCCTACGCGGCATGGGCCACGAAGTCACGATCGCCTACTTGCCGTACAGCAATTGGGACAAAGAAATTAATCGCTTTGACCTGCGCCGCCAAGACCTCTACACCAAACGGGTACTCAAACCGCTTAACGATTTAATTAATGTTGTTTCGTTATTAGATATTTCTTCTAACGGAAAGTTACCAGAACCCTTGATGAAAGCCGTTGCCACCGCCAGCGGCTACGACGTGATGTACACGCATCAGGTAGAAGACTTTGACCCGCGAACGCGGCTGTATCAGCTGCGGGTGAGTCGCAACGAATCCGCTGCTTTGGCGGCTATAAATTATTTACAAAGCCAAACTTTCGAAACGGTACTCATCCCCAATGGCCTTGTCACCGAACTGGGCATTTTTTATCAGGTGGCCCGCCATTTGGAATTAAATACAGTGACGTATGAGTTTAATGACCAGCGCGAACAAATTTGGCTCTCCCAAAATGAGATTGTGATGCGGCAGGCTACCGACCAGCTGTGGGCCGTTAAAGGCAAGTTGCCGCTCACCCCAGCCGAACGCCAGCAAATTGCCGCGTTGGAAGATGCGCGTACCAGTGCCAAAAAATATGGCAAGGGCACCCGCTTTTGGCAAGATGTGGCTTCGGTGGGCGGCGAAAAACTGAGAAGTGAACTTAATTTAGATTCTCGTCCGGTTGTGCTGTTGGCAACCAACGTGCTCGGCGATAGCTTAACGCTGGGAAGAAACATTTTTACCGCCAGCATGGCCGAGTGGATTAAGCAAACGGTGCAATATTTTGCCAAGCGCAGCGATGTGCAACTGGTGGTACGCATTCACCCGGGCGAGCGTTTGATGAAGGGCGTTTCGAGCGCGGAGGTGATTAAAGAAGTGCTGCCCGAACTGCCAGCGCATATCCATTTAATTGGTCCGCTTGAAAAAATAAACACCTACGATTTAATGGAAATTGCTTCGTTAGGATTGGTTTACACCACCACCGTTGGCATGGAAATGGCCATGCGCGGCGTGCCAGTCATTGTCGCCGGGCAGACCCATTATCGCGGGCGAGGCTTTACAATGGAGCCGAACAGTTATACGGAATATTTTAAGCAGTTGGATGATGTCTTAATTAATCCGTTGGCGAAGCGATTAACTGCTGAACAAGTAGAAATGGCTTGGAATTACGCCTATCGTTTCTTCTTCGATTTTCCGATTGCTTTCCCGTGGCGATTAATGAAGTTTTGGCAAGATGTAGCAGTGTGGCCGCTTGAACGAGTCTTGTCTGAAGAAGGTCAAGCCGAGTTTGGCCGAGCGTTTCATTATTTGGCTGGCGAGCCGGTAAAATGGTAAAGTCAATAGCATTAATCACGAAGGGATGCATTAAAAGTTCTTCCTTTGTGTTCCTTCGTGAACTTCGTGGTTAAAGGTTTTAAACAATGACCGATACAAAACAAAAAGTACGCGAGTTTTATGACGAAATTGGCTGGCAGCAAGAGAATGACGGCAACTATCAAAACGCCCGTTACGAAGACCTGCGCCCAGTTTCTGCCGAATACATTCAAAAAACGCGTCTGCGTGTCAACAACGGATTAATCCCAACTGGCAAGTACCTGCTGGATGCGGGTTCGGGTCCGGTGCAATATGATGACTACAAAACCTACTCACAGGGCTATCAAACCCGTGTGTGTTTGGATATTTCGATTCAAGCCTTGCGCGAAGCCCGTCAGCGCATTGGTGAACATGGCGCGTTTGTGGTGGGTGATTTAGCCAACCTGCCATTTAAAGCAGAGGCCTTTGATGGCGAAGTTTCGATGCATGCCATTCATCACTTGGCAGTGGAGGAACACCCCAGAGCCTACGCCGAACTACACCGCGTCTTGGCGACGGGCCGCACGGCTGTGATTGTGAACGGTTGGCACGAGCCTTTATTAATCCGCATGGCAGAACCGTTGATTGGATTAATGCGTTTTTTAAGCGGTAAGAGTGCCAAAAAGAAGAAAGACTGGTTGAACGAAGA
>CAYOGW010000111.1:2514-8565 GCA_964403635.1 uncultured Anaerolineaceae bacterium | reverse complement strand
ATGATATTAAACCAAGAAACATTAGGCATCATATCGGTACAAAGTTCAACTACCCCTAATCTATACAACCAACGCCACGAAGGTTTGCTTCAATCCATCGCCGGTCAGGCTGCCATCGCGATTCAAAATTCCCGTCTCTACGAACAAGAACAATATCGTCGACAAGTGGCAGATACGATGAGTGAACTAGCCCGTATCTCCAGCGCAACGCTAGATATTGACCAAGTTATCAAAAACCTTTTAGCAGAACTTCCTAAACTGCTTAATTTCCATACAGCATCCATCCAATTTATTAATCCAGATGGAAGCCGAATTCAGGCAGGCGGGATTAGCATGCACCAAAACCGCCAAAGTGACCTTGAACATCCCGAACATCACTTCTTACGTCCGGTGGATGATGACCCATTAATAAAAGAAATCGTTCAAGAGAAAAAAGCTGTCATCATATCAGACACCTACAAAGACCCCCGCTGGGAGGTATTGCCCGCTACCCAACATATTCACTCTTGGCTTGGGGCTCCGCTGGTAGTTGGAAATACTGTTATTGGGGTTTTAATTTTAGATGATGAAGACGCTCTCACCTACACAACCGATTCAATTCCTCTAGCCGAAGCCTTCTGCGCCCAAGCCGCTGTCGCCGTACAAAATGCCCGTCTCTTTGCTGAAACGCAAGCATCCGAAGAGAATTTTAGAAATCTGATTGAGAACGCACCAGAAGCCATTTTAGTGCTTAATATAGAAAAAGGTTTATTTGAAGATCCCAACGAAAACGCGGCTTCTCTTTTCGGAATATCAATTGACAATTTAATTAAAACGCAATTTTCTCAAGTTATGCCCATCACTCAATCAGATGGCAGAAACTCCGCAAAAACGTTAAAAGAATACCTAGATGTAGCAAATAAAGGCGAAACCCCAGCATTTGACCTTGAAATAATGAACAACAAGGGAGAAATTATTCCCTGCGAATTTCATTTAAGCCGCATTCCTGGGAATATTCCCCGCATCCGCGCCACTGTCATTGATATTACCGAACGAAAACGTGCTCAAGAGGCAATTCAAAAAAGTGAAGAGGCTTTACGCCGCCAAAACGAATACCTAGCCACAGCGACTGAAGTAAGCCGGTTAGTATCTTCTACATTAGATATGCCCACACTTTTTAGCCGTGCGGTAAATTTAATTCGCTCATCTTTTAATTATTATCACGTTGCCATTTTTACACTCGACGAATCAGGCTATACCGCCGTCATTCGTGAAGCCACAGGTGAAGCCGGTGAAAAAATGCGAGAAAAGAAGCAATCCTTGGTTGTAGGGTCCAAATCGATTATTGGTAATGTTACATCAACTGGACAAACCATTATTGCCAATAATACAGCTTTAGATCCGATGTATAAATTAGACCCCTTATTACCAGAAACCCGATCAGAAGCCACAATACCATTAAAAATAGGTCAACGTATTATTGGCGCATTAGATATTCAATCAACTCAAATTGGGGCGTTTCAACCCAACGACATCGCTGTGCTTGAAACGTTGGCAGACCAAATTTCGGTTGCGATAAATAATGCGGAGCTTTATGACATTTCTCAACAAGCCGTTGACCAAATGCGCGAAACGGACAGAATTAAAACGCAGTTTTTAGCTAACATGTCACATGAATTACGTACCCCGCTTAATTCAATTATTGGTTTTTCACGCGTTATTCTTAAGGGAATTGACGGCCCAATTAATGAACAGCAGCAACAAGACCTTACCGCTATCTATAACTCTGGGCAACATTTATTAGGATTAATTAACGACATTCTTGACTTATCTAAAATTGAAGCGGGTAAGTTTGAATTGGCGTTGGATGAGATTAATTTGCTTGATACAGTTAATAGCGTAATGTCTACTGCTGCTGGTCTTGTCAAAGATAAACCCATCCGCCTCGAGAAAAGCATTCCAAACGACATCCCAACATTACGCGCAGATGCAATACGCATCCGGCAAATTTTAATTAATCTAATGTCGAACGCTGCAAAATTCACAGATGAAGGCGTTATCACTATTCTTGCAGAAGCTCACGTAACCGCAGAAGGTATTCATGAAGTATTAATCAGCGTAACAGATACAGGCCCCGGCATTTCGCTAGAAGACCAAAATAAACTCTTCCAAGCGTTCTCTCAAGTTGATTCGTCTCCCACGCGCGCTTCGGGTGGAACCGGCCTAGGTCTTTCAATCAGCAGCCGTTTAGTAGAATTACACGGCGGCAGAATTGGCGTACATTCGGTGGTTGGCAAAGGAAGTACTTTTTATTTCACCATTCCCGCTTACGATCAGCCGAATATTGAAAAGCCAACCTTTAATGGGAAAATAATCGCCTGCATTGACGACGACACCCAAGTTACAAGCCTGTATACCCGTTATTTGCAGCCCCATGGCTATGAGGTAATCTCCATTACCAATCCAATAACCGCAAAAGATACGATTAAACGAATGCAACCCTACGCAATCACCCTCGATATTATGATGCCCGGGGTAGATGGCTGGAGCATCCTTGAACAATTAAAGAATGATCCAGATACACGCAATATTCCAGTAATTATCTGCAGTATTGTAGAAGAAGAAGAAAAAGGGTTCAGCCTGGGCGCTTCAGATTATTTAGTGAAACCAATCATGGAAGAAGATATTTCTCGCTCACTGAAACGATTGAATGGTGATGGAAGCATTCAGCAGGTATTGGTAATTGATGATTCAAAAGAAGATTTAAATTTAATTAAAAAAATTCTTTCAAAAGACGGGCATTACACCATTCAGCTGGCCAATGGCGGTTTAGAAGGTTGGGAAGTTTTGGCAAGTGACCAACCCCCTCATGCGGTTATTTTAGATTTATTCATGCCACAATTAAATGGTTTTGAGATTATTGAGCGCATGCAAAGCCTGCCCAACTTAAGAGACATCCCAGTCATTGTCGTTAGCGGTGCAGAACTTACACCCCAACAACGGGAGCAGCTAGGCAACCTCGGAAAGCGATTGCTGCAAAAAGCCATGATCAGTGAAAAAGAATTATTTGCTTCACTCGAAAAAGCGCTTAAGCGAATGCATACTGATAATTAATTGCCATCGGAGACTCCCATGAACTTCAATATCATTTGCTTAGATTGTGGTCATAGCACCCGCTATCATCCCGCTGAAATTAATTGCCCCGAATGTGGAAGCCAATGGCGCGAGGTGCGTTACCCTTACGCGCAAATTTCTAAAACATTAAAAAAAGAATTGAACAGCAGAGCCTTTGATTTGTGGCGGTATCACGAATTGTTGCCAGTTCACAACCCAATCCCGACGCTGCGCATGGGTGAAGGCGGCACACCCCTTATTAGAGCAGTTAACCTTGGCGAAATGCTGGGTTGTGAAAATATTTTTATTAAAGACGAAAGACAAGGGCCAACCGCGTCCTTCAAAGACAGGCAAGCCGCCGTTACCATTGCAGCGCTTAAAGAAGCGGGGATAACTGAGATGGTTGCTGCCAGCACTGGCAATGTGGCAATTGCCTATTCCGCTTTTGCAGCACGCGCGGGCATTAAACTATGGGCTTTTGTTACCAGTTTAGTTCCGGCTGTAAAAATGAGGGAAATTGCTCTCTATGGCAGTCAGGTCGTTAAAGTAACCGGCTCATACGACCAGGTTAAACAAATTGCAGCCGAATTCGCTGAGCAACGTGGTTTATATCATGACCGCGGAGCCAGAACAATTACTTCAGTTGAAGGGATGAAAACAATTGCTTTCGAAGTAGCCGAACAGCTTTCAGATGAATTTGGCATGCTCACCAATAAAGATGGGGAAACCCGCTGGCGGACTCCCGATTGGTACATTCAAGCCATCAGCGGAGGGTTAGGCCCGGTAGGAATTGCAAAAGGCTTTCGGGAGTTGCGAGAGATGGGCCTTGCAGATGGGTATCCTGCTTTAGTGGGAATCCAAGCCGAAGGCTGCGCTCCCATGGTTCATGCCTGGAAGCAAAATCTAGAAAAAGCCGAAGCAGTGTTGTCTCCTAAAACTCACATTGAAACCTTAGCCACCGGCACCCCTGGCCGCGCTTACGAATTACTGAGAGCGGAGATGAAAGAACATGGCGGTTTATTTGAAAGTGTTACCGATGAAGAGGCGTTTCGCGCCATGCATATTCTTGCCAAAATGGAAGGGATTTCTGTAGAGCCAGCTTCGGGGGCTGGGTTTGCTGGTCTCTTTAAATTGGTGCGCGCAGGGATTATTAAACCAACTGATGTTGTTGTAATTAATTGTACAGGCCATACCATGCCTGCTGAACCCTTGGTGCTCGGCAGCGGATGGGCTCGCAATGTTGTTTTACCAACTGATCAAAACCCAACGCCACAAGAAGATGGCTTATTGGCCGCGTTAAGCCGTGTTGCCGCAGACCGGTTTCCACGGGTTGCCATTGCAGACGATACAGCAGATGCGCGAATGCTGATTCGACGTATTTTACAATCTCAAGGGGATTATACGATTTTTGAAGCCAGTAATGGTAGAGAAGCCATTGAGTTGGTTCGCAAGGAACGCCCCGATTTATTAATTTTAGATTTAATGATGCCCGAAGTAGACGGTTTTTCGGTTTTGGACGCTTTAAAATCGGACCCTGAAACTTCACAAATCCCTGTGATTGTTTCGACGGCAAAAGAATTAACCCGCGACGAAAAACTTCGCTTAGAAGGTCAAATTCAATCGTTGATGCAAAAAGGTGATTTTTTAAGCGACGAATTTCTTGAAGAAGTTAAATCTCTGATTCGGTAAATTTTGTTAAAAAACATAAAAACCCAACAGGCAGGTATTATTGCCGCGTTGGCCTCTGCAGTATTTTTAGGATTAGCGCCAATATTTGGACGCTGGTCTATCCTGCTGGGGTTCAGCCCACTAGCAGTGGTTGCACTTCGTACAGCTCTGGCCGCACTGATGATGTTACTCATCATGTTTTTATTTAAACGGCAATTTTTATATATTTTTCCATTAGGGTTATTGGGGTGTTTTTTAGCCGGAACAATTAATGGTCTCGGTTCTTTGCTTTATTATTTGGCTTTAAATAAATTACCCGCCAGTGTTGGGCAGTTGCTATATTCACTTTACCCTTTATTTGTGGCTGTTTTTTCTATATTAGACAAACAACCCATTTCAAAAATAACCATGATGCGGGTTGGCCTAGCTGGGGTTGCTGTTTTTTTTCTAACCGGTTTTGAAGAATTTAATTTAGAGCCAGTCGCTGTCTTAATGATGATTGGTGCAGCTGCTTTATATGCGCTTCATATCCCGATTAACCAGCGAGTGTTATATGAAATTCCAGCACCCACTGTAACACTTTACACCTTGTTGGCAATGACCATGGTTACATTGCCAGTGTATTTAATTTTTGACCTTAGTCTCCCCTCCACTGAAACATCTTGGTGGCCTTTAATTGGCTTAACATTGGTTACGTTTTTATCCCGATTAACGCTTTTCTTAGGAATAAAAAATATTGGCGGCACTCAAACCGCCATTTTGGGGCTTGGCGAATTATTTATCACACTTGTTTTAAGCTATACCTTACTTGGGGAATCCTTATCAGCCTTGCAAATTTTAGGAGCAGCCATTTTGGGTATCAGCCTTATGTTGGTGACCTTTGATAAGCAAGACCCAACCAAACGGCATGCCAAAGGCGGCTGGTTAGCATGGATTCATCCGCCAGAAATTAAACCGTGGAGTTTTCACGATTAAATAAGAAAACCGCTCTTGTTAAAGCGGATTTCTTATTTATTTTAATTATTTTTCTTGCCAGCCTTCAAAAACGTATCCCGTGCCTCGCACGCTCATGACACGCTCATAAACCGTTGGAAAAGAAGATAATTTATGGCGAAGCCGAGAAACCAATGGACGTAATATTTCTTGCGCTTCTCGTTGAGAAACATCATACCCTTGTACTAGCAAAACCAGCTCTCGATGAGAAAAAACCCGACCCGGATTTTCAAGAAATACTTTTAATAAGTGCCCTTCAGCCGGAGTTAACATTTCCTTTTTATTTTTTGATGCCAA
>CAYOGW010000111.1:0-2414 GCA_964403635.1 uncultured Anaerolineaceae bacterium | reverse complement strand
AAAATATCTGTCAAAGATTGTCGAGCAACTGGCTCATCATCCACAACTAAAATACTAGCTTTCATAATTTACTCCTTAATAGGTAGAGAAATACGGAAACAAGCACCAGAGCCTTGTTTCTTCAATAAATCAAGCCGACCGCCATGAGCGGTAATAATGTCATAACTAACCGACAGCCCCAAACCTGTTCCACCTTTAGAACTAATAAAAGGCTCAAATATACTTTCTCTCAAATCGTCAGGAACACCAGGGCCGCTATCTTCAAATAATATTTCAATTTGCTTCTTCTTTTGAGAGATATTAATCGAAAGATTGCCGCCATCCAACATCGCATCAAAGGCATTTAAAATGATATTGATAAATACTTGTTCAATCTGGTTACTAATCGCCATCACAGGCGGTAAAGATGCTGGCCACGATGTAGTGACTCGAATTTCCCGTTCTTTTAACTGCTGACCCATTAAATCTAAAACATGTTCTACTAAATCTAACACCTGAACCGGGCGAAATTCCGCGCTAGTTCGATAAAAATCGAGCATGCGTTGAACAGTTGTCATTAAACGGTCAAGTTCTTGCTTGGTTAAGTCTATATATTTCTCTCGCATTTCAGGCGTAACATCGCCATGGGTAGCCAGGTGCAAACAATTGCGCACCGATTGGAGCGGGTTATTAATTTCATGGGCAATTGAAGCTGTTAATCTTCCCGCAGTGGCCAATTTTTCAGCTTGTACCAATGCCATTTGCGAATCTTCTAATTTTTTTACGTATCGTCTTAATTCATCGTAAAGATGGGCATTTTCATAGGCCACCGCGCACTGACGAGCCAATACCAAAAAAGTTTCAAAATCCGCTTCTCGAAAAACAGGTTGGTCCTTGTCTCTCGCTACATAAATGACAGGTCGAGTATTGGTTAACCCGGTCGGAACAATCATCACCGAGCTAATTTCGGTTTGCTCTAAAACGGTTTGCAGCCCAACGTCCAACCGAGACTGCGGACCAGACCAGATGGGTGCGCCACGCTCGTTCGAAGCTTGCAATGGATTGTACTTCGATAAATCAGGCAGCTTGCCTCGCCCACTCACCAATTCCATTTGGTCTGATTTACGCGTGCGATAGATTGCTACGTTATTACATTCCATTTGGCGAGATAAAACAGCCAAAATTAAATCCACAACAGCCGCAGGGTCCGTTTCAGAAATTAAACTCTCTGTAAGCGCAAATAGGGGTTGAAGCGCTTGTAACCGAGCAATGTCTTGTTTTTTTTGATTATCTTGAATGGCGCGTTCCACTGACGATAATAAAGCTTGCCGTTCAAAGGGCTTTAAAATCAATCCATCTACCCCTTTGTGCAAAACATCAATGGCTGTTTCAACCGTGCCAAATCCTGTCATCACCAACACGGCCATTTCTGGTTGACTAATCTTGGCTAAATCAATTAACTCTAAACCACTTAATTTTGGCATCCGAATATCAACCAGTAGCAAATCTACTTTTTGAGTCTTAATCACTTCTAGGGCATTTTCTGGCTCACTAAATGCCGAAATAGCATAGCCAGCACCAGTTAAAACTCGCTCACAAAGCAATACAATGCCAGGTTCATCATCAACAACTAATATATTAGGCTGTGACATTTTCGTTCTCCAATGGCAACCAAACTGTAAAAGTAGCTCCTTTTGCGGGTTGGCTTTCTACTTCAATCATGCCACCATGATCTGTAATAATTCCATAAGTAACCGATAATCCTAAACCTGTACCCCCTTCATTGCCGCGTGTTGTAAAAAATGGTTCAAAAATTTTCGATAAATTTTCCGGCGAAATACCTACACCAGTATCAACCACTTGCACAACAACCCATTTTTTTTCGTAGCGAGGTGCGGCATAGGTTTTTAAATATAATTCTCCGCCGTTTGGCATTGCATAAAGCGCATTTTGAACTAAATTTAAAACAACCTGTTTAATTTGATTACGATCCATAACCACCCATGGGATTTCAGCATCTAACTGCACATGAGGCTGCACACTATTGGTATGCATTAAATGCTTGGTTAATGCCACCACATCTTCTACCAACTCATTTAAGCTGGCGCGATTGCGATCCGATTCACTCTGACGCGAAAAATCTAAAAGCCGCCGTACTACGCTTCTGGCTCGTTTGGCTTCACGAAGCACTAAATCTAAATCTGCATATAGCGTCGAATCGGTTGGCAAATTATCCAAAGCCAATTCTGTAAAACCAACCACTGTAGTTAGAGGGTTATTTAATTCATGAGCAACCCCAGCAGACATTTCTCCAACCGCAGCCAATTTTGCCGCTTGTACTAGCCGCATTTCGGCCTCTCTCTGAGCGGCAATTCGCGCTTGTAATTCTTGCTGGGTTTCTTGCAATTCTGTTACTACATCTTGCAAGTGGCGCG
>CAYOGW010000110.1:0-8569 GCA_964403635.1 uncultured Anaerolineaceae bacterium | reverse complement strand
CCGCACGACCGGCAAAAGCGATCGCCTGTCTGCGCGCGTTTCCCACACTGCGAACAATATACTTCGCTGTCTTCACTTAACACTTGCTTGCCGCGCCCGCGCCGAGCAGAACGCCCGCCCCCGCTAGGTTGGTTCGAACGGCTCGCCAGCCAATACCAAATAACACTTCCTAAAATTAAAACCACCCCTAAAATACCTAAAATTAAAGGTAAGTTCTGCATTAACGTATTGACCCCTTCCCCACCAGAATCAATCGGCGCCGCCGGTTGAACCCCCATACTGGAAATGGTTAAATCACTCGACTCTTTTTGATAGGCAATAGACCAATAAAAATCTTCCCCTGCTGGCAAATCTTTCATCTGGTAGCTGTGATACACCAGCCCATCTCCGCTTGGGGCAATGCTATCCGCGGGCGGGTTGGTCACCACCGCTTGGCTGCCAATCGGCTGTTGCAAAACAAGCTCAAAATTCTTCACCACGTATTCGGCAGGCCAAAGAAATTCATAGCTGCGGCTGGCGCCATTTTTAATTAAAGGCGCGTAATACTCCACCCGATACACCGCCGCCTTCTCTACCGCGATCGAAAGCACATCCCATTTGCCGTCACGGGTTGGGCCGTTGTAGCCAATCGTTAATAATCCGCCGGTTTCTTCTCTGGCAACTGCCAGCAATTGCGCCCCAGCCGGAATACGTACATTCACATCTACCGGAAACGCCGTGTCCTCCGGTAAAGAAAAGTCATAAATGACCAGCATAGCAGGCTGGTCATACTCCGGCCAAAACTGTATTTGCAGCGTTTGCAAAGAAACCTCGCCTTTGGCAGCCGCCACAACCGGCAAAAATAACATCATTAACAACACAATAATGAAAGAAAACCTACGCATCCAGTGCCTCCACAACAAATCTTGCCAGATATTACCATGAAGAGACCAAAGCGCCGCTATTATTTTGTTGTAATCTTAGTGGATTTTAATGGGGAAAACTTTGAATTAAATTTAACATAGAAAGGTTATAAGGCGTTTCTACCCCGCTGGCTGCCCCCAGCCGAACTACCGCGCCACAAATCGCGTCGATCTCTGTTGGCGCGCCCCGCCGCACATCTTGCAGCATAGATGAGGTATTTTCAGCCGTTTTCTTGGCTACCTCTTCCGCCGCCGCGACAGGGTTTTCAAACGGCAGCTTAACCCCCAAAGCCTGCGCCACTTGCCCCGTCTCTTGTGCCAAAGACTGCATTAATTTATGAACGTGCGGCTTCTCTAACAATGCGCCGTTTGGAATATTTAATAAAGCCGTTAATGGGTTAATGGCCGCATTAATCACCAACTTGCCCCACAACAAAGACTGTACATCTGCCACTTGCTCTACCGCAAAACCCGCCGCCTGCAAAACGGATTGCACTTCAGCGGCGCGCGGGTGGGCCTCCAGCGAAATTTTCCCTTCTCCGCCAGCCCGCACCAGCCCGGGGGCTAGTAGCGCCGCTCCGGTAGTAGTAACACCTTGCAGTACCCGAGGCAAGCCCAAGCGCAGCCCGAGCGCTTCTTTATTTCCCAAACCATTTTGCAGGGTAACCACCAAGCCATCTTCATCTATATGATTAATTAAACGTTCTGCCACCTGCTCGGTTTGCCAAGCCTTGACCAACACAAAAGCCAGTTGTATCGGAGCAAAATCCGCCGCATGATTGGAAGCCTTAACGGCAAACGCCTGCTCTTCACCGTTTGGCAAGAGCAGGCGCGCACCATCTTTCATTAAAGCATTAAGGCCGTTGGGCCAGTTGCCGAGCATGTTAACCTGAAAACCAGCTTGTGCCAGCCGCACGGCGAACAAGGTTGCCAGCGCGCCCGTGCCCACCAGCAAAATCGATTTTTGGGTCATGCCTGTACTTCGTTAAGAAAGGTTTGCCATTCGGCTTCGGTCATCTCGACGGTGTGTTCAGCGGCGGGGAAACTTTGGTTTTCCACTTCGGCCATGTATTCCTTAATCGCTTTTTGCATTTCGCCATGCAAGTTGGCATATTTTTTAACAAACTTGGGCGTAAAGCGTTCGAACAAGCCGAGCATGTCGTGCGTGACCAATACCTGACCATCACAGCCCGCACCCGCCCCAATCCCAATCACGGGGATGTCGAGATGCAGCGAAATGTATTCAGCCAACTTAGCAGGGACGGATTCAAGCACCAGCGAAAAGCAACCGGCTTCCTGCAAAATTAAAGCATCTTCTAACAGGGTTTTCCCCGCCGAAGCGGATTTGGCTTGCGGACGAAAACCGCCCAACTGATGCACCGACTGCGGTGTTAAGCCCAAATGACCCATGACCGGAATACCCGCCGAAACAATCGCGCGGATGGCTTCGGCGCGGTCGCGGCCGCCTTCTAGCTTAACCGCGTCCATACCGGCTTCTTGCAAAAACCTGCCCGCGTTTTGAACGGCCTGCGCCACCGAAACTTGATAAGACATAAAGGGCATATCGCCCACCAAAAACGGGTGTTTTGCGCCGCGAGAAACAGCGCGGCTGTGATGAAGCATATCTTCCATCGTAACTGGCAAGGTATTTTCGTAGCCCAAGACCACCATGCCCAGCGAATCGCCGACCAGAATCATATCGACACCGGCTTCGTCAATCGCCAAAGCGGTAGGATAGTCGTAGGCGGTTAACATCGAAATCGGCTGGCCGTGTTCTTTCTTTTGGCGCAGGGTTAAAGTGGTTACTTTTTTGCGGGTGGGAACAGCAAGCGTTGAAACAGATGTTGTAGACATGGTACCCTCCATTAATTAAGGTAGAGTCCGTTCTGGTTTGCCCCCAGCATTACCAGATGGTTGAATAAGATTTTTACTGCCCGTCGCATTCGGTTAGGATATGCGCGTTGAAATCATTATAAAACATTTACCTTAGAGAAATATAAATAATTGCTGAGCATTTAATGACAATTTGTTTTAGAATTTCATCTAATTAGTTAATTCCCCATTTATTTTGACATTCCATAATCGGAAACAAACTTTTACGTTTATTGCTCGTGAATAAATTGAAATTTTTCTGAAATGTTGAAATAATATTCTGTGTGTCAAACCTACTTTTTACACCACGAATATTATCGAAAAGAAGGATAAGGGAAAATATAATTAAACATAAACTTCTCGTGCCATTTATTATTTTTACCTTGATTGGTTGCAACACTTCATCCCATACCAAAGTAAAAGATGATTGTATAGAAATCAGCAAACAATTTCCTTCGTCTGTACACCTTTCGGGAAACATCGTTATTATCGGAAAAAATGACTATTTATACAATGGTCAGAACCAAGCCAAACAGCCTTTATCTGTCGAAAATAATATAAATGATGTCTTGTTATCTAATTTTAAGATTTCTCCCGATCATAAGAAAATGATTTATGAAGAACGCCATTATGATCAATCTGGTCTTATAAATAAGTACTTTATGCTATTTCAAGATAACAGAACTCCACAAGTTGTAAATATACAGAGCGATTATGGAACACTAATCCATTGGTTTGATGAAGATAGATTGTTGTTTGTCCCCGAATCTCAGCCTCAAGGCACAATTATCCTGCTTAATCCCCAAACTATGCAAGTAGAACAAATCGTTGGATCATTCCCAGATATGTATACTTTGGCTCCGTTACCAAGTTGGTATGGCAGCTTTAATCCACGCCCTATCTACGATCCATCACTATCTCTTGCCCTTTACCTCCACCAAGGTGATGGAATGGAATACGTCTTATGGGACACAAAATCCAAAAGTCCCTTATGGGAAAAACATGTTGCCGATCCAAGCAGTGAACCACAATGGTCTCCCACTGGCGATCAAATTGTATTTGCCATTCCGCAAGCTCAATCTGGTTTTGAATTTTTTGGTGTTAACAAAGATGGTACTGAAAAACAGCTAACGGATTTGAGTTCACTTTATAACTCTGTATACATTGGTCCTTTTAGTTGGTCACCGGATGGTCACTATATCGCTTTTTGGTTGGATGCCGAAAATGACGATGACGATTTTGATCCAAAGTTGGCTTTGCTTGATATAAAGCGAAACGAGATAGTAAATTATTGCCTTGGCGAAGGCGGCATGAAACCTGTTTGGTCACCCGATGGAAGGCAAATTGCAATAAAAATCAGACAATCTACTTCAGATCCGACTATTACAGTAATTGTAGATTTAGACACAAAATCTGCTATCCTCATTGATGAAAATGTATATCCTGCTGGATGGTTACGGTAGGGGCTTAAAAAATTACAAGCGGTTCAAGCTGAATTACCTGTTAGTGAATTAGATGAAGAATCTTTTATCCAAGCTATATTTAAGCGCTTAATAAGCTAGGGCAGAAAGGCTTTCCGAACTGAGGAGCAAAAACATTAATTAAAACTTCTACTCGTCTTTTTTAATTAATGCTCGTAGCAACCCCTATTAAACCGTTCTTCCAGCAATCCTATTTTTCATCTATAATGAAAATACTAAATTAAGGAGTACTGTATGCAAAGAATGTTTGGATTTTTAATTGGGATATTTGTGGGCTGGACAGTAGGCGCCAGCATTGCACTGTTATTAGCCCCTGAGTCAGGCGAAAAATTACGCGGTCAAATTCGCGATAGCGGCACAGGCTTTTTTGCTCAAATTCAAAACGCGGCCAACTCCAAGCGCATTGAATTAGAACGCGAACTAGAAGATTTACGCGCCGACCCGCGCCAGTCCGTTTAATTAATCAGCTTTTCGTAAAAAGCCGTCACCCGCTGCATATTGCGGGTGTACTCAGCCCGTTCTGCCACCAGCTCCGCGTTAATTTTTGCGGCTTGGGCGCGCAGGGCGGGCTGGTTAATTCCCTGCACAATCGCATCTGCCAAGGCTTGCGCATCACCCGCATCTACCAGCAAGCCATTTTGCTCGGGCGTAATCCACTCGCGAATCGATTCTAAATCTCCGGCAATCGGCAAACAACCGCAAGCCATCGCTTCTAGCAAACTATTGGGCGTGCCATCGTGCGTGCTGGGCGAAACCGCCAACATACAACCGCGAAACACATCCGCCATTTTTTCATGCGGCAAAGCGGGCAATAACTCCACCGCGTGCCCAATATTTAATTGAGCAATCCATTTTTCGGCTTGTTCTTCCCCTTGCATGCTGGCGCACAAAAAACGCGCATCGGGATGTTTAATTAAGACCAACGGAATCGCTTTAAAAAACGTGTCATTGCGAACATAAGCCCGAAAGCCGCGCGGGTTGATAATAATGGGAGCCGTTACTGGTTTAATCGGCGGATGAAAAACATCAGAGCGAATGCCGCCATTGCCCGGCGTAACCAAACTGGGCTGGCTGCTCCCAAAGCCCCATTCCGTTGCCAAGCGTATATCTCGCTGACAGTCTGTGTGCAGGGCATCGGTCACCTTCAGCGACCAGCGCGTGTAATGAGACATTAAGGGGGTAGATGGCGCATGCAAAGTGAAATCATTGCCCCAAACCGAAATTAATAAAGGGGCGAAACCTGCCGCGTCTGCGGCCACAAAACCTTCAAATGGCAAACGCATGGCATGAATTAAATCTGGTTTTTCTTCTTTAATAACTTCTACCAGTCTGCGGGCGGCTTTGGCAACTGTCAGCGGGCCAAACCACTGCCGAATGCCGGTACGCAGGTTAAGGGTGCGCGCGCCCCAAAGCCCCTTTTTGCCGGTAGAACTGCCAGCCTGCACTCGTTTTGTCCCGCTGAAAGCCACATCTAAAATTTCTAGCCTTTTAACACCTGCCACTGGCGCGCAAGGGAAACTTGAAACGAGGATGACTTCGTCACCGCGTTCGATAAAAAAACGCAGCCAATTAAGGGCTATCGGCGAACGGCCATCGGCCACGAATAATAAGCGCATTTAAAAAATGTTACCATATTATGCGCTTGGCATAGTTGTATGCAGGCTTAAGGCGTAGTATAGTTAACCCAATCACGAGGCCTTATGACGGATTCTGTGCGGGTTTTGGTCGTTGAAGATAATATTGATAATTTAGATTTAATTGTGTTGCTTCTAAGCCGAAACGGTTATGAAGTCATCACGGCCCAAAGTGGCCGTTTGGGTTTAGAAAAAATTCGCGCTGAAAAACCAGATGTGGTTTTGATGGACCTTTCGTTGCCAGAAATGGACGGCTGGACAGTGGCGCATATGATTAAAGATGACCCAGCGTTAAAAGATATTCCATTAATTGCGGTGACAGCCCATACCTTGCCCGGTGACCGCCGCAAGGCTTTGGATGCCGGTTTTGACCAGTATATTTCGAAACCCATTAATGTTAATTTATTTGATAGTGTTATTAAAGAATCTTTGGAGAAGAAGAAATAAGTATGTCGGTAAAAAGAACAAATCCATCGAACAATAAAGGTCCGCTTTCGAACCCTGCGGTTTTAACGGCAGTTATTACAGCCATTGTCGGTTTGTTAGGCACCGTGATTACGCTCTATTTTAATTATTTACAAACCACCCGCCCCTTAGAAATTGCGGCGACCCAAACCGCCGAAGAACGGATATTGGCACTCACCGCTTCTGCTCAAATGACGGCTGGAGCGCCAACGTTTACACCGCTTTTTGAAGCGTCTGCCACACCCACCAGTTCACCCGCGCCAACTCACACGGCAACGGTTTTGCCATCTCGTACGCCGACCCGCACACCCGCCCCTAGCGAAATTAAATTTTGTATTAATTCTCGCAGTATTAATGTGCGTAGCGGGCCGGGCACCAACTTCCTTGTAATGGGCGGTTTAACCTTTGAAGATTGCTTGTTCTTTGATGCGCGTACAACGGTTGAAGAGGCCACTTGGCTGCGAATTTCGCATGATCAAGCGGGCTATGAAAGCTTGGGCGGCAGTTGGGTACACAGTGACTTGGTGCGCCCGCAAGACTTTGAGCAGTTAAATTTAATCGTCCCAACCAACACACCAACACCCACCACAACGCCCGAAGGTTAACGAAACCATTAATTAAAATAAAAAGGCTAGAGAAAATCTCTAGCCTTTTTTGTTGCTTTATTTATTTAAGAACGAAGCTTGGCACCGATTTCGTTCTCTAAACGGCGGATGATTTTGTTCCTAAGTTGAGCCGCGTCTTTGTCAGTTAACGTACCTTCAAAGGATTGATAAGTTAAAGCATACGCCAAACTCTTCTTGCCTTCGCCCACTTGCTCGCTGCGGAACACGTCAAACAAAGTTACATTGGCTAGCATCTTGCCGCCCGTTTGACGGATTAACGCTTCAACCGTATCCGCTGGCAGGGTTTCATCCACAATTAAGGCGATATCTTCCAGCATAGGCGGAAACTCACTGACGGCTTGCAACGGATGTCCAATGGCGGGCATCAGTTTAAGCATGGCTTCCAAATCAAAATCGGCTGCCAATACAGTAGAAGAGAAGTCATAATTTTCAGCCACCAGCGGATGCAATTCGCCAAACACGCCCAACTGAACATCACCAGCCAGCACAGCCGCGCACTTGCCCGGGTGAAAAGCGCTATGCTCTCCGGCTGCAAAAGTGATTTCAATATGCAGGGCTTCCATTAATCCTTCAATAATGCCTTTCAAATCGAAAAAATCAACTTTGGCGGTTTGTTTCACATCCCAAGCCGATTCGTAGCGTTTGCCGGTTAAAGCCAAGGCCAAGCGGCGCGGTTCAAGCGGCAAGTCTTTTCCGTTGGGGATGAAGATAGAACCGACTTCAAAAAGCGCCAAGGAGTCACTTAATCGCGTATTTTTCTCGACAATATTTAATATCGAAGCCAAGACACTACGGCGTAGAACGCGTTTCTCGGGGGCAATCGGGTTCGCCAACTTGACATAATCCACAGCTGGAGCGGGCGTTCCCTTTGGCAACAGTTGGTTTTCAATCTCGGGCGCGCTCATGCGATGGGTAATCACTTCTTGCATGCCCAAACTGGCTAAAACATCCCGCACGCGTTCTTCGCGCTCCAAAGATAAATTGCCGCGCTGCGGAGGCAACGGGTCTGCCATGCGGGTTTCGGGGATGCGGTCAAAGCCGTATAAACGCGCCACTTCTTCCATTACATCCGCTACGCCGACAATCCCTTCGCCAATATCCAAGCGGATAGGCGGCGCGGTTACTGTTAAGACATCACCGTTTAATTGGCAAATAAACTCTAAACGAGTCAGCATTTGCTCTACTTCAGCTAGCGGAATTTCAATGCCGAGCGCGCGTTTAATCTCTTTTTCGGTAATTTGTACGGTTGGGTTATGGGGCGGCAATGGGTACTCATCCACTATGCCGGGGGCAACCTGCCCGCCGCTCCATTGCGCCATCCAATACAAGCAGCGATTTAATCCCTCACTGGCCAAAGCCGGATGCACACCGCGCGAAAATCGGTAAGACGCTTCTGAAGGCAACGCGTGCTGGTTGGCGGTCTTACGAATGTTAATAAAGTTCCATGCGGCGGCTTCGAGCAAAATATTCAGCGTGCCGTCACTCACTTCACTCTCCAAACCGCCCATCACACCCGCCAGCGAAAGCGGTCCTTTTTCATCACACACCAGCACATTATTTTCGGTTAATTTTCGTTCCACATCATCCAA
>CAYOGW010000109.1:0-8585 GCA_964403635.1 uncultured Anaerolineaceae bacterium | reverse complement strand
ATCGAGCAAGGCATCAATTGCAAACAATCGGGCTGTGATGTGGCTTTTGTCATCACTGACACCGCGTCCGTATAATTTTCCATTGCGTAAAGATGGTTCAAAAGGCGGGGTTTCCCATAAGTCTAATGGTTCTGGGGGTTGTACGTCGTAGTGATTGTAAAAGAGCAATGTTTTGTTGCTGTTTTTTCCTTTTCGTTCTGCAATCACCACTGGGGCTCCTGCGGTAGGTAAAATTTCTACCGCGAAGCCTCGTTTTTTAAGCATTTCAGCTACAAGCGCTGCGCATTCTGTTAAGCCTAGGTTTTGAGCGCTGATTGATGGCTGCGCCACAAGAGTTGAAAGCTCATTAATACTTTCTGTAAGATTTTTTTCTAAATACTGGTCAATTTTTGAGTAATCCATGAAAGACTCCAAATTTTAGGGAAACAACCAATTAATGGAATAAGACCCGACAATTGCAAATACAAACATTTTAATTAACAACGCCAGCCAAACGGTAATAAAAAATCGCCAGAAGGGGATTTTTAAAGCGCCCGCGGCAATGCCTACAACATCAAAAGTGGGGTTAGGGATTAATGCTAATACAAAGATTGCGAATAAACCATATTTGTGGATATAAGGGGCGACTTTTTGATAAACATCCATTCGCTCAATAACAGCTTGTCCGCTCCAGCCTGCTAAGTAGCCAGACATTTCGCCAATTGCCCCGCCAGTTCCGGCGGCGAGCGCTACCCCAAGTGGATTAAATATACTACCCATGGTAAATACAACCATGAGCCCAGGAGCCGGAAAGAGAACGGTTGCATTGGCCAATAAGGCGAGTAAAAATATCCCTGGGTAACCATAAGCGGCTAATTCTTGAGCACGGTGCCGCATGGTAAATAGAAATGCGCTTAATCCAACCACAACGACGAGTGCCAAAATACGCAATACGTTTGTGAGAATATTGTTTGGTGACGCTTCTGAGTTTTTTTGCATAGTGGTATTTAACTGCAAGGCTGCTTGCAGTTAAATATTATTCTTCGTTAATGCTAACTTTATTTATTTTTACAGATGGGGCATTAACGTTGCCAGGGTCTCTGGCAGGGATGCTCATGAAGGCGTCCATGCCATCGATTACTTCACCAAAAACACTGTGTTTTCCGTCTAGCCAAGGGGTGGGGACATGGGTAATAAAAAATTGAGAACCATTGGTGCCAGGACCTGCATTTGCCATAGAAAGTATGCCGGGCTTGTTATGTTTTAAAGAAGGATGAAACTCATCGCTAAACTTATAGCCAGGGCCGCCTCGTCCGGTACCGGTTGGGTCTCCACCTTGAACCATAAAATCGGCAATGACACGGTGAAACATAGTGCCGTCATAGTAACCTTCGCGGGCTAAGAACACAAAATTATTTACAGTATTAGGTGTTTTGTCTGCGAACAACAAAAGGGTGATATCCCCTTTTTCAGTATGAAGCGTGGCGGTATATTTCTTTTTTATATCAATTGAAAGGGCTGGGGCAGTAGACCATTGTTTTGTGCTCATAAAAATCTCCTCATGTTTAATTAATTTTCCTTATACGAGTTTCAAGGTGTGCTACAACCATATCTAAAGCGGCGGTATTGAAGCCACCTTCTGGAATAATAACATCTGCGTATCGCTTGGATGGCTCGACAAAATCTAAATGCATTGGGCGAACTGTTTTTAAGTAACGATCTATTACATTTTCTGTGCTGCGTCCGCGTTCTTGAATATCTCTTTTTAACCTTCTGATAAATCTTAAATCCGCATCAGTATCAACAAAAATTTTAATATCAAATAAAGGTCTTAAATTAGGTTCCGCGTAAATGAGAATGCCTTCTACAAGAATAATTGGGCGCGGTTCAATTTGAATGACTTGGTTCGTGCGTGAGTCATTAGAGAAATCATAAACGGGTAAATCTACGGGTTGATACTGTTTGAGTTGTAAAACATGCTCAATCATCAACTCGGTTTCAAGCGAATTCGGATGATCAAAATTAATGGCAGCTCGTTGTGTGGGTGGTAAATTGCTTAAATCTCTGTAGTATGCATCGTGAGGTAAATATGCAATTTTATCTGCGCCAACTCGCTGAAGAATTTCTCGGGCAACAGTGGTTTTTCCTGAACCGGATCCTCCGGCAATGCCTAATACAAGGGGAGTTGGCAGGTTGACCATTCTTTGATTATACCCGCCCTTGCGGATGAAATAATACAGCGGATAGAAATTACTCTATCCGCTGTAAAGATTGTTTTAATTAATGGAAGAATTACATACCCGCCATAAATGCGAGCCCTACCGTGCCAGGACCTGTATGCGTACCCACCACTGGGCTTACTTCCGTATCGAAAGTTTCTGCTGGCTGAAGGAGTGCGCTGGCTTTTTCTAGCATGGCTTTTGCGTCTGCGTGAGCATTGGCATGCAAGGTTGCCAATCGGACGGGGCTTCGGCCATCTACTTGTTCAGCTAAAATCTCTACTAGGCGTTCCATGGCTTTGCCTTTTGTGCGAACGCGTTCAAAGGGCTGAACTTTACCTTCTTTTAATCCTAAAATTGGTTTAAGGTTTAGCGCTGTGCCAAGTAAACGAGCGGCGCCACCAATACGACCACCTCGATGTAAGAACTCAAGTGTATCCACTACAAACAAAACGCCGGTATGGTCACGGGCTTTCTCAGCCAAGGCTTTGCACTCAGCAAGGGAAGCCCCTTCGGCAGCGGCCCGCGCGCAAGCGATCGCTTGAAAACCCATTGCCATGGCAGTGGCGCGGCTATCTACAATTTCTACTTTTTCTTTTCCTTTTGCCATCGCTTCGCGGCCTTGTCGGGCAGAATCTAAGGTGCCAGACAATAAGGATGAGACAAAGATGCCGAGCACATCAAAACCATCACTGGTTAGCTTTTCAAAGGTTTGTTGCATTTTGAGAATTGAAACCTGAGAAGTGGTAGGCATTGATTTGGCAGTTTGTAGGCGGTTGTAAAACTCTGAAGGCTGAATGTTAACTCGATCTTCAAATGTTTCATCACCCCATATGAGTACTTGCGGTAACACAGTAATTTCGTATTTTGCAGTAACCTCGCTGGACATGCTGGATGTGCTGTCTGTGACAATCGCAACTTTTCGCATATTCAAATTCTCCTTGTATGAAATAAAAAGGATTGTAGGTGAGTATTGGTTACCGAATAGTCACCTGCAATTGGCTGGGAAGTTATTTTATCTGGAAGCGCTTATTCTGACTAGTTGGTGATTTTCTCCTGCATGGTATAATTTCTGGAGGGTTATTCTGAAATTATTAGGAGCATATTTTGGCTTTCAATCCAATTACTTGGTTGTTAGGGTTATTCTCTTTAGATATCGGCATCGATTTAGGAACGGCGAATACACTCGTTTTTGTTCGAAATCGAGGTATTGTTATTAATGAACCATCTTGGGTTACGATTGATAAGCGTACTCGTGAACCCATGGCGGTTGGTTTAAAAGCAAAAGAGATGATGGGTCGGACTTCTGGAAGTTTGATTGCTGTGCGACCTGTAAGAAACGGGGTCATTTCTGAGTTTGATATTACTCAAATTATGTTAACGTATTTTATTGGCCAAGTGCACGAACAAAGTGTTGTTCCTTTGCCGCGCCCGCGGGTGGTGATTGGCATGCCGGCAGGCGTAACAGAAGTTGAAAAACGAGCTGTCTATGATGCGGCGATGTCTGCTGGTGCACGTGAAGCTTATTTAATAGAGGAGCCCATTGCGGCGGCTATTGGCGCGGGTTTGCCGGTAGGTGAAGTTCGCGGCAGCATGGTGGTAGACATTGGTGGTGGCACAACTGAAGTTGCTGTAATGTCTATGCGGGGTGTGGTTGTTTCTCGTTCATTGCGAGTTGCTGGCGATGAAATGGATCAAGACATTGTTCAATATGTGCGCAATAAATACAACCTTTTAATCGGTGAAAACGTTGCGGAACTCGTCAAGATGAAAATTGGTTCTGCTTATCCGCTTCCGCAAGAGAAGACGATGGAAGTTCGTGGCCGAAACCTAGTGAATGGTTTGCCAGAATCGGTAGAAATATCTTCGGTAGAAGTACGCGATGCGCTTTCTGGTTCTGTTCAAGTTATTGTAGATACCATTCGCGACGCGCTGGATGAAGTACCACCAGAAATTGTGGCAGATTTAATGGATACAGGAATTTGTTTGGCGGGTGGCGGCGCCTTACTGCAAGGTTTAGCAGACCGCCTCGCAGACGAATTAAATTTGCGAGTATGGCAAGCGGAAGACCCTCTTACCTGTGTGGTTCGGGGAACCGGAGCAGTATTAAACGATTTTGAGAATATGCGAATCTACCTAAGTAGTTTAGAGCGCGGAAGTACTCGCCGTAAGTAAACTTCGCTTTGCGGAGATTCGTTCATCCGCTTGGTGTAAGGCAAAATGAAAGATTTCTTTTCCCGATTTGCTCAAGTTACATTTGTTTTTTTAATCGTCGCCGGAATTTTGGCTTTGGCCTTAAGCGGAGGTTTAGGCGCGATATCTACGGGCTTGTCAGGCTCGTTAATAGAAATGCAAACCTTTGTTTCCGTTCGTTTTGCAGCATTTGTCGATTTTGTAACTGTTCCTAGAGATGTGTTAGCTTTACAAGCCGAAAACGCAGCGCTCAAAGATGAAGTTGCTCGTTTGCAAGTTCAAGTTGTAGATTTGCAGCAGCAAGTTGCAGAAACAGAAGCTTTGGCGGCTTTGGTAAATTTTTCTCGTATTAACCCAGAAAGTTCCTATACAGCGGCATCAGTCATTGGTCGTGACCCAAGCCCATTCCTTCATTATATTATTATCGATCGCGGTTCAGCAGATGGTATTCGCCGTGGTATGCCAGTGGTGACAGCCCAAGGATTAATTGGTCAAGTAGATGCGGTGATTGCAGACGCTGCCAGAGTTCAATTAATCGTTGACCCATCTTCTGCGGTGAATGTCCGTTTGGAAAATGCTGGGCGTGAAGGAATTTTGGTCGGTTCCGTAGCCGGAGATTTATTTTTAGACTTTATTCCTCAAGATGTTGTTTTAGAGCCCGGCGATGTTGTCTTAACTTCAGGTTTAGGTGGTAGTTACCCTCAAGATTTAATTATTGGGCAAATTTTAACTGTCCGAAAACGCGATAGTGATATTTTTCAGCAAGCAACGGTTCAACCGATAGTTGATTTTAGCCAATTGCGAGTAGTGCTGGTCATTACTGATTTTAGACCAGTGGATATTTCTCCGTTGTTTCCACAACCTTAATAAAAATGCGAAATTTAATTGCTTTTCCGTTACTTGCTTTTGCATTGATTTTGCAAACAGCTATTTTTAGTCAAATACCCCTTGCCTCAGGGGCGGTTGACCTTATTTTACTCATTTTGGTTTCGTGGTCTTTGCAACCCCAAGTCGAATCGGCTTGGCAGTGGGCCGTGTTGGCAGGATTAATGGTTACCTTTGTTTCGGGTTTACCCCCGCTATTACCAGTGTTTAATTATTTAATTATCGCGATATTAGGGCGAGCCATTCAAAGACGAATATGGCAGTCTCCCATTGTTTCTATGTTGGCGACTACTGCAATGGCCATTGCCATTACTCATTTTGTTACCTTTATAGTTTTGAGTATTTTCCGCACCGGCTTCAACTTGCAGGATGTAGTTGCCTTTGTTACACTTCCAACCATGTTCTTAAACCTATTATTAGCCATCCCTGTATTATCTGTTGTAGAAGATATTGCAGATTGGGTATATCCACAAGAAGGTTTGTTATGAGTTCGAAACCCACTTCCGCGCCTCAACTGTCTTTTGAGCCTTGGCGTGCGATTGCAATGTACGCTGTTTTTTTAATTGTCGGCTTAACCTTAACGCTTAATTTGTTTCGGTTACAAGTTTTAGAATATGTTGATTGGAAAGCCCAAGCGGATGAAAACCGATCGAGATTAATTAATGTGCCTGCTCCACGCGGGATTATTTATGATCGCAATAATGCCATTTTGGCTCGCAATGTCGCTTCCTATAACATTATTATCACGCCAGCATTGTTACCAGACGACGAATCGGATATTCAGGAAATTTACCGGCAGCTCGAAGCCCTTACCGGCATTCCAGTTAATCAGGGAACCTTAGAAGAAGCCAAAAACTTTGCAATATGTTCCCCTGGTCCCGGCATTGCTCAATTGGTCGCGTTGGGTGATTCGATTGCGCCATATAGCCCTGTGCGTATTGATTGTAATGTGAGCGAAGAATTAGCCAAGGTTGTCCGTGAGAAAGCTGTGCATTGGCCCGGGGTAGGAATAGAAGTGGAGCCAGTGCGTGATTATCCCACCGGTTCAACCACATCTACCTTTATCGGCTTTCTTGGGCCGATTCCTCAAGCGCAGCAACAATTCTTTGAAGATTTGGGGTTTGTTGCTCAACGAGATAAAGTGGGGTACGCAGGTGTAGAAGCTTATTTTCAGGATTTATTAAGCGGCAGAAATGGTAGCCGCCTTGTAGAAGTGGATGTAGCGGGACAAGAATTAAGAAATCTAGAGCCGCCTGTGGCTCCTATACCAGGCAGCAACATTACCTTAACTATTGATTTACGTTTGCAGAAAGCTACCGAAGCCGCTTTGATTCGAGAAGTAAATGGCTGGAATGCCTTTTTTGGACGCGTCAGAATTTCTAGCGCTACCATTATTGCCATGAACCCCAAGACAGGTGAAATACTGTCTATGGTTTCATATCCCACTTTTGAAAATAATCGGTTTGCTCGAATTATCCCGGCGTATTATTACAATCAATTGGCACAAGATCCTCGTAAGCCATTATTAAATCATGCTGTTTCTGATGAATACCCGCCTGGTTCGGTATTTAAACTTTCTACCGCCATTGGTGCATTAAATGAAGGTGTTGTTCAGTTAGGTGAAATTATTGATACCCCCGGCATTTTAACTTTAACCGAATCATTTTCGCCAAATGACCCCGGGCTTGAAAGGCCCTTCGTAGATTGGAATTACAACCGCGGCGGCGTGTTGAATCCAGGTGGTTTTGGCAGCTTAGATTTCCTCCATTGTATCGCTTACTCTAGCAATGTTTGTTTTTACAAGCTTGGCGGCGGTTATAAAGATGAAATTGTAGAAGGATTGGGTATTTTGCGATTAAGGGAATATGCTCGGGCCTTAGGATATGATCAACCATCTGGAATCGAATTGCTGGGTGAAGCCAGCGGGTTAATTCCATCACCGCAGTGGAAACGTATTAATCGTGGAGAAAACTGGTCTACTGGTGATACATACATTGCTTCGGTGGGGCAGGGGTATGTAATTGCCACCCCGCTTCAAGTGCTAATGTCCGCGGCGACCATCGCCAATGATGGCCGTTTAATGAAGCCAACAATAATTAGAGATGTAACCGATAATGAAGGCAGAATTTTAGATGTTTGGGAAAACCCAGACGGAAGTTTTAGCACTGTTCCAGCTAGCCCAGAAAGCCGAAGAATTTCACCTTTTACCCCCACTTTGCGCTGGGATGTGACCACAGACCCAATTATCACAGTTTTTAATTGTGACGCAGGTTATTGTACGGATGAAGGGGCAAAGAAAACCATTCGGCCAGAAGTGGTTCAAGCCATTCAGCAGGGCATGCGCTTTGCTGTTATTGAACCGCTGGGTACCCTAAATAAGGCTTTTGGCAATATTAATTTAGCAGTTGCAGGGAAAACAGGTACCGCAGAGTATTGTGATAACGTGGCTCAGGCCAATAATTTATGCAGATTTGGTCAGTGGCCTACCCACTCTTGGACCGTTGTTTATGGCCCATACGATGACCCTGAAATTGTAGTAGTTGCCTTTGCTTATAACGGCGGTGAAGGCGCATCGGTTGCAGGTCCAATGGTTCGGGCTGTGATAGATGCTTATTTTGAATTAAAAGCGATTGATTTAGCGCAGCCACAAGCACCGGGTGGCGGGTAGCCTCGCTGTGCTATAATGCCCACGCTTATCAATCTTGCTTCTACTCCTGTGAAAAGGCGCAATTGGTGAGCGTAAGGGTATAATTTACAGTCAGTATTACTTGGCGGAAACGATGACAGATTCTTCTTTGGTAGCCATTAAAGGAATACGTGACGGCCTGCTGGTTTCACTGGGCGAAGCAGACTGGAATGTGTTGCGCGAGGCTTTATTGCTTCGGGTAGAATCTCAACCCGCTTTTTTTCAAGGCGCTCGCGTAGCGTTGGATGTTGGCTCTCAAGTTCTCCATGTAGCTGATTTAAGCTCGCTGCGAGATGTGCTTTCGGAACAAGGGATATATTTGTGGGCGGTTTTAAGTGAATCGTCTGTCACAGAAAACACTGCGCAAATATTGGGTTTAGCAACACGTTTACAAAAACCAAAGCCAAAAGAATCGACGGTAATACCAACCCAGGAAACTGATCAGAACGCCGCACTTTGGGTTGATCGCACCTTACGATCTGGCGTGCGGATTGAACATCGTGGAAATGTGGTGATTTTAGGCGACATAAATCCTGGCGCAGAAGTGGTCGCTGGTGGCAGTATTATCGTTTGGGGGCGTGTGCGCGGGGTTGTACATGCTGGCGCATCTGGAGATTTAACAG
>CAYOGW010000108.1:2224-8817 GCA_964403635.1 uncultured Anaerolineaceae bacterium | reverse complement strand
GATTCAAGCAATGGACCGCTTAAAACCGGACCCAGAAAAAGCGCCAATTGCCCAAAAAAGAAGAAAAAAGATGCAGCACTCGTTTCTCGCCCAGCATATAACTCACGACCAATTAAGGTTGCTTCGGTAGCTCCGGCCGGATGAAATGATGCCGAACCTAAACTCGCGGCGATTAATAAAACAATTGCCAAGGGACCTTTAAAGAACAAAGCCAAGCTAAAGAAAATGCACATCCATAATACGCCAATAGATACCAGCCAGCGATTTCCAATTCGGTCTGCTAACCAGCCAAAAAAAGGCTGGGTAGCCGCCGAAAACCAAACGTAGGCTGTGCCAACCGCTGCCAAAGCCGCGTTGTTTAATCCCAATGGTCCGCTTAAAAATGTGAGCAAAGTGGCACGGGTGCCATTTAATAAATCGACACCAAAGTGACTTAATGCCAAAGCAGAGAAAGGACCATTTAATAAAATGGTGCGTTTACTAGGTTTCTTTTGCAAATTAACGATAGAGTTGGTTTTGTTGGATGTAGTCATAAACCTTCTTATGAAGATAGCGTTGAACTTCTTGGTTTCCATTCGCAATTTGCTGGCGAATTTCTCGCGATGCGATTTCTAACAACGGGGCATCTACCCATTTAATTTTTTCTGTTATGCCGGGCAGGTTTTCTTCTAGCAATTTCAAATTAATTTGATCAGCTGGTCGGCGCATCACCGCCAGCCAGTTGCAATAATTAATAATCTCTTGTGGAGCATGCCAAGTGAGCAAATTGGCTAAAGAATCGCCGCCTACTACCAGAACAAGTTTGGCTTGGGGGTGTTGAAGGTGCAGCAAGCGGAGAGAGTCGCTGGTATAGTGCGGAGCCGGACGATCCATTTCAACGGTGGAAATTTCGTGGTTGTGAAGCTCCTCAATCATCAACCGGAGCATTTCAAAACGATGCTTAAGGGGCGTAATAGGATGAATGGTTTTATGCGGAGGCTGGGGAGTGAGAACCCACAACAGGCGGTTAAAACTCAACTGCTGGCCTGCTTGGGAAGCCAATGTTAAATGACCAAGATGCGGCGGGTCAAAAGTACCGCCATATATCCCTATTGTTTCTGGCATTATTTTGCCTTGGGCTTTTCCGTTTTTGTTGGTTTTTTCTTTTTAATTAATTCGTCTTTTTTCGCTACTGGCTTACGAACCTTCTTTTTAACCGGTTCAACTGGCTGGGGTTGATTAAATTTATGATGGTAAATATCTTGAATCGAAGCAGAGCCCGCGCCATTTAATTCGTCGTGCACCTGCTGCCAGTCTGTACCATATACTAAACGCCAGTTTAAAAATACATGAAATTGATAAGCCTTTAAGGCTGTGTATAGCCCTTTTTGATGAAGCTCTGGGCAAGAGCGAATATACTCTTGCCCAGTGATAACATCCGTAAAAATTACAAAATCAAGTGGATGATTAGGCAGCCCGAAGCTTTCTGCTAGGCTTTGTTGGGAAATACCACCGCCATCTGCAAAGCCTGCAGAGAGTTTAACCCAACCCTGGGTTTCGGCAAATTGATTATGAACCAACACCAAACTTCGCTCGTCACCCACCCGATTAGAATAAGCAAACACATTTTCGTTTACCTGACCAGCCGAATTAATGAATGAGTAAAGCCGAAAATTTTCTACACCAGCAAAAATAGCCCGGCGGTGCAGCAGGGGGAAAATAATTTTTTGGTGATAATTAATGAAACCCTGATCTGGCTCTTCTTTCCATTTGGCTGCGCGAAATTCCATGCCATATTTTTCAGCAAAGCCCTCTATTTGTCCATGCCCAAACATAGGCAAGCCCGGCAACGTAGACATTAAGACACAAATGCCAAAATATTTATCGGCTTTGCCAAACTGCTCCACGGCAGTTTTTTCATCTGGATTATTCATAAAATTAACAAACCGCTGTAAAATACGCGGGTCAAACTCAAGCGTGTTTCGCATTAACGCTTGATATTTGTTATTTTCTTCATCTCGTAACATGTGCATAAATGCCGAGTTATAAACCCGATGCATGCCAAGGGTTCGCACAAAATACCCTTCCATCATCCAAAAGGCTTCTGCTAACAATAAGGTATCGGGCACTTCTGCCGCTACACGGTCTACTACTTCTCGCCAAAACTCTTGTGGAATTTTGGCTTCAAAATCGGATTGGGTTAAACCAAACTGAGCACGGCTGGGGATAGCCCCTCCAGCCCCTGGCGCGGGAAACCATAATCGTTGAATATGCTTCTTCGCCAAGGTCATGGCCGCATCAAAGCGGATGACGGGGAAATTTCGGGCAACATGCAAAATCGTTTGAATCACCGCTTCTCGCACGGTTGGGTTTAAATAATCCAATTGGGCGGTGTCATTCCATGGCATAGATGTTCCATCATTGCCGTGATAGAGAAAACGCTCTTCACCTGTTTGGCGGTCTAGGCGTTTAAACGTCACTGCCGCGTCGGTATGGTTGTAATAATGATCTTCTAAAAATATTCCCACCCGCCCATCCGTAGAAAGGTCTTCGCTTTCAAACTTGTAGTTGGGGTACGGCGGCTGAGAAACCGATAAAAACCAATCGGGGTGCTCTACTACCCACTTCGAATCAATGCCCATATGGTTTGGCACCATATCTGCCGCCAAGCGAATGCCGCGCTGCCAAGCCCTTTCGCGCAAGCGATTAATCGCTTCCCAGCCGCCCAAATCAGCCGCAATATCATAGGAATATAAAGAATAAGCCGAAGCCACAGCATCATGCTGCCCCATGCGCTGCTTAATAAATTGCGAAGCCTTGCTTCTTTCCCACAAGCCAATGAGCCATAACCCAGTAAACCCTCGATCAGCCAATTGATTCAAAGCCTCGTCTGGCACTTGGTCTAATTGATTAATGTCTCGGCCATATTCTTGCGAAAGCTGTCCCAGCCAGACATAAGCATTCTTGGCAATCAATACCAAACGCGGCATCCATTCTTTATCTGGGCTAAATTTTTCATATTCCACTGGGCTGCCTTCAAACTGCAATACCGGCGCATCGCCACCAAAGCCACCTGTGCCTGTGTGGCGTATCGTTTCTTCCTTAAGAAAATCAATGCCGCGCTTTAATTGGTTAATGAAATGCTCACCTAACAAATTCCCCCAGCGATGAATTACATACTCGATTTGACCGCTTAAAGAATGTGGCGAAGCCAAAACAGGCGCTCGCAAGACATCTAAAAGAGATTCCTTTTTCTGGCTGGCCCCACCCCAGCCGAGCGCGCCGTTTAAATAACCCGCCACCCCGCTGACAACGGCTTGATAAGCGCTGGCTTCCATCAATGGCGTTTCATCAAATAACTCCGCATAAGGTTGAGTAGCCGGGTTCAGGTTGGTTAAATGTAACAGCAGCATTTCTTCTAACAAAATTTGGCGGTGCGGCACAAGGGATGTTATTTCATTTAAATAAACTTGCGCGTTTTTTTGGTTTTTAAATACTGGCATGGGAGGGAATTCTTGAGTAAAAATTAATAAAGTCTGATCTGCCTGTTCTGCCCCTACCTTTAAAGAAACGTTATCTAAGGCATTTTTCATCACGCCTGGATTCTCTAGTTCATATTGACGAATTAAAATGTGCATAACCTCATCTAGCAAGCCCATCGCATTGATATCGGAAGCAGGCACGGGGGCGGCCCGCCCAGCCGATAATTTGCCAGCAAACCGCTTGGCGACATCAAAATTGGCTACCACCGCTCGACCATCAGTCGCAAATAATTCTTCATCAAATTGATAGGTCTGCCGTGCCTGTCGTGAGACATGAAATTCAAACATATTAACTCCTCTACCTTGCGTTTATTATAGCCGTGAAGGACATTTGGGGGAATTACAGGCAATTGAATTCGGGTATACTTTGTTCATGTTCTCGTTGAATACGCTTTCCCCTTGGGTATTACTTTATTCACTAGAATTAATTGGGCTGTTGGTCTTAATGATTGCGTCTGTTCGCCGTGCCATAGCCAAAGATTGGATAGCGGGTGTTTTAACTGCTTATCTAGGTGTACTCTTTGCCTTACAACTTGTCACGCGTGCTGCAGCTCTCGGCTGGATTACTGGCTTAAGCCCCGTTTTTATTACCCGCCTAGACCAATTTGGGGCATTCATTATTGCCTTATTGGCTTGGCATACGTTGCGGGTTTTCTTAAAAAAACCGCTGGTTTGGGGCCTAGCCTTAGGCTTGGGTTGGGTAACACTCTCTTTATTTTTACAAAATATTTTGCTTGTCTTTATAGGTTGGTTAGCTGTTACTTTGCTTACCATTGTTTTTTTAATTTCTCAATTGCAAATGCGAAAATTGGAGCTTCAACAAAATCGTTTGCACTATTGGATTCCGATTGTTGCACTTTCTGTTTTAAACGATAGTCTCATTTTTTATGCTCAGGCGGGGCAAACCGTTTTTTTAAGGTTAGCGATTGCCGCATTACTTTCTTATTGCTTGCTTAGCCAACGGGTAGCCAACACCAGAGATTTAACGCGGCAACTGCTAACTTATTTAACCGTTTCGCTTAGCATGATGGCTGTTTATATGGGCGCTTATTTAGGCAGCCAGGCTGTATTACAAAATACACCTTCTTTTAATCCGTTGTTTTTAGGCGCAGGCATCGCGGTTGTACTATCTTTTGTTTTTGCACCTTTTTTAAGCTTCGTGCGAGATTTTTATAATCGCATTTTTATTGTTCAGGCCTATGATGCTTCGCGAATTCTGCGAGAATACGCCATTAGTGTCAGTAATATTTTAGACCTCGACCGCTTAGCAACGGTTTCGGCTGGTTTAATTATGGAAGCTTTAGAAATTAGAAAAGCCGCCCTGTTTTTAATAGAAATGGAAATTAGCGAAGGGCATAATAAAATTTACCGCTTATCAGGTATTTCTGGCGCAGGCAACACACTTACCTTGCAAGGCACTTTGGCAGAAGATAGCCCCATTGCTCAGCATTTGGCTGGCGCGCGCGAACCGCTGTTACAAGCTGATATTGATTTTGACCCTCGCTTTTTAAACGCCGCGGTGGAAGAAAGAAAATGGTTAAGCGAGTTAGAAATGGAAGCCTACATTCCCATCTCTGCTAAGGGTGAGTGGATTGGTTTGTTGGTTTTGGGGCAAAAACCAAACCAACAACGCTATTCTGAAGAAGACCTAAGCTTGCTTAAAACGATTGCTGGGCAAACCGCTGTTGCGTTGGAGAACGCACGATTAGTAGAAAATTTAAAGAAATTAAATACCCAAGTACGAGATGCTTACTCCTATTTAGATAAAGCCAACAATCATTTAGAGCAACTCGAATCAACTAAATCGAACTTTATCAGTATCGCTTCTCACGAATTGCGTACACCTTTAACCGTTGCAAAAGGCTACGCTGAAATGTTGCTAGAAAACCCAGAACTGCCAGAAACTGTACGCCCGATTGTGGCTGGCATTCAGAAAAGCACCTTGCGGTTATACGAAATCATGGAATCAATGTTTGAAATTGCCCAACTAGACGCTCGCACATTGGAGCTTCACCGGCAAGATATGTTTATTAACGAAACACTACGTTTTGTTTTTGATGAAGTCTCTAAATATTCAGCCGAGCGAGAACAAGATTTATCGATGGATTTGCCACAATTACCTTCGATTAAAGCAGACCCAAACACCTTACACAAATTGTTTTATCACTTATTAATGAATGCGATTAAATTTACGCCCAATGCGGGGAAAATTGTGGTTACTGGCCGCTATGTGCCTGCCAACAACCGCGACTTACCCGAAGGCGGCGTAGAGATTGTAGTCGCAGACAGCGGTGTGGGTATCCACAAAGATTCACAAGAAGTGATTTTTACCAAGTTTTATCAACCAGGCGAGAAATTAAACAAACACTCAACTGGCAAAACCAAATTTCAGGGATCGGGGGTTGGGCTGGGGCTAGCGCTGGCCAAAGGGATTGTGGAAGCGCATGGGGGGCGAATTTGGGTAGAAAGTGACGGCTTCGATGAAGAGAAATATCCAGGCAGTCAGTTTCATGTGATACTTCCGTTACGCTCGCAAGACGAAAGCAAAACGGTTCGCATGGGCAGCGCAGTCAAATTAAAAATATAAACGGCGGATGATATTATCCGCCGTTATTTGTACCCCCGCGCAGACTCGAACTGCGCTCTCTGGCTCCGGAGGCCAACGCTCTGTCCACTGAGCTACGGGGGCAAGCAAGCCAAGATTTTACCACCAAACAGCAATTGCTTAATTAATTATGCCCGCGCGTGCGGAGATAACTGCCTTAAATTTTCGCGGTATTTCACTATCAAAGCGCTGTTGCCGCCCTCTTCGCCATGTTTACGGAGTTGCTCCTTTTTGTGAGCCAGCTCTCCACAAATTTGATAAAACTGCGGGGTAGCAAACGGCTGAGGAGTAAATATCCCACTGAGCCCAGCCAGCCATCTTCCAATCATGCTGGAAGCGGTACGATATTGCGCGATGGTAATTACACCCATTTCTGCTTCTTCACGCAGGTGAAAGACAATATTTTTGGCTTCGCGCCAGCCCGCCCAAGCGATTAACAAAAACATAAACAACACACCCGTCCAATC
>CAYOGW010000108.1:0-2124 GCA_964403635.1 uncultured Anaerolineaceae bacterium | reverse complement strand
TCAAGTGAATATAAAATGTAGGCAAACAAAAACATGGGGGCGAAACCGAAAAAGAGTGTGGCAAGGATTTCCATGAAAGCATCTCCTACTTAATTTAATTTTAGATGTTTTTGTAAAAATAATTTAAGCTATTATCCCACAACATCAAACTGTCAGAAAATGTATCCGTCATTCCAACAAAATATTATTTAACATTTATCCATCAAAGCAATCTATTCTAAATTTTGCAAACGAATATTCAACAGGCATATAATTATTAATAAAATGGTATATAAGTAATGCACCCATTAAACTTTTTTAGAGTTAGCGATGGCTTCGTCAAATTATCGGAGGGTCGTATGAATTCGAGAAATCTCTTTTTCATTTTCGCAATGATGATTTTCCTGACATCATGTGTTCCTGCGCCACAACCAACAAACCTCCCATTGACGGAAACTAGTTCTCTAGTCACTATTCTTACGAAACCCACAACAACCCATTTCACAAACGAAGATGTAGGGTTCTCTTTTCTCTTCCCATCGGAATATCACATCATTATCTCAGAGGATACAATATGCTTAACCCTTGCACAACAGGACGGACACCCAAGTTCGTGTGATGTTGCAAATGCGTTTATCCAGAATAGAAACGCTGATGGTCAGACCTTGCAAGAAATTGCAGATCAAATAGCAAAACAAAGTAACCCAACTATTCCTGTTCTGAGAACCAATATCAAAATAGGTGATAAAAACGCAATCTTGCTAGACGATGTGTATACCTATGATGTGCTGAGGAAAGCTGTGCTTATTCACAACGGACTTATTGTTGAACTAACCTTTCTTCCCTGGGTAAAAAGTAACAGCGAGTTCGCTAGGATTGAATCACTTTATGAAATTGTCACTGATTCGTTTCGTTTCATTGAACGATAATCATAAGCCTTCTTTTATCCCCCAGCCAGTTTAACCCCATAACCCAACTTCTTTAATGCGGCTGCAATTTTCTCTCGCTGGTCGCCTTGAATTTCAATTAGGCCGTCTTTCACAGTTCCCCCGCTGCCGCAGACCTGCTTTAAGTGTTTTAGCAGGTCTTTCATATCCGCTTCGGTTAAAACCAAATTTTTAATTAAACTCACCCCTTTGCCCCCGCGCCCCTTCGATTCTTTGTGTAAATAGGCCACTTGCTGGCCGGGCGGAAGTGAATTTTTAATTAAAGGAGCTTTCATCACTTTGGCGCGTAAATCACCATCCTTTTCCGAAGACCAAACCAATTTGCTTTTTTCGTTGGGCATAGGCGCAGTTTAGATGAAAATCCCGTCACTGTCAATTATTCTGCTTATAATGGCGTAGAATAGTTTCATTCATTAATTAAGAATCGAGCAAGCACTTCTATGACGACCACTAGTACAGAACAATCCAACCCATTACCAGATATTACCTTCGAACAATTACCTGAACGTCTCAAACAAGCCTCTGCCCAAGCCGGTTGGACCAGCTTAATGCCTGTTCAGGCTCGCAGCCTTCCATATTTAATTGCCGGAAAAAATTTGATGATTCAAGCCCGTACCGGCAGCGGCAAAACCGGCGCGTTTCTATTACCCATGCTCGAGCGGCTCGACCCGCAACGAAAAGAATGTCAAGCGCTGGTTTTGGTTCCTACCCGTGAGCTAGCCAAACAAGTGGCTGGTGAAGCTGAAATTTTACTAAAAGGCAGCGGTTTAACCAGCGCGGCCATTTATGGCGGGGTGGGCTATGGTGCTCAGGCCCAAGCCCTCAAAAACGGCGTACAACTGGTGGTGGGTACGCCTGGGAGGGTGCTCGACCACTTGCTCAAGCGTTCCTTTAATCTCGATGCCCTGCGCATGCTCATCTTTGACGAAGCCGATCACATGCTATCAATGGGTTTTTACCCCGATATGCGCGAAATGCAGCGCTACCTACCCAACCGTCCTTTGCATACCGGCATGTTCTCGGCAACCTTTCCGCAAGCAGTGCTGCGAACCGCACGCGAGTTTATTCAGAACCCTGAATTCATCACCTTAAGCAGCAGCCAAGTGCATGTAGCTGAAGTAGCCCACGTTTTTTACATGGTTCCCGGCATGGACAAAGACCGCAGCCTGATACGATTAATTGAAGTAGAAAACCCCGA
>CAYOGW010000107.1:0-8872 GCA_964403635.1 uncultured Anaerolineaceae bacterium | reverse complement strand
TAAAAAGCCGTTGTGTGCTCTTTTATTACGTCGTATACTTACACCCTTACACTAGAAAGAAAGGAGAATACAGCATGAACAAAGAAAGTAGCCAAAGTAAAAATAACAAACAAGAGCCTCCCAGTATGGGTAAAAAGAACATCAATTCAACTTCTGGCGCTTTCCGCGTCCAAATTAATTAAAAGAAAGGCAATCGCCCATGCTGAGCATTCTCAAAAATAACGAAACCGGTTTGCAATTAATAGAAACCTTTACCAATGGCTGCTGGATTAATGCAGTAGACCCCACCCCCGAAGAAATTACCCAACTAGAAGAATGGGGGATCGATTCAGACTTAATTCAAAACTCGCTCGATCTGGACGAAATGGCCCGCGCCGAACGAGATGATGACTACATGTTCATCCTCTCCCGCGTACCTTACTTTAACGGCACCGCCGCAGACATCCCCTACACCAGTGTGCCATTAGGCATTATTTTAAAAAATAATTTTGTTGCCACCATTTGCCGCCACGATAACGACGTCGTACGCGGCTTAATTAATGGCAAATATCGCGGCTTACGCACAGCCAAACGCTACCGTTTTGCCCTCTATATTTTGCTCGAAACCGCTGTTCGCTATCTCTCTTACCTGCGAGAAATTAACAAAACCGTAGAAGTAGTAGAAGACCGCCTGCAAGCCTCCACCCGCAACAGCGAACTGTTAGAACTGCTTAAATATCAAAAAAGCTTAACCTACTTTGCCACCGCCCTGCGCTCTAACGAAGTGATGATGGAACGCCTGCAGCGCATGCAAACCTTCACTCAATTCGAAGAAGATTCAGACCTGCTAGAAGATGTCTTAACCGAAAACCAACAAGCCATTCAAATGGCCAGCATCTATACCGAAATTCTATCTGGCCTCATGGATGCCTTTGCCAGCATCATCTCAAACAACCTTAATTCGGTCATGAAAGCCCTCGCCGCCCTCACCATCATCCTCAACTTGCCCGGTTTGGTCGCCGCCTTCTACGGTATGAACGTCTACCTGCCCGGCGAAGAACACCCTCAAGCCTTCTTAATCGTCATTGGTCTTTCGGTCGGCTTAACCGCCCTCGCCACCTTCATCTTCTATAAAAGAGATTGGTTCTAGAAATTATGAAAATTGGCAAAGTAGAGCGCATCTTAAACTCACGGGCAGAGCTAGGTGAAGGACCACTTTGGGATTCAAAAAACAACCTACTCTACTGGCTGGATATTCTCTCCAACCACATTAACATTTACGACCCAAAAAGTGGTCAAAACGAAGCAATTAAAGTTGGACCATTAATTAGCTGTATTGGCTTTGCCAAACAAGGCGGCTTCATTGCAGGATGTAAAAACGGGCTGGCTACCCTCAGCCTTAATCCCGTTAAATTAACCGTGCTTCACTCACCCGAGCCGCACCTGCCAGAAAACCGCATGAACGATGGAAAATGCACCCCCGAAGGCCGCTTTATAGCCGGTAGCCTCTCCCCCGCCGGAAGAGATGATTCAGCCTCGCTCTACTCGCTCAGCCAAGACGGCAGCAAACTGCAAACGCTTTTAAGCGGCATCCGCATATCCAATGGCCTCGGCTGGAGCCCAGATAATAAAACCTTCTACCATACCGATACCCCCACCGGCAAAATAATGGCTTACGACTATGACTTAAACACAGGTCTAATTAATAACGCCCGTGTAGCAGTCCAAATCCCAGCCAAAATGGGTCACCCAGATGGTTTTACCGTTGATGCCCAGGGGCGCATCTGGGTTGCGTTGTGGGGCGGCTCAGCCATCACTGTGTGGCAGCCAGAAACGGGAAGACTACTCGCGCGCATTCCTGTACCAGCCAAACATGTTAGTTCTTGCACCTTTGGCGGAGAAAACCTTTCAGACCTTTACATCACCAGTGCCCGCATGGGGCTAGGACGGGTACATTTGGCGGTACGACGCTCCTCTGGCGGCCTGTTCCGCATCCGCACAGACGCGCAAGGCTTGCCCGCTTATCAATTTGGTTAATTAAGGAATCGCAATGACATCGAACCGTATCACGTTTATTGACGTTGCCAAAGGGATAGGAATTTTGCTGGTGGTACTAGGGCATAACGACTTAGAAGATTACGCGCCTTTTTTATTTAAATGGATCTATTCTTTTCATATGCCTTTATTCTTTTTTTTAGCTGGCTTGTTTTTTAAACCAGATGAACCATTTGTTCAAATCGTAACCAAACGCTTTAATAGCTTAATTAAACCTTTCTTTATTACCCTTTTTTTGTTGTATTTTGTGGCTGCTTTTTTTAGCAGCCAACTTAATTTAAATACTATTTTTTTTAGATTATTAAAATCTTTTTATGGCACCGGCTTCTTAGAATGGGTGCCCATGTGGTTTTTACCCGCTCTGTTTTTAACTTATCTTTTTGCTTTTGCATTTTATACATTAATTAAAAAACTGCCTCACTGGGCTGTTTGGCTGGGGTTAGCAGGTTTATTAACATTTGGTAGTTGGTCTATTGGCTGGTTTGGCACATTTGAACTTTGGGGAGTAACCCTAAACGGCTTGCCGTGGAGCCTTGATTTGCTTTTCATCACTGGCTTTTACTTTATTTTGGGGCGTGAGTTATTTAACCGTCTGCCAGAAAAATGGCTGGCTCAGCCCTGGGTTTTACTCACTCTCATTGGTTTACATTTACTGAGTGTTTACCTGTTGCCCACAAACATTGACCTTTACAAACGTAGTTACCCCGAACCCCTTTGGGCTACCTTAATTGCTTTAAGTGGAATAGGTGTGGTCTTGACGGTTTCTTTTTGGCTAGAAAAACTATCAACAAACATAGCTGGTTTTTTCCGTTACATCGGCTCCGCTGCCATCATTATTCTCATTTTTCACATTCCGGTTCAATATTATTTTTCTGCCAAACTGCAAAGTGTATTGGGTAGTTTTTACAGCCCTTTGATGGTTTATCCGTTTGCAGTAGCAATCCCCGTTTTTATTTATGCTTTTTTTATACAGCCTAACCCATTATTGGCTCGTTGGTATGGAATAAGCCAAAAAGACTGACTTTAATCAAACCTTAATCAACCTGTTGGGTAAGCGTAGGGAAAGCATCAGGCAAGCGTCAAGCTTAATTAACCTGCAAATGCTATAGTAAAGGCAAGAAGAAACCATTCTCTTCTCCTCCTTTGAAACAAAATCCAGAGTCGGCGACTTTGGATTTTGTGATTCATACCTCCCATGCAGTAAAATCGTATTTATGAATGGTCATTTTAATAGCGGGGTACTAAAAATAAAAAAATCGCCTTGGTTGCCAATTACAACAGCCTTTATTGGTACGCTTCTATATTTAATCCAAAGCATTTATTACGCACACACCTCCGCGCCCATGTTAGACGAGGGCTTGTATTTATATAAAGGCTGGCTGTTTGTAACCGGTCAATATTTCCCTTATCAAGAGTATGGCCCTTGGACCAATCATGCTCCTTTATCTTTTTTAATCCCCGGGTATGCTCAATTAATCTTTGGTCCTGGAGTGAGAACCGGCCGTTATTTAATGGTTTTTTTGAGCTTAATTTTTTTAATTGGTCTTTGGTTAACTGCCAAACGAATGGGGGGAAACTGGGGAGCGGCACTTGCCATTTGGGCTTATGTTTTAACTCCGCAGCAAATTAACATATACAGCAAGGGAATTTCTCAATTACCCACAGCCTTTTTGCTCATATGGATGCTTTACTTTATTTTAGGAAAAGACCGTTCTTGGAAAGAAATCGCCATTGGAACCATCATCGGGGCAGTATTGGTCCTCGTCCGCGAGAATATGATTATCTTAATCCCGTTTGTTGCTCTTTATATTTTCTGGGAACATGGCTGGAAAGCAACATGGATAAGCGGGCTAATTTTTATTACTGTCCTTGGTTTCGTTTTTAGTTATTTTTGGCCTGGTATTCTGCAACCTTGGATTCGCTGGATACCCGATTTTTTATTACCAGAAACATTAAAATTAAGTCGATTCTCTCCTAGAACGGTCTCTGATTTATCTTTTCTGGAGTTTTGGCTGGTAGTTTTTCAGAGCACACGGCTTAACTTAATCACTTTGTTGGGTATGTTATGGATTGGTTTTAAATGGCCGATTAAAGGCTGGGAACATGAATGGCAAAAAACAATTGTATTTTTATCCACATCGATGGCGGTTTTATATATTGCTCACGCTTGGGGTTCATTGGGCAATAGCACCTGCCCAACCTGTCTGAATACCTATATCCCCTTTTTCTCGCCGCTGGGGAATTTACTACTAATTTTCTTGTTTACTTCGGGTGAAAAAAAGAAACCTTTTCTTCCCGTCTGGATAGCCATATTCTCGACAATAGTGTTTGCTGGTGGTATTGGGTTTAGCACATTTGAAAGAACCGGAACGAGTTTAATGGAAATTCCTATTTGGCTGCAAGGGAGAGAAACGCCAGTGTATCTTTGGCAAATCATGGCTAATAAGTTTTTACTCTCGAACCAACAAATCATTCGATTACTTCCGTTTATTGCAGGTATTGCTATTGGGTTATTCATTGTTTTAATTGCTATTATTTATCATGTTCGCTATAAAAAAACACTTATCCACAGCCTTTTCATAATTCTACTCATCTCAAGCGCTTTTATTTCGATACTGGATGCCAAATATTTAGACCCAAACTGCAGCACCATTGATGTAATTTCTACTTATGAATCTCTTGGGCGTGAACTTGCTCAAATTGTTAAACCTGATTCAACTGTGTATTGGAGAGGCTATTCACCGGTCACACTTTTATATTTACCAAAAATTAAAATTTTTCCCGCTCAATTAAATTCTGTCTTTAGCTATCGCCAAAGCACAGATGATGAGTTTTTATTAAAACACGGATTTTGGAACGATAATTTATCTAAACGTTGGTTAAACGAAGCCACCTATGTTTTGGTTGTTCGTGAAACAATTCTCTCTGAAGAAGAGTGGGCGATAGGAACTTTTGAAAGAATTGAATTTAATGAACCCAACTATGGCTGTTTTGAAACACTTAAAATCGCTGCTTTTAAGAAAAAGTAATTTCTAACAGACCAAAACTTTAAATAATATTTATAAAAAATAATTTAACAACCAAAAAGCAAGCATACCTGCCACAATTGTCCATATCACATTTTTGGTAAAGTATGCCACCGCGCTCGCCAAGATACCTGCTAACAAGCGTGGATTTAATATTGAAATAAACATCACATCGTTATACACAACCAATTCACCGGCAACAATCGCACTCAGCGCGGCAATTGGCACAAAGCGCAGCGCCTGTTTAAAAGCTGGGGGGAGTTCGACTTTTTCCAGCAAGGCGATAAACGAAAAACGGGTTAAAAACGTTAATCCGCCAATCGCCAGCATCATCAACCATATATTCATTTTCTCCACTCCACCAGTAACCCGGCCGCTATCCCCACTAAAATTGAAGCCAATAATCCCAACTTTAATGGCATTGCAAAAAGAAGCAAGGCTGCCAAAGACGCTGCAATGGCTGTTATTAAACTAGAGCGGTCTTTTAAGTTTGGTACAACCAAAGCAATAAAAGTAAGCGGCAGTGCAAAATCTAACCCCCACTCAGCAGGGATTTGAGCGCCTAAAAATATTCCCACCGCCGTGCTCAGTTGCCAACTGGTCCATAATGCCAAACCAGCGCCCAAAAAATACCAATGTGAGAAAGCCTTCACCCCTTCTTTTTGATAATGTAAAACAGTCACTGCAAAGGCTTCATCTGTTAATAAATAAGAAAGCAGGGTTTTCCAAGCGATGCTCAATTTCTGCGTATAAGGTGAGAGGGTTGCCGAATATAACGCGTGGCGCAAATTAATCACAACAGCGGTGATGATAATAATGAGCATGGGCGTTTGCGCCTTAAGCAATTGAGCCACCATAAACTGTGATGAACCCGCAAAAATAACCGCGCTCATGGCTTGCGCGTCCCATATCAACATTCCTGCTGAAAGCGCCAAAATTCCGTAAATCATGCCAAACGGCACTACCCCCACTAAAATGGGTAATTCATCTTTAACACCTGACCAAAATTCTTGTTGTTTTGTTCGTTCCATAGTTTCTCCAAAGAAACCCATTATAGCCAAAAGTGACCGCACTTGGCTTTCTTGGTGTTAAACTAAGGACAGGAGAATTAAAAATGAATTCATTTTTGGCTGCTTTTTTAACGCTTGTGGCCGCACTCGCATGGCTGCGTCTGCTCGACTTCGCTGCTCACAAAGGCTGGGTAGAAAGCCGTTTAAGCCGCAAAATTATTCACATTGGCACCGGGCCTATTTTTGTATTGTGCTGGCTACTATTTCCCAACGAACCGTACGACCGTTTTTTAGCAGCCTTAATCCCGGCTTTAATCACCCTTCAATTTGCATTAATTGGCTTTGGCATTATTAAAGACGATGCATCAGTGCAAGCCATGTCGCGCACAGGCGACGCGAAAGAATTGCTGCGCGGACCGCTCTACTATGGCATTGTATTTATACTTTTAACCTTATTGTTTTGGAAAGATTCTCCCGTTGGAATTATCGCATTAATGATGATGTGCGGCGGCGATGGCATTGCCGATATCCTTGGGCGGCGTCTGGCTTCCCCCCGATTGCCTTGGTCCAATCAAAAAAGTTTGGCTGGCTCTGCTGGCGTTTTTTTCGGCGGGCTGATACTTTCTACCGTTATCTTGGCTATTTATGTGGCTGTGGGCATTTTCCCCCAACCGCTGATTAATTTCTTAATCCCCTTAAGCATTATTGCTCTCATTTGCACAGCCGTTGAATCGCTGCCTTATAAAGACATTGATAACATCACTGTTACAACATTTGCCGCACTTGCAGGTTGGTTACTTTTTTAATTAACTTAATCCTGCTCTTCAAATCGAGCGGAAAGCACCGGCACTAACCCCGTTTCAGCTACATCTGCTGTTACATTGGCAGAATAAAGTTGCCTTAAACTTTGCGAACTATACGGCGACCCCATACAGACCAAATCATAATCGGTTGTACGAATTTCATCTAAAATCTCTTCTACAATATTGCCGTTTCGCACTTTAATTTCAGCTTGTACACCCGCATCATTCGCAACTTGTAAAGCATTCCTCAAATTGCGGCCCGGTAAAGTATCCGTTTTATCCAAGGTTTGCCATTGTTCGCGAATCGTTTTCGATTCAGGATAATTCATATCAATCTGTGGAACAACCATTAATATAGTTAAACTAGCGTTTGTCATTGCCGCGATTTGTAAGCCCAAATTTTCGGCAGTTAATGCATAGCGAAGCCCGCCTGTGCAAAGTAAAATTTTATTTAAAGGTAAACTTTCTTTTGGTACAAATAAAATCGGCTGCTGAATAGTTGCCATTAAATCTCTTAACGAACTTCCCGAAAACATTTTTTGCATCGGTGAACGACCAAAACGCCCAACGATAAAAATAGCATTTTTATGCTTTTTGTCCGCTTGTGAAATAACCTTCTCCAGTTCTCCGTTATAAATCTCTAATTGGTAAGAGATTCCTTGTTCGTGAAATAATTCAAGGGCGCGGCTAAACATCTCTTCTACAGGATGTTTTTCATCATCGGTAGCTACAATGCCAATTAAAGTTAATTGAGATTGCATAGCCTTGGCTAAACCGGTTGCATAAACAATAGCTTGCCAATTTTCTTTAAACCCATTGGTTACAACAATTAAATTTGATTTCATAAAAGGCCTATCTAAATAACAAGATACCCAACACCCCGGCACCTAACAGTACCAGTGGAGATGGAACATCTATTAAAAAAGCAATAAAACTGAGGACCAAAATTAATATTACACGCCGGTCTACTTTTTTGTTTTTGCTATTACCAGCACGAAAAATTTCCCAAGCGACGACAACCATTAATGCAGCCACCGAAGGGCTCATTCCACCAACAAAACTTTTTAACCAATCTTCGTGTTGGAATTGCTCTAAAATAGCCGCTACTACCAGCATCATCACAGTTGGCGGTAAAACAGCACCAACCAAAGCGGCTAAAACACCAGGCACACCCCCCGCAGCAAAACCTACAAACATTGCCAACTTAAGCGCTTCACTGCCCGGCAAAACATTTGAAAACCCCACTGCTTCTACAAACTGGCTTTCGGTCATAATATCGCCGACGGCTTCTTCATATAGTAAGCCAATGGAAGCGGGGCCAGAAGGCGAGAGCAAATTAACCTTCAAAAACATCCAAAGTAATTTTTTCCATACTTGAAAATTAATGGTTTTCATCGAATGAGAATTATTCCTACTACACCAGCCGCCATGACCACAATACGTGCTGGCACATTTAAAAACATGGCAATCATACTCACTAACCCAATTGCCCAACCCAACCAACTGGTTTCGCCGCCTCTTTCAAATATCTTCCATGCGGTAAAAAGCATTAATACCGATATTGCAGGGGTTAATCCCTCTACAAAGTGGCTGACCCATGCCTGACGACGCAGGCGTTGCAAAATAACCACTACGCCCATAATTAATATTGTTGGGGGCAAAATAGACGCAAACAAGGCCACTAATCCGCCAGGAATACCCGCGGCGCCATAACCCACATACATCGCCATTTGCAGCGCGTCACTGCCTGGTAAGACAGATGAAAAACCAACCGCTTGCACAAACTGGCTTTCCGTTACCAACACACCCACTGCTTCGTGATACAACAAACCAACCGAAGCAGGACCCGAAGTACTTAATAAATTAACTTTTAAAAATATCCAAAAGATTTGTAAGAGCAAATCCATTAATTTTCCTGTATTTCTTTAATTAAATACCACTCGCCTCGTTTAAAACCACGGTCTAAATAATATTTTCGCGTACCAATTGCAGAAATAAC
>CAYOGW010000106.1:0-8887 GCA_964403635.1 uncultured Anaerolineaceae bacterium | reverse complement strand
TATTAAGCGAAGGAAAAGCCCCATTATTGGTTTCAGGATGATTGGCCAAATAACGAAGAAATTCGGATAAACTTTCTGGGGCAGTGCGTTCTCGTAACATAAATACAATAAATGTGATTAATCTGATTAATTAACTTTGGTAATTATAGCATTATTCCCAAAAAAGGTCTAGTAAGCTACTTGTAGATATTTTTCATTATGGGTTGTATGGTAGGTTATAACTTTTGTAGTTCTTCTAAAATTATTTTTACAAAAGTATCGTTGCTTTCCATAAAATATTGATTAATGGCCGCACCATCATTATGGTGGGCTGTAATGCTGAGATAAGAAATAATTTGATTGAAGGCGCATAGGGGTTTGGCTAATTGCCAGGCATGCTTAATTGTGTTTTCATCACTGAAATCTATCCATGGTTCTAAGTAAGCCTCGAGCAGGATTTGGCGCACGCTGGTTTCGACTTCGTCTAAGATAAAGATTAAGCCATCCATAAACGGATGCGCAACGGCGGCATCAGTCCAGTCAAAATAAAGCGGATTACCGTTGGGGGCAGCAATATTGCCTTCGTGTAAGTCTCCGTGCGTTAATGTGGCTGGGATATTTAATTGAGCCAATTGCTGGCAAACTGCTTTCAGCTTGGGGGCGGCTTGCTTAAGGGCATGCAGGTCTTCTGGGGTCAGCCTGTGGGCTAATTTCGCGGAGTTAACAGTTTTATCTATTTGATTGGTTAGCCAACCTAATTGCCGATCCAAACAGCTATTTTCTAATAAAGACTTTTTATGAGGTATGCTGGCAATTTGCAGTTTGGCAAAATTTCGAATAGCCAGTTTTCTTAATCCAAGGTCTTCGTTGCCTTCTAATTCGTCCCCAAAATCGCTTAATAAGAGCCAGTTATTTTTGATATTAATCGCCAATGGAGATGGAATTTGTGTTGGAAAAAGTTTGCTTATGTGTTGAGTAGTTTGCGCTTCGTTGCCAAAAAGTGGTGAAAAGCAAGCCGCTTTGAAGTAAATATCACCCCGGTTGGTAGGAATTTTTAACACGCAGGAGATACCCCAGCTTTTAATTAAGTGGGGTCGGCTGCTGGGGGTAATGTCTAGGTGTTTAAGTTGTTCGTTAATCCAGTTTTCGACTTGGGTGTGCCAATCGTTTCGCGTCCATGCGGCGCGCTTGGTTGAGTTTTGAACAGTTTGGTGCTTAATGATGATTTCGCTTAAGTTTGAGTCTGCGAGATGAAGTTTGTTTATTTGGGTTTTTGAAACCCAAGTAAATGATTTAGGAGGTTGCCATTGGGTTTGCAAGGGCTCAAGCTGGTAGATGCGTTGACCGCGCTCAAATTCAGCTTGGGTGTTAAACCATACGCAATATAGCGGAAAGAATTGACCGTTTAATAGTGGGTTAAAGGCTTGGGCAATTAGTGGACTGCCCATTGGCGAAACGTATTCTTTTAATTCAGCAGATGGTAGCTCCCAGCCAGAAGCGGTTTCTTGTAGTAAGGTTTGGCCTTTTTCGTTTTGGATGAGTGCGCGAATGTGGCAGAGCCAGTTGGAGTTGGTTGGCATGGATATATTATTCGCGTTTTTAATTAAAAAGACAAGATGTTTATCAACATCTTGTCTTGGGATTGATGCGATCAGTGAGTATATCTACTGCGGCAGAAGCCAGTAAGGCTGCCGCGCGGGGCATCGCCTCTTCATCAAAATCAAATTTGGGGTGATGGTGACTATAATTTAAATTCTTTTCAGCATTGCTAGAGCCAACAAAAAAATACGTGCCCTTCGTCTTTTCTGTAAACAGAGCATAATCTTCTGAACCCATCGTAATCATATTGCCTTCATCAATATCGTGATCTGGCAAAATTTGCTGGGCGGTTTGTTTAACAATTTTTGTTACATCCGCATCATTAATGACAGCGGGAGCAGTATGAAAGAGCTTTAGTTCAATTTGGCATTCCATGGCTAAGCCCACACCTTCAATAATCTCTCGAAATCGTTTTAATACTCTCTCTCGTACCTCCGGTTTAAATGTGCGGATAGTGCCGGTTAACTCCACAGCTTTAGGGATGACATTAAACGCATCGCCGCCATGAAAAGTGGTTACTGATACAACGGCTGTATCCACTGGGGGTACATTGCGTGCCACAATGCTTTGTAACGCGCTTACAATTTGAGCGCCAGCAACGATTGGGTCAAAAGTGGTGTGCGGCTGAGCCCCATGACCACCTTTACCAGTTATTTTTAAAGTGAACTCATCAGCGCCAGCCATATAAGGTCCTTCGGCAATTCCCAGCCAGCCGAGTGGCTTCTCATTCCATAAGTGCAACCCCAGCACATAATCTACTTTTGGACCATCTAGCACACCATCTTTAATCATCCCTTCAGCGCCGCCCATGCCTTCTTCGGCGGGCTGAAAGACCAATTTAATAGAACCTGGCAAATCTTCTTTAATCTCGTTGAGTATTTTAGCAACGGTTAGCAAAATGGCAGTGTGTCCGTCATGTCCGCAGGCATGCATGACGCCCGCTGTTTGAGATGCATATTCTGCACCGGTTTCTTCCACAATCGGCAAGGCGTCCATATCTGCTCGCAGCATCACTACCGGACCAGGTTTACTTCCTTCAATCATGGCTACTACTCCGGTTTTGCCCACGCCGGTGCTTACTTCTAAGCCCAGATCTTTTAATTCTTTGGCAACAATGCCCGCTGTACGAAATTCCTGAAAACCCAACTCAGGGTGCAAATGAAAGTCTCGGCGCATGCTTTGGGTATAAGGAAATAGTTTTTTAGCGGCTTCGTATAAATCAGACATTTAATTAACTCCTATTGTGAGGTAAATATTTCTTCGAGAATTGGCAAAGCCTTGCCAATTCGTGTGCCATGCCAAGTGATTAATGATCCGTCGATTAAATAAATTCGATTGTTTTGAACAGCAGGGGTATCTTTAAAGGTTTCGAGCATTTGCTCGCGGTGGCTTTCATTAAATTCGAAAGGTTCATCTGGCAGTAAGATGATTTCTGGCTGGGCGGCGATAATTTCAGTTAATGGAACACGCGGGTAGCGGGTGTCTTTTTGCTCATCAGGTGGGGATTCGGTCTGGCTCCCGAAGGCGGCTGGGGGTAGCCCGAGGTCTGCTTCTAGCGGGTAGCGTCTTTCGCGTTCGGCAAAGCAATTTAATCCGCCGAAATAACTTAATAAATCATCAATATATGTATGTTGATTAAAGGTCATATACCAGTTTTCGCCTTGCCAAATGGGACAAAAATATTTTAATTTTGGCTGGTCTTCACGGGCGCGCTGCGCAAAGTCTAGGTTGCGTTCGAGCATGTCTATTGCCACATAGGCATTGCGGCTCTGAAACATGTCTGTTAGGGTGCGCAGGTCTTGTAGGGCATCTGCCACTGTTTGAGGAAAGGTGAGCCAAACAGTGATGTTAGCTTCTTCTAGTGCTTTAATTAATGCGGGTGTGTTTTCTTCCTGATTTGCGATGACCAAACCTGGTTTTAAATTAATAATTTCTGCGGGGCGGGCATTTTTGGTTCCGCCTATGCGAGGCAGATTAATTAATTTATCGACAGGGTGAATGCAATAATCAGTAATTCCTATAACCGATTGACCGAAGCCAAGGTCGAACAGGCTTTCGGTCATAGAGGGCACCAGTGAAACTACACGGCGGGGCGGTTCGAGAAAATAGGGTGCTACGCGGTTCATCGATAGAGTATCCGCTTGAATTTTTCTTCGTAGCGCGGGTTCTCAGGGGTTGAATCTTCGGTACGCCAAGAGCGCATTCTTTCTGCCAGTTTTTCTGGTTCACCTATTTGGCATTTGTGGGCTTGAATGGCTGCAATTTTTGTTTCTAAATATTCTGTAATATCGATGGTTACATTGGGTTGCTGGGTTAGTGAAACCCAAATTTCGGAAGGCATGTGTGGTTCTAAGCCTTCCTTTATTAGTTCTGGGAAGAAAAGCGCGTTTCCGGCAGCGGGAAATGCTGCATCAAGCACGGCTTGTCCAGCTGCGCGGTGGTCTGGGTGATTTAATCCATAGGATGCGAATAAGTTTTGGGGGTCGCAGGTTACTAAAATATCAGGCTTAAATTGGCGAATGGCACGGGTGACTTTAAGCCGCAGGGCTAAATCTGCTGTCAGGTAGCCATCGGGTTCGTTTAAAAAGTGAACATCATGAACGCCCAAGATGGCCGCGGCTTCTCTTTGTTCAATATGGCGCAGGGCGCAAAGTTCCTCCGCCGGGATATGTTCGTTATAGGGGTTTCTACCTTTGTCTCCGCAGGTTAGCAAAAGATAGCTAATTTGATGCCCTGCTTTTGCCCAAAGGGCTAAGGTAGCGCCGCAAAAAAATTCTGGGTCATCGGGGTGAGCCAGAATGACCAGAATTTTTTGTGTTTTCTCCCAGATTCCGGGTGATAGTTCTTGTTCAGACATATTAGTTGTTTTTGGATTGTTTGTCTTTTCCGCAATCGCAACCGCCGCTATCGTGACGGTCGCAAGGAGCCTGTGACTTGCGGCGTAAGGCTTCTAGTTCGTCCCAAGGTTCCAGCACATCGCGGTGGTATTCACGGCGGATGGGGCGCTCTGGACGTTCGTTTGGACCCACTGGGGCGGCTTCTAGTTCTACCAATAAAACATCCCGCATTGGGTAAATATCCAACACTTTTCCTTCACCGTCTGGGGTAACGACTCGCTTGTTGCGTTTGGGCAGTTCTTTTCGAGCGGCGACGTATTGTTCATATTCGTAAATTAAACAGCAGCGTAGGCGTCCGCACATGCCTGTAATTTCTGATGGGGCCAGAGAAATCCCTTGTTCTTTTGCCATCTTGATAGAAATGGGGCTAAAGTCGGTTAAAAATTTAGAGCAGCAACGGGTTTCTAAGCCACAAGCGCCCATGCCACCCAGCATTTTTGCCACATCGCGAGGACCAATCTGGCGCATTTCTACTTGGGTGTTCGGGTACATTTTTTGCATGTCTTTTTTTAAGGATTTTAAATCTACTTTGTCTTCTTTTTCAGAACTGAACAAGAAGGCTAAGCGCGTTCCATCGAAAGTATATTCGGCAGAAATAATCTTTACATCCGAAAGCTTAAGTTGTGAAGCCCGTTCTCGGCAATTCACCATGGCTTCAATTTGCTGCTGATTCCAACTTTGGCGAAGCAATAAGTCTGCTGGGGTGGCGCGCCGCTCAATATTTTTCCAGGTTCCTTCAGGGGGAGGGGCTGGCAAAGTGGTTAATTTTTGCATGACTTCGCCGATTTGGCGCCCACGGCTGGTTTCGACAATGACATGTTCGCCAATGTTAACTTCGTCTACATTACTGGCATCAAAATGATATAACTTTCCAACTTTGGTAAAGCGTACACTAATCAGTGATGGTTGCATAATTTTTACTCGATTGAGATAGGGATTTGATTGCCGCCGCTGAGTGCAGCAATGCTAACTCGCGAGGCGACAGTTTCGGCTAATATTTGCATAGCTTTGGCGGCATCCGATTCTGGCTGGCTCACCACAATCGGGGTTCCGTTATCACCACCGACGCGAACGCTGGGGTTTAACGGGATGGCTGCTAAGAATGGCACTTGATAATGGTTGGCTAAAGCTAATCCGCCGCCCTGACCAAAGACATCCATACGGGAGCCGTCTGGCAGGGTGAGAAAACTCATGTTTTCTACAATACCTAAAATAGGCACATTCAGTGTTTTAAACATTTCTAAACCGCGGCTGGCATCTTCAAGAGAAACTTGCTGGGGCAGGGTAACGATGATGGCACCGGAAAGCGGCAAGGCCTGCGCCAGCGAGAGAGGCGCGTCACCAGTCCCTGGTGGCAGGTCAATAATTAAATAATCTAGTTCGCCCCATTCGACATCACTTAAGAACTGGCGAATGGCGCTATTAAGCATGGGTCCGCGCCAAATAAGCGGTTGACCAGGTTTGGCCAAGTAGCCCATTGAAATAATCTTAACTCCATGTGCTTCGGCGGGATTAAGTCGATTTTGGTTTGGCGGCGGCATCACCGGCGCGCCCATCATAGTGGGTACGTTGGGGCCATAAATATCGGCGTCCATCAAACCAACCCGTGCGCCGCTTTGAGCCAGCGAAACAGCCAAATTAACCGCAACAGTGCTTTTGCCAACTCCGCCTTTGCCAGAGCCGACGGCAATGGCGTTGCGGATGGGCGTGGTGACAATGCCGCGCATTCGACCATCATGCGGCACGTCTGAATCCATATTAATATTGACTTTGTTGGCGCCAATGGCTGTTACAGCATCTCGGCAGTCTTTTTCTATTTTTCCTTTTAAGGGGCAGGCTGGTGTGGTGAGCATGACTGTAAAACTAACTTCAGTTTTTTCAATTTTTACATCACGTACCATGCCGAGTGTTACAAGGTCTTGGTGAAGGTCTGGGTCCTGAACGGTGCTCAGGGCAGCCATCACTCCTTCATAATTAAGTTGGGTCATGGGTTTCCTGTATATAGATAAAGTGGTTTTCGTTAAAATAACAGCAGGTTGAAAGTATACCACTTTCAACCTGCTTATCAATTTAAAGACTAGAACGAATTACTACGGTTTGAGAGAATATCCACTCGTGTAGCAAAATTCGTCTACGACGGTTTCGCTGTCGTATAACCAATCTGCTATAACAGTGGTTTTATTTAGCGTGTAAAAATAATATCCTGCAGAGTAAGATGACCCATCTTCATATAACCAAATAGCAACCCTGTCGCAGTCGTCTATGACTTGTGGCATACCAAAGGATGCCGAGGCGCCTCCAACGTTAATAAAACCGGATTGGTTACTAATGGCCGCGCCGACCTGTGCGTTAGCAGTGCAGCCCACTGTTCCGTCATCTTTTGCTTGGCAATAAAGTGGATAGGTGTTTCCACCGGCAGTCAGCGTGGCGTTTTTAAAGTCTGTAATTCCGTCTGCTGATAGGATGAAAACCAGTCCTTTTCCAGGTACCATTCGAATATCTAGGATACTGATACTCGCCGCGCTGGCAATGCTAAAGGTGAGAGAAGCGATTATTAAAACCAAAATTAAAACGCTTAAGCTTTTTTTCATAATGCAATTCTCCTGAATTGGCAAGGCTCCCTGTGGAGCGTTAAATTAATTATAGTCAGTGCTTAAGCGAATGCAATAGCCATTAATTTTCTGTTCGTTCTGCGGTTTTTGCCGCTTTGGCCGCTTCTTTTGCTTTTCTTGCGGCGTCTTCACGGGCGAAGTCAGTCGGTCGAATCGATTCGTAATATTTCGATGGTTTAAGTAAATCATCAATGGTTAGCAAGTTTCGGCTCTGGCTGGCAATTTCAAAATCGTGATCCATTTTAATCGCATCAAATGGACAGTATTCCGCGCAAAAACCGCAATTCATACAGACATCCGCGTCGATATAAAACTCGGTCGGGGCAGGGATTGGGCGTCCTGTCTCAGGGTTGTTGCTGCGTACAATCCATATACATTGCGGCGGGCATACTTTTGCACAGATGCCGCACGAGGTGCATAGCACCTCTTTTTCGCCATCTTCTTTTTCGTCATAGATTAAGATCGGTAAATATCGAAATTCTTCAGCTTGATCTAAGCGCTGTTCGGGATACTCAATCGTAAAAGTTCCCTTTTGGTCTTTGCCCGAACGAAATGCAACCTTGTCGTAGCGTTGAAAAAACCAGCGAATATCCTCAGTATAAGAGTCCAAAAATCGTTTGGCGGTTACACCCAAGCCTTTAATTAAGCCTTTTCCATACATATTGTTTTACTCCTATCGATCCAATTCGCCAAGCACAATATCTACTGCGCCTAAAATGGCTACAAAGTCTGCAATTTTTTCGCCTACGCATGTCATTTCTAGGGAAGTTAAGTTAATAAACGAAGGGGCGCGAACATGATAACGAACTGGGTTGGGTTTCCCATTCGAGACCACATAGAAGCCTAATTCACCTTTGGGGCTTTCTACACGACCATACGCTTCGCCAGCAGGAACGCGTACCTGATATGCTGGTTTCTGGCTATTAATTGGCCCTTCAGGGATTTGTTTTAACGCTTGCTGCAAGATTTTTAATGACTCGTATACTTCGTCTAACCGTACCAAATAGCGGTCTAGCATATCGCCGTTATGGCGTACAGCTACTTTAAAGTCAAATCGGTCATAAATGCCGTAGGGGTCAGCGCGGCGAATATCGTACGGTACGCCCGATGCCCGAATCATTGGTCCACTCATGGATGTGGCAATGGCCTCTTCGCTGGTCATCACGCCTACCCCTTTCATGCGTGAGATAAAAATTTCGTTCTCACTCATTAAGCGGTCTAGTTCTTCCATTTTGCTGGGTAAGCGCTCAAAGACCAAGTCTTTAATTTTTTGCATCGCAAAATCAGGAATATCTCTTACAACACCACCAAAACGATGGTAATTACACATCATTCGCGCACCAGAAACCGCTTCAAAAATATCTAAAATTAATTCACGTTCCTGAAACACATACAAAGCGGGGGTAAAGTAAGCGCCCAAGTCATTCCAGAGCATGCCAAATAAAATAAGATGATTCTGAATGCGGCTTAATTCAGCCATAATGACGCGGATATATTCAGCGCGCTCAGGAACTTCGATACCCATTAATTTTTCAACAGCCAAGGCATAGCCCCAGTTATTAACCATACTATTAAAATAATCGAGCCGGTCGGTATAGGGGATATTTTGTAAAAAGGTATTTCGTTCACCAATTTTTTCGTGGTTTCGGTGCAAATAACCCATAACAGGTTTAAGGCTTACCACATCTTCACCGTCAATCACCACTACCGCACGGAAAACGCCGTGGGTAGATGGATGTTGTGGACCCATATTAACAACAATATGGTCAGTTTTAATCCCATCTCGTTCTTCACTTTTAT
>CAYOGW010000105.1:0-9191 GCA_964403635.1 uncultured Anaerolineaceae bacterium | reverse complement strand
CCCCATAAATTTGGCCCGTACGGCGGGCAGTTTGTACCCGAAACCTTAATGCCAGCATTAATTGAGTTGGAACAGGCTTTTATTGAAGCCCAAGCTGACCAAGCTTTTCAGAAAGAATTTAATCAGCTATTGGCTTCATTTGTCGGGCGGCCAACCCCGCTGACCTATGCCAAGCGCCTTTCGGAGCATTTGGGCGGCGCGCAGATTTATTTAAAGCGAGAAGATTTGGCGCATACCGGTGCGCACAAAATTAATAACGCGTTGGGGCAGGCTTTGCTGGTCAAACGGATGGGCAAGCAGCGTGTGGTGGCTGAGACGGGCGCTGGGCAGCATGGGGTGGCGACGGCGGCGGCCTGTGCTTTACTGGGGCTGGAATGTGTGGTCTATATGGGCGAAGTGGATATCGCCCGCCAAGAGCCGAATGTTTTTCGCATGAAATTGCTAGGCGCGGAAGTGCGGCCGGTTAGCTCGGGTACAAAAACGCTGAAGGATGCGATTAACGAAGCGATTCGTGATTGGGTGACGAACGTGCGCGATACGCATTATTTGCTCGGTTCGGCGCTCGGTCCGCACCCATACCCGACGATGGTGCGCGCGTTCCAGTCGGTGATTGGCAACGAGGCGCGTGAGCAAATACTGCTGGAAACTGGCCGCCTGCCAGACGCGGTGATTGCTTGTGTGGGCGGCGGCTCGAATGCGATTGGTGTGTTTAGCGGATTTATTGAAGATGAACAGGTTGAATTAATTGGGGTAGAAGCAGGCGGCAGCGGCATTGATTCTGGCAAACACGCCGCCCGATTTGGAGACCCGGCCAAGGGGCGGGTGGGGGTGATTCATGGTACACGCACTTATGTTTTGCAAGATGAAGACGGCCAAATTGCTGAAACGCACTCTGTTTCGGCAGGTTTGGATTACGCCGCGATTGGGCCAGAACACGCCATGTTAAGAGATGCCGAGCGGGCTTTTTATACCTCCGCAACTGATGAAGAAGCTTTAAACGCCTTTCAAGTCTTGTGCTGTCTCGAAGGCATTATTCCGGCCCTAGAGTCCGCGCATGCGGTGGCGGAGGTGATTAAACGGGCTCCGAACATGAGCAAGAATCAAGTTGTTTTGGTTAATCTTTCGGGTCGCGGTGATAAGGATTTAAATACAGTAACGAAAGCGCTTGAAGAAACCCTTTAACAGCAACGCTCACAAAGAATACCAAGACAAATTAATTAAAGGAAAGAGCATGAATAGAATTGAAAACGCGTTTAAAAATAAGCCTATTTTTATGCCCTACTATCCGCTGGGCTACCCGAACTTAGAAACATCCATTGATGTGATTGAAGCGCTTGCCAAAAACGGAGCCGATTTAATTGAAGTGGGTTTGTCTTTTTCAGACCCGCTGGCAGACGGGCCGGTCATTCAAAAAGCGACTCAAGTGGCTTTAGAGCAGGGTATCACTGTTAAAAAATCGCTTCAGGCGGTAGCCGAGTTGCGCCGTCGCGAAGTAGAAATTCCGTTAATTTTGATGGGTTATTACAACCCGATGCTGGCGTATGGTTTAATTAAATTTATTCAAGATGCCGAGCAAGCCGGTGCAGATGGTTTTATCATTCCAGATTTACCCGCTGAAGAAGCGGCTGAGTTTTTGGAAGTTTTGGGCGGGTCACGCTTGAAGCTGGTGACCATGCTGGCGCCGACTACGCCCCCCGAGCGGATGGCAACCTTAGCCAAAGCGGCGCAAGGGTTTATTTACTTGGTTTCGGTGACGGGCGTAACGGGTGCTAGAGCGGGCGTTACAGACGGGTTAAGTGATTTAATTAATCAGGTGCGGCAATTTTCAAGTGTGCCGGTGTGTGTTGGTTTTGGGATTAGTACCCCAGAGCAGGCGCGAGAAGTTGGCAAAATGGCAGATGGGGTGATTGTCGGTTCAGCTTGTGTAAAGGCTGTGGGTGAGAGTAAAAGCCATCGGGAGTCTGCCCGAGATTTTGCTCAACAATTTAGTCAAGCATTGCGTTAATTAAATTTGCTATACTTTAAATTGAAAGTGAGGAAAAATGGCTGAATTGAAAACTAAGAAAAATGATGAGAGTGTGGAAGATTTCTTAAATAAAGTGGAAGATGAACAAAAAAGAGAAGATAGTTTTAAAATTCTTAAATTAATGCAAGCGGTTACGGGTGAGAAGCCCAGTATGTGGGGGGAGAGTATTGTTGGTTTTGGCAAGTATCACTATAAATATGCCAGCGGGCGCGAAGGGGATTGGATGATGACGGGATTTTCTCCGCGCAAGCAAAACCTGACGCTGTATATTATGGCTGGTTTTGATGGCTATGAAGCACTGATGAGTAAGCTGGGTAAGCACTCTACTGGCGCTTCTTGTTTGTACATTAAAAAATTGAGTGATGTGGATGAAGATGTTTTGAAAGAATTAGTGAAACGCTCTTTTGAGCATATGAAGAAAACAAATGCTTAATGAAAAGGTTGGATAAAGACGCTGCGATAACGAGCGCTTTGTGATATACTTCTGCGGCTTTCGGGACTTCCGATAAGCACATCTTGCCTGAGACGGGCATTAAGCGTCTCTGGGCGCGAAGAGCGCCTTAACTCACACGCTTTCTGATTTGTATGGAACCTCCAGCCGCCAAAGGCTGGCTCCGCGAAGAAGACGAAAGCGGCAGAGAAAGAAAAAAGGAGCATCAAATGGCAGTTATTTCAATGAAAGCCCTGCTTGAGAGCGGTGTGCATTTTGGTCACCGCACTAACAAGTGGGACCCCCGCATGAAGCCTTACATCTTCACCGAGCGCAATGGTATTCATATCATTGACTTGCAGTTAACCGTGAAGTTGTTGAATACGGCTTTCGCGGTGATTCGCGATACCGTGATGGATGGCGGTATTGTTTTGTTTGTAGGTACCAAACGCCAAGCGCAAGAAACCATTATGGAAGAGGCTGTTCGCGCCGGTATGCCGTATGTAACCGAGCGTTGGTTAGGTGGTATGCTGACCAACTGGAGCACCATGTCTCAGCGTATTCAGGAATTGGAACGCTTAGAGCAATTGCGTGACAGCGGTGAAATTAACAACCTAACCAAAAAAGAAGGCTTGTTAATTGAACGAGACATTACCCGCTTGCAGTCTCGTTTAGAGGGTGTTCGCAAGATGAAGCGCTTGCCCGATTTGGTCTTTATTGTGGATGTCAGCCGCGAAGTGGCTGCTGTTCGTGAATGTAACCAATTAAACATCCCTGTTGTGGCTTTGGTGGATACGAACTGCAACCCACAAGACATTGATTATGTGATCCCTTCAAATGATGATGCCATTCGCGCCATTAAATTATTGGTTGCAAAAGTGGCCGATGCCGTTATTGAAGGCAAATCTATGCGTAAAGATGAAGATGTCAGCGAAGATGCCAAACCTGTAGTTGTTGCTCCTGTTCGAAAACCAAGCAAACAGGCCATTGTATTGGATGATGATATCTCTGATGAAGATTTGTTAGGCGAAGCCACATTGGCAAAGATGGCTACTGCAGATGTGGTGGATGAAGTTTTGAAAGATGACGATGCGCCTGCACCAAAGGCTGCTAAAGCCCCTAAGGCAAGTAAAGCAAAAGCTGCTAAAGCTGAAGTTTTAGACGCTGACGACGATACTGAAGAATAGATTTAAAGGAAATCGCATGGAAATTACAGCAAATATGATTAAAGAATTACGTGCCGCCACTGGTGCCGGCATGTTAGATTGCCGCCAAGCATTAACCGAAGCGGAAGGTAATTTTGAAAAAGCCGTCGATTGGCTGCGCGAAAAAGGCATGGCAACTGCTGCAAAACGCTCAGACCGCGAGGTTTCGGCTGGCGTGGTAGAAATGTACTCTCATGGCGGTGGTCGTGTGGGTGTTATGGTTGAAGTGAATTGTGAAACCGATTTCGTGGCTCGCTCTGAAGCTTTTCTTAAACTTGCTCACGAAATTGCTTTACAAATTGCAGCCAGCGCCCCAGCCTATATTGAAGAGTCAGAAATCCCTGAAGATGTTTTGAATCGCGAAGCTGAAGTAGCAAAGAATCGCGCCATTGAAGAAGGCAAACCAGAAGCGGTTTCTGGCAAAATTGTTGAAGGGCGATTAAATAAATTTAAAGACGAAGTATGCTTGCTTCGCCAAGCCTATATTCGCGACGACAGCTTAAACATTCAGCAATTAATTCATCAAACTGTTGCCAGTATTGGTGAAAATATTGTAGTTCGCCGCTTCCAGCGTTGGGAGTTGGGCGAAGGTTTGAATAAAGCTTAGTTTTCAAAAAGCCAACCGTAAGGTTGGCTTTTTTATACTTGTGGAGGTGTAAATGAGTGAATTAAAGTATCGCCGAATATTGCTTAAACTAAGTGGTGAAGTAATGGCCGGAGAAAGCGGTTTTGGTATCAATGTTGCAGAAGCCGAAGCCATTGCACGGCGGGTGAAGGATGTACACGCCATGGGGGTGCAGGTGGCAATTGTCATTGGTGCCGGTAACCTATGGCGCGGCAAACAGGGCTTAGAGCGCGGTATGGACCGTGCTACAGCCGATTATATGGGTATGTTAGGTACGATGATGAACGCGCTGGCATTAATGGATGCCTTAGAGCGTTTGAATGTATTTACACGTGTACTCTCTGCCATTGAAATGCGTACCATTGCCGAACCATATATTCGCCGCCGTGCCATTCGTCATTTAGAAAAGGGACGGGTTGTGATATTTGGAGCAGGTACGGGTAACCCCTTCTTCTCTACCGATACAGCCGCCGCCTTACGGGCTACCGAAATAGATGCCGATGTGGTAATTAAAGCTACCAAGGTAGATGGCGTTTACGACTCTGACCCGAAGAAAAATGCTCAAGCGATTAAGTTTGACCAATTAACCTACATTGATGTACTCAACCGCCGTTTAGAAGTGATGGATTCAACTGCCATCACTCACTGTATGGAAAATAAAATACCACTGCTGGTGTTAAATTTATGGGATGCAGAAGCCCTGCACCAAGCGTTAAATGGTGAAAAGGTTGGCACGTTAATTACTGGTTAGTCTTTGATAGTCTGTTGACTGTTTTTGTAAGCCCCTGTGTGCCACAATCCATTTGCGATTGTGGCACATTTTACTATTTTAGGGTATGCTTAATTAAATTAAATATGTAAATTTTTGGAGGCTGCTGTGATAAAAGACTTGCTCAAAGATGCTGAATCCCGTATGACGGGGGCCATTCACGTCTTAGAAACTGATTTATCTGCCATACGAACAGGCCGCGCAAGCCCAGGCTTGGTTGAGAAGATTTTAGTTGAATATTACGGCATGGAAACCCCATTAATGCAGTTGGCATCGATTAGTGTGCCAGAGCCGCGCGCCTTATTAATTAAACCGTTTGACAAAACGGTATTAAAAGCCATCGAAAAAGCAATCCAAGTTTCAGATTTAGGTTTAACGCCAAACAATGACGGACAAACCATACGATTAAATTTACCCGTTTTAACGGAAGACCGCCGTCGGGATTTAGCCAAACATGTTCACAGCCGGTTAGAAGAATCTCGGGTTGCCGTTCGAAACATCCGCAGAGATGGAATGAAAGACATCAAAGATTTTGAAAGCGAAAAGATGATTTCTGAAGATGAGCGAAAACGCGGCGAAGAAGATTTACAAAAATTAACAGACCGTTTTATCGCTGATATTGAAAAAATGGGTCAGCGAAAAGAACAAGAGATCATGGAAATTTGATCTCTGCTATGACCAACAAAAAAACGCTCCCCTCTGCCGATAAATTACCCGCTCACGTTGCCATAATTATGGATGGTAATGGTCGTTGGGCGTTAAAGCGCGGTTTGCCGCGTTTGGCGGGTCATCATGCTGGCACCGAAAATCTACGTCAAATTATTCGTGCAAGTGTAGAGTTTGGTGTTCAGTTTTTAACCATTTACGCATTTTCTACCGAAAACTGGGGACGCCCGAAAGAAGAAGTTAGCGGGTTAATGAGAATTTTAGAAGATGTGATTGATAAGGAATTAAAAGAATTAAATAGCCAAGGGGTTCGTATTCGCCATTTGGGTCGGTTGGATTTGATGCCGACGGGAATTCAGCAAAAGGTTTTGGCCGCAGTTGAAACGACGAAAAATAATGACCGATTAAATTTAAATGTAGCGTTTAACTATGGTGGACGAGATGAAATTGTTCAAGCCATTCAGCAAATGCTTCGAGAAAAAATTAACCCTGATTTGGTAACCCCCGAAATGGTGAGCCAATATCTTTACACGGTGGGCATTCCCGATCCTGATTTAATCATTCGCACTTCCGGCGAGTTGCGCATTAGCAATTTTTTAATTTGGCAAGCCGCTTACTCCGAATGGTTTGTAACGCCTACTTATTGGCCAGATTTTGATCGAGAAGAATATCTTAAGGCTTTAATAACCTACGCCGAGCGAGACAGACGCTATGGCAAGGTTACATCAAAAGAATATGAGGAAAGCCATGCGTAGCCGAATACTAACGGCTGCTCTTTTATTGGCTTTAGGCATTCCAGCAGTCGCAATGGGAGGCCTTTTTTATGTATTGGTAATCGGTTTTTTTTTGGTAACCGCAGCTTGGGAATATGTAGTTTTATTTGAAAATGTAAACACAAGCCCCTCGCGATATGTTGTCGCGGGGGGCGTTTTATTAATTATTGTCACCCGCGCGTTTTGGCCAGAAAGTGCAAACCTTGTTTTTGTATTATTAATTTTGCTGGCGATGGCATACCACATTTTTGCCTTTGAAAAAGGTCAGCCGAACGCCGCAATCGATTTTGCCATTGCAACGGCTGGGTTGGTTTATATCGGTTGGATAGGTGCTTATTTAATTGATATCCGCTATTTGCCTAGTGGCGGTTGGTGGCTCATGTTGATATTACCAGCGGTCTGGCTGGCCGATACCGGTGCGTATTTCATTGGCTCAAGGTATGGTCGTCATAAAATGGTTCCCCGTTTAAGCCCTAAAAAAAGTTGGGAAGGTTATATCGCGGGGGTACTTACAAGCCTGCTTGGAACAGCCTTGCTAGCTTATTGCTATTCATCTTGGGGGGTGTTAAATGTCAGTGTTGTTGAAGGAGCATGGTTAGGATTGGTGGTTGGCGGTTTAAGTGTATTTGGAGATTTGGGCGAAAGTATGATTAAGCGCCAAGTAGGATTAAAGGATTCGGGGCATCTTTTACCAGGACATGGCGGTTCGTTAGACCGCATCGATTCTTGGATTTGGGGAGCAATAATTGGCTATTATTTTGTGGTTTTATTAATTAAATAGGAGGAGTATATGACGGATAATCACGAACCTACTCGAAATTTGGCGCTTGAATTAGCGCGTGTAACCGAGGCCGCTGCTTTAGCGGCTGGGCGTTTTATGGGTCGCGGAGATAAAGAAGGGGCTGATAAAGCCGCCGTGGATGCCATGCGTTTGGTTTTAAATAGTATTGATATTAATGGCGTGATTGTGATTGGTGAAGGGGAAAAAGATAGCGCGCCAATGCTTTATAACGGTGAACACGTTGGTAAAGCGATTAATGGGCCTGAAATGGACATCGCGGTTGACCCAATTGATGGGACACGGCCATTGGCCTATGGGCGCAGTAATTCGATCGCGACTGTAGCGATTGCTCCGCGCGGTACCATGTTTGACCCCGGCCCATTTGTTTATATGAATAAAATTGCGGTTGGTCCAGAAGCCAAAGGGAAAATTGATATTGAGAAGCCATTAGTAGATAACTTAAAAGCCATTGCCAAGGCGAGACATAAATCAGTAGAAGATTTAACATGCATTATATTGGATCGTCCACGACATGATGAAATGGTAGCCGAGATGCGCCGCATTGGTGTACGTTTGCGGCAAATTCCAGATGGGGATGTGGCTGGCGCGTTGATGACCGCTTGGGGTGAATCGGGCGCGGATGTTTTGGTAGGGATTGGCGGTACACCCGAAGGGGTGGTGGCAGCTTGCGCGCTTCGCGCCATGGGTGGAGAAATTCAAGGTAAATTGTATGCCAGAAATGAAGATGAATTAAACCGTGGCCGAGAGTTAGGCTACGATTTTGAAAAAGTACTTACGATGGATGATTTGGTTTCTAGTGAAGATGTATTTTTTACAGCGACAGGGATAACCAGTGGGGAATTCTTGCGAGGAGTTAAATATCACGGAGATGGCGCGGAAACCGATTCGTTGGTGGTGCGAGGCTTAACGGGCACTGTTCGCCGCATTCATGCCACACATCGTTGGGACAAATTAAAACGCTTAAGCGCAATAGATTATTGAGTTTAAGTGGGTTTGCTTGACAATAAAAATTGTTGGCTATATAATGTCGCCCTGCATTCCTCGATAGCTCAATCGGCAGAGCGAGCGGCTGTTAACCGCTAGGTTCCTGGTTCGAGTCCAGGTCGAGGAGCACGCAATAAAAAACCTTCCGTTTTGCGGAAGGTTTTTTATTATTCGTTTTTAGCGGGTGAGACTTTGTCTGTTGATGCGCTATTGCCATTGGAACTGTCAGCGTTTTCCCCTTTACTGGCTCTGCTTGTGCCAGATGGAGAGCGGTGGTCGGTGGCATACCAACCGGACCCCTTAAATACCACACCTACCGGTGCAAATACTTTTCGCAGGCTTTCTTTATTACATTCGGGACAAGTGCTTAGCGGCTGGTCGTGAAAGCCTTGGTGACGTTCTATTTCTGCGCCGCAAGCCTCGCATTTATAGGTGTAAATTGGCATGTTCTATCCTTTCCATAAAGCGTTGGGATTATAGCCTTGATACTAGGGCGGCGCAAGTGAAAGTGAAATAAGTTCTTATAGAAAATTTATAAAAATTGCAATTATTTTGTCATTAAAGGGCTTGAATTCTATTCTGTTGAGTTGTATAATAGAACATATATTCTAAAAGGTGAACCCTATGGCAGTTTATGAACAATTAATTACAGCGGTACGGGCCTTGCGTGAAGTGCAATCCGAGATGGGGACTGATACGCTCCCCGGGCAATTTAATTTTCCGGATGCCAAACAAGTAATGGAAGAAATTGGCGGATTACCGAAAAAATCTTTGTTGCTAGGGATAGCCCTTGATGGTTTGCCAGTTTTGTTGAACTTTAATCAGTCAGCGGGTAGCCCGCTACTGGTTATTGCAGACAGAAAAGCCGGAAAAACCGATTTTCTGCGGGCGGCAGCCCAATCCGCTGGGAA
>CAYOGW010000104.1:6225-9278 GCA_964403635.1 uncultured Anaerolineaceae bacterium | reverse complement strand
AAAGCGTCGGCGTTAATCATCTCGACCGCGCGTTGGCATTCATCTATGCTGTAGCCATAATTAAGCTGTACCACTCCCAAGTTGGCAAAGAGCAAAATATCGGGTGCGGCTTGGCGGCAAATTTTAAAACTTTGAGCTTGGGCGGGGTTCTCTAGCGCGGCGCGTTGGCTGCCAACGCCCATGGCAACCCCAGCGGCTTGAGCGGCTTCGGCTAACCTTTGGTTAATTGGCGCGGCTTCGCGCGCACCGCCGGTCATTGAGCTGATCAGAATAGGGGCGCTCATTTTTTTGCCAAACAGGTTCAGGCTTAGGTCGATTTCGTTCAAATCTAGTTCGGGCAGGGCTTCGTGGATGAAGTGATAGTTCTCTAACCCGCTGGTTAATCCGGAGCGGACATTTTTCTCTAAATTAATTTTGATGTGGTCGGCTTTGCGAGAAACCACTTTCGTATCTTTTGGCATAGGTTAGTGTTTCCTGTCTTTGTAAAGGCTGGTGTATAATTCCGCAGTCAAAATTTAAAAAACCCTATTTTCAGGAGGATGTTATGGCAAGCACGTACGACGAAGTAAAGGCAATCATTGTGGATATTCTCGGCGCAGATGAGAGCAAAATTACCATGGAAGCTAATTTCCGTGATGATCTCGAAGCCGATTCGCTCGATTTGGTCGAATTAATTATGGCTTTCGAAGACAAGTTCGGCGCTGAAATTTCTGACGAAGATGCGCAGACCATTACTAGCGTTGGCGAAGCGGTTAAATACATCGATTCGCACCGATAATCACAAGTTGATTATACAGTAAGGAGCACCTTAGATGATTTCATCTGAGGTGCTTTTTTTTGATAGATGGAGCGGGCCGCGCTTAGGCTTTTAATAAAATACGTTAAGTGTCTTTGTGCTGGTGGTTAATTAAATGCAAAGCATGAATCAAATTAAAAACAGACCCGCATTAATTAATCGCAGGTCTGTTTCGTTTAGTCAGAAAAAAAATTAATTTTTTAGTAAATCAGCAATTTCTTCTGGATGTTTGGCAACACGCACGTTAGCCGCTTCTAAGGCTTTAATCTTATCAGCCGCGGTGCCAGCGCCGCCTTCGATAATCGCGCCAGCGTGCCCCATTTGCTTGCCGGGAGGGGCGGTTTGTCCGGCAATGAAGGCTACTACCGGCTTGTTCATGTGGGTGCGAATATAATCAGCGGCGAGTTCTTCACCGTTTCCGCCAATTTCGCCCATCAACACCACTTTCTCAGTGAAAGGGTCGTCGTGGAACATTTCAAGCACATCAACAAAGCTAGTGCCGTTCACTGGGTCACCACCAATACCGACACAGGTGCTGGCGCCGAGACCCACATTTTTCATGGCATAGAGCACTTCGTAGGTCAGTGTACCAGAGCGAGAAACAACCCCAACATTACCGGGGATGGCAATGTTGCCGGGAATAATGCCTACCTTGGCTTCACCTGGAGTTAATAAGCCCGGGCAATTAGGACCAATTAAACGAACCTTTTTCTGGTCTAAATAATTGCGCACACGCATCATATCTTGCACTGGCACGCCTTCGGTAATACAAATAATTAATGGAATACCCGCATCAGCCGCTTCGAGCATCGCGTCGGGCGCAAAACGGGCTGGCACAAAGATAATACTGGCGTTTGCGCCAGTGGCATCCGCCGCCATTTTGACTGAGTCAAATACCGGCACTTTGCCTTCAACCCACTCGCCACCTTTGCCGGGGGTAATTCCACCGACAATTTGAGTTCCGTAGGCTAACATTTGCTGAGTATGAAATAACCCTTCGCTGCCGGTAATCCCTTGCACCAGCAAACGGGTGTTTTTATTAACTAATACGCTCATTGTTTAGGCTCCTTTTGCAGCTGCGACAGCCTTTTGAGCGGCTTCGGCTAATGTTTCAGCAGTAATCATCTTGGCATTTTCAAGTAACTTGCGGCCTTCTTCGGCGTTGGTACCAACCAAACGAATGACCATTGGCACTTTTGGTTTGACTTCTTCCATGGCTGCCAAAATACCTTTGGCTACTTCATCACCGCGGGTGATGCCGCCAAAAATATTAAATAAAACGGTTTTTACGTTGGGGTCACTCAAAATAATTCGTAACGCCGCGGCAACTTTATCTGCGCCCGCGCCGCCGCCAATGTCTAAAAAGTTGGCTGGAGAGCCGCCAAAATGCTTGGTGATATCCATGGTAGCCATAGCTAAGCCAGCGCCGTTGACCATACAGCCAATGTTGCCATCAAGCTTAATAAAGGTAATGCCATATTTGCGGGCTTCAATTTCTGATGGGGCGTCTTCGTCTAAGTCACGAATGTCATTGAGGTCAGGATGGCGGAACATGGCATTTTCATCAATGACCATTTTGCCGTCTAAAGCGACCAATTTATTCTCTTTGTTAATGACCAGTGGATTAATTTCTGCGAGGGTCGCATCATTATCAATATAGGCTTGATATAACCCTTTGGTAATTTCGCCAAATACTTTCCAGTGCTCGCGGGGCAAATCAATGCGGGCGGCAATATCGCGGCATTGATAGTCACGAATGCCGAGCAAAGGGTCTACATGCACACGGATAATTTTTTCCGGAGTGCTCGCCGCAACTTCTTCGATATCCACACCACCAGCAGCAGATGCCATGATGATTGGTTTTTTGGAAGCGCGGTCGTTGGTGATACCTAAATAAATTTCGTGTTCAATCGCGGCGGCTTCATCAACGAGCACTTTACGAACTGGTAACCCTTTAATTTCCATGGTGAGGATTTGGGTAGCCAATTGCTCAGCTTCGGCGGGGCTTTTGGCAACTTTAATGCCGCCAGCTTTGCCGCGCCCACCTACTAAGACTTGCGATTTAATAACAGAGCGACCACCGAGTTCTTCTGTGATTAATTTAGCTTCGGTAGGGGTAGACGCAACGCGTCCCTTTGGAATTGGGATGCCATACTTAGAAAAAATTTGTTTCGATTGGTATTCGTGGAGTTTCATTCACTTCTCCCATTGGATTTTTGACGGCTGAAAGGCCGACGCCCGATTATAACATCAAAGG
>CAYOGW010000104.1:0-6125 GCA_964403635.1 uncultured Anaerolineaceae bacterium | reverse complement strand
ACGCGGAAGTTTTCTGGGTCAGTAATATAAACATTGTTATTTGAATCAATGCTTAAATAAGGCTTATTTTCAAGTGATTCGCTAAACCAGCCATGAATATCCCATTGTAAATGGGGGGTAAAGGTTAATCCGTCTTCGCCAGAGGGCGCAAAGACCTGCACTCGTTGATTCCACGTATCGGTGACATAAACGAAACCGTTTTGGTCAATATCTACATCTACAGGTTCAAAAAATTGGCCTAGTTCAGAACCTTCGGTGCCAAACATGCTTAAAATGGTTCCGTTTTTGTCATAAATAACAATGCGTTCGTTGCCCGTGTCAGCTACATAAATTCGATTTTTTGTATCTACCGCAATGCCGCGCGGACCATATAATGCTCCGGGGGTTTCTGGTAATCCAAACACACCCCATTGTGCGAGCGGTTGACCTTTAGCAGAGAATTTCTGTATGCGATGATTCCATGTATCTGTGACATAAATATTGCCGTCTGGGCCAACGGCGACGCTCCAGGGTTCATTAAAAGCGCCAACGGGGGCGGCTGCCAAGGTTGAATCACCATAAGCACCAAACTGATTAATAAAGACACCCGCTGAATCAAAATGCTGAATGCGATGATTGCGAGAATCGGCAATATAGAATGAACCATCTTTGGCAAATGCCAAACCGCGCGGGGCATTTAATTCGCCAGGGTTGGTTCCAACCGAGCCAACAATTAAATCTGCAGAAAGAGGAGTAAAGCCAGCTTCGTATGGGTCTGGTTCGGGTGGTACTGGGCTTGCGCCGTAGCTCCAAATGAGATTGGCTACATCCTTGCGAATATACAAGCGCATGCGGTCTGAAGGCTCCCAATTTTCAACAGTGGTGGTTGTGCTGCCCGTCGCTTGGGCATATTTTTTGTAATCTCGGTTTAGCCAAATGTCAAAAATAGCTGCCCGTAAATTGGCATCGGTGATGGCGTTGCTAAAACGGTCCCAAGTGAGACCAAAATAATCTTGATTGGGCCAAACCATGCGGATGTAATCGTAACGGAAGTAATTATCGCCGACTATTGAATTAACTTTATCAAAGTTATTATTTCCAACGATGATAGCGGGAGCATCCCGCAGGTCACGGGAGGGCGAACTTCCGTAAAAACGGGCGTTCGGAAACTCGCGCATATACCAAGACATCGGCCAAGAAGTGTCATCGTCATAGGCTACAACAATACTCATGCCGCCGGTTGTTTTTTGTGAAAGCTCGGCAACTTGTTTGAGCGCGTCCTTGACCCCAGTGTAAGAATGGGCGTAAACCAAATATTCTTCGCCGCTATCATAGGTAATATAACTTGCTCGCAATGCAGTTCTGGTTGTAAGCAAGGCCAGAAAAGCGAACAATACCAATAGGTTTAGCCCAGCGATTTGTTTCATCGGCCAAGAATCGAGCATGCGTACTATGCCGTAGCCGCTTAATATGGCAGTTAAAAAAGCCAAGACAAAGGTGCTGGTGTTTTGTAAGCCAGCTAAGTCCTGACTTTGAAATGGCGCTGGAATTTGTAAAAATGAAATGAAAACACCGATAACGCTTAATATAAAAATAGCAAATACCGCCAACGCCAACCAAAATTTTTGTTTAATTAATTCTTTCCAGCGTATTGAATCGACAACGGTGCCAAGCGCCCAGCCGCCGAGCAAGATCATTGGTAGGGTGATGTGATAGGTAAGCCAAGGCATTTTCTCACCGGCTAAGGTGTAAGCCAGAAAACTGCTAAAACTCCACCAAATTAATAAACTGAGCGTGTTGGGTAAATTAACGGCTACGCTGCTTAAACTTAATCGCGCTTTTTTTAATTTTCGGGCAGAAATGCCAACCGCAAAGAGACTAGCCAAGAAAGGCAAATATTCATACAGTGGAACTTGGATTAAGATGTAGTAATACCAAGGCTGGCTGCCACGTTGAACGCTTTGCTGGTCTAGCCAGTAGCCGAGAGAACCGATTAAGCCAGTAAAAAAGCCTTGTCCGTTGGTGAAAAGCGTCGTGTAAAAAACGGTAAAAATAGCATAGAAAAGAATGGCGGCTTTCCACCAAACGTCTTTGTTCCAAAACATACCAATCAACGTTGCCACAATGGCAACTGGCACAAGGAAAAGAGAAGTGTAAATTAGCCCTTGCTGTGAGTAATCCAGCGGATTAAAGCCAGCCGCTTTAATTAAGAAAGGCGTTAAGAGTGGCAGGATTAAGGTACCCAATACGATGAGCAAGCTAAATGCGCGGTCTTCGCGCAGGCGTTGCAAGGTATACCCTGTAATTAAGAAGTAAATCGCCGCAGCCAAGGCAATTAATCCTAAGCTGACAAGGATTAGCGGAAGTGAGACACTCGATGGCGCTTGTGCTAATGGAGAAAGTTCTTGCCCGGGTACCGCTGGCGATAGGGTTTCAGCCCCGCTGATTGTCCCCGGGTTACTGGTTATTAGGCTGGTAGTTAACGCCGCGCCAAGCAAAAGGACACATACAGCCAAACTGATTAAAAACCCGCGAAATTTTGTTGATGGCTCACCTTCTTCAGATTCAGGATCGTTGCCCCAGGGTGTGTTGGTTACGCGTGCTATAAAATAAGCCGCTAAAAATAATAGCATTTGGGCTGTGTAAATAAAGGCTGTTTCTTTAACTGTAAAATGCAAAACAGTGGCAGCCGTAAGCCAGTAAATGTACTTTGCTTCACCCGTCTCTAAATATCTCAAAACAGACCATAGCAGTAAAAGCCCGCATAGCCCAACGAAGGCTTCATTGCGCACATAACGACCGTAATAGAGCATATACGGGGAAATTAACATGAAGAAAGCGGCGATTAAAACGCCACTCTTTCCTAAATAGCGGCGCCAATACCATAAAGAGAAAATTGTTCCGATAGAGAATAAAACCGCTGGGATGCGGGCGGTGAAGTCACTCGCGCCGAAAATGAAATATGACAATGCCAGCAGGTGAAACTGAAAGGGCCCGTGCATCATTGGGTTGTGTTGATACCCTTGTCCCTTATAGAGCAAATATGAAAAATAGGTATGTAAACTTTCGTCATGGCTCATTACCCGTGTACCTAAATCGTAAAAGCGGGTGATGATTGCGAGTAACACAATAAACCCAAAAATTAAAGTTTCAACGGTCAGCCATGGCAGGGCGGGGGAGATGGTTTGTTTTAGCCAAGATTTATTTTCTTGTTCAGTCATGCGGCCTCGGGTGGGTTCGTAAATAGATTTTTTAAACGGGAAATATATACTTCAATCGCATCGTTCTTGCAAGTTTAAATTCGAATTTACTTGCGTGTAATCAATCAACTTTCTTTAATTAACCACTTTATCAATACTGGTAGCCAATTGACCACAACCAGCCTGTATATCAATGCCTCGGCGCATCCGAATGGTGCATGGAATACCCGCTTGCTCTAGCACTTCTTTAAAGGCTTGGGCGCGTTGTGGGTCAGTGGGGCTGCCCTGGTAACCGGTGGTGGGGTTGAGCGGAATGGCATTAATGTGACACATAAGCCCTTTAAGCAGTTTGGCAAGTTTCGCCGCGACTTCAGGAGAGTCGTTGACTCCATTAATTAAAGCCCACTCAAAGGTGATGCGGCGGCTGGTTACTGCCACATATTCATGGCAGGCTTGAATTAATTCTTCTATCTTATATTTTTTATTTATTGGCATCATGCTTTCGCGAGAGACATCATCCACCGCGTGTAAAGAAACGGCTAAATTAAACTGCCGTTTTTCACTGGCAAATTGGCGAATGGCAGGCACCAAGCCGGATGTAGAAATGGTGAAGCGGCGCGCCCCAAAATTGTACCCGTCTGAATCATTTAATCGGTCGATGGCTTTCATTGTATTGTCGTAATTATGAAACGGTTCACCCATGCCCATTAAGACAATATTGGTTACCGTGCTGTTTTCTTCTTGCAATAAGCGGGCGTAATACATCACTTGCGCCACAATTTCTCCGCTCGAGAGATGCCGCGTAAAGCCCATTTGCCCGGTGGCGCAAAAAGTGCAGCCCATTGCGCAGCCCACCTGGGTGGAGATGCACAAGGTTCGGCGCTTGTCATAGCGCATTAAAACGGCTTCAATTTGGCGGCCGTCTGCCAGGCGCAATAAGGTTTTTCGTGTTTGCCCATCGCTCGAATCTAATTTAATTGTTGGTTGTATGCTTTCAAAATCCCATTCGGCAGCCATTTTTTCTCTTAACTCTTTTGGCAAGTTATGAAATTCATCTGGCTTTACCCATAAATTTTTATATAACCCTTGCCAAATTTGCTTGGCTCTAAACGCCGTCTGTCCCCAGCTTTTAATTTGCTCGGTTAATTCTTCTAAACTCAAATCATACATTAATGCTTTTTTGTTCATGTTAAATTAACCAATTCGCTTAAGTCTTTCACAATAAAATCAATTTGGGGTTGATGTGCTGCGCCTTCAGCTCTCGAGCTGACTCCGCTCAAAACGAGCGCCGTTTTACAGCCTACCGCCTGGCCAGATAGGATATCCGTTTCAATTCTATCTCCTACAACCAGCGTGTTCTCAGGTAGTGTATTTAATTGTTGCAAAGCCAATTCCATCATAAATGGGTAGGGCTTACCAGCCACAATCGGTTCTACTCCGCTGGCGGTAACGATAATGGCTTGCCAAGCGCCAGCACCGGGGATTTCTCCGCGCGGGGTGGGGAAGGTCTTATCGGGATTGGTGGCGTAAAAGGGGAGCCCGCTTCGCACCAACAGTGTGGCTTCGGCTATTTTGTCAAAATTAATCCCGCGGTCTATGCCCATCACAACGGCTTGCGCCTTATCAGCATTTTCTACACCGCAAAGTTCAAAACCATTTTCTCGTAAGGCTTCCATTAATCCTTCTTCACCAATGGCAAAAACAGAACTTCCCGTAGGAAGGTCTCGCTTCATTAACGCCGCTACTGCCATAGAAGATGTAATGATCTGGGCTGGTTTTAAGTGGTTCACGCCGAGTTCATTTAATTTTTGAATGTATTGCGCCGCGCTTTTGGTGGAGTTATTAGTAGCCAGAGCCACCTGAATTTTGGCTTGGTTTAAACACTCAAAAATAGCGGGTAAGTTGCCAATCGGCTCCTTATCCCGCCACAGCACGCCATCCATATCTAAGATAACGGCTGAAATAGTATTTAGGAATTTATTCATTAGTATAAGATTATAAAAGAAAAAGCAGAGCCAGGCACTTTCTTGGCTCTGCTTTTAATCAACAGCTTAGTTTTGTTTTCTACTTTTCTAAAATTTGGTCTACCAAACCGTATTCTACTGCTTGTTTGGCGTCCATGTAAAAGTCGCGATCGGCGTCGCGTTCGATGACTTCTACGGTCTGGCCGGTGTGTTTGGCCATAATGCCGGTTAATAAGGTCTTTAGGCGTAAAATCTGTTTGGCCTGAATTTCAATATCTGTGGCTTGGCCTTGCGCGCCGCCCAAAGGCTGGTGCATATGAATGGTGGCATTCGGCAAAGCAAAGCGGCGTCCCTTGGTGCCCGCGGTTAATAAAACCGTTCCAAATGAAGCGGTTACACCAACAGCGACAGTGCTAATCGGGTTAGAAATCATCTGCATGGTGTCATAAATAGCCAAGCCTGCATAAATCACGCCGCCCGGAGAGTTAATGTACATTTGAATTTCTTTATCTGGGTCTTCATGATTGAGATGCAATAATTGCGCCACAATAATATTGGCAACTTGGTCATCAATTCCCGTTCCCAAAAAGATAATGCGTTCTTTCAACAATCGCGTAAAAACATCGTAGGTTCGTTCGCCATAGCCGGAAGATTCAATCACATAAGGGGTAACATTTTTAAAGTTTGGAATCATTGGTTCCTCCTAGAAGTATCTGGCAATGATAATCTTAATTTGTTGGAATTTTATTAATTTTCTGCATCAAAACGATATGATGGGGTGATTTTTTGAGCAGTATTTAATGGGTCAATATTCCCTGTTGACTTACGACCAGTTGGGCCGAAAAATTAGTATGAACGACCCAGACATGGGACAATGGAGTTATAGTTACGACGCCTTGGGTAATTTAATTAATCAAACCGATGCAAAAAATTGCACATTAACCCTTTCGTATGATTTATTAAACCGCTTGACTGGCAAGGC
>CAYOGW010000103.1:0-9297 GCA_964403635.1 uncultured Anaerolineaceae bacterium | reverse complement strand
GGTTGGGGCGGCGTTTTGTAAACGAGTCTGCGCCGTATGTCGATGTGATACATACCGTTTATGAAAATCATACTTCAGCCAGCCCGCACATCCCCGCTTATTTTATTTTTGATCAACGCTATCGAGACAAATATCTGTTCGGCATGTTTTTTCCGATGATGCCTATTCCAGCTCGTTATTTTGAAAACGGTTATATCACCCGCGCTGAAAGTATCCGTTTGTTGGCACAAGCGATTAATATAAATGAAGAAAGCCTAGCTGAGACAATAGAGCGGTTTAATCAATTTGCTGCTTCAGGAAAAGATGAGGACTTTAATCGCGGTGAAAGCGCTTATGACCAGTATTATGGCGACCCAACCATCAAGCCCAACCCCAATCTTGCGCCGTTAATGAAACCACCTTTTTACGCGGTAAAACTTTGGCCCGGAGATTTAGGCACCAAAGGCGGTTTGGTGATTGATGAATTTGCGCGTGTTTTAAGAACAGATGGCAGCCCTATTAAAGGCTTGTATGCGGCGGGAAACACAACCGCTTCCATTATGGGGCATAGTTATCCGGGAGCGGGCGCTACCATTGGCCCCGCCATGACCTTTGGTTATTTGGCGGCCAAGCACGCAAGTTTTACCTTAATTAAGGATAACAATGGAACAACGAATTAAAGACTTATTTCATAAGTCAGTTTTGCAGCAAGCTATGCGGCGTTATGCTATTTTGGAAAATGAAATTGCAGAAATAGATGCCTACGAGAGTTTTATTTATGAGTTTCAACGCGGGGTGAGCCAATTTGTTTTGCGGATTTCTCATAGCAGCCGCCGCAGCGAAGATTTAATTAAGGCAGAAGTAGACTGGATTAATTATTTAGCGGCTGGGGGTGTTTCGGTGGCACGCGCGATTAATTCTGAAGCGGGGAATTTGGTTGAAGCCGTTGCGGATGGCCAGGGTGGCAGCTTTCTCGCGACCGCTTTTGTCAAAGCGCAAGGGCGGGTTCCATGGGAAGCGGGCTGGACGCCGGAACGTTACCAAACCTATGGCGAATTACTGGGGAAAATGCACGCGCTGGCAGAACAGTATCAGCCGTTGGATAACAGAATAAAGCGGCCAGATTGGGACGACCCGATGTTTGACTTTGTTAATCGCTACCTGCCTGCTTCCGAATCGATTGCTAAGCAAAAGTATCAAGCTGTTTATAAACAAATTCAGGCCTTCCCAAAAGATAAAGATGCTTACGGTTTAATTCATCAAGATGTGCATCAGACCAATTTTTTAATGGATGATGCTGGGTTAATTACGTTGTATGATTTTGACGAATGTGCTTACGGTTGGTTTATTAACGATATTGCGATTGTGCTTTTTCATAGCTCGGTAGAAGAAGAGCAGCCCGCCTTTACCCAAATGTTTATGCCTTTATTTTTGCAAGGGTATCGAAAATTTCACCGCTTAGACCCCAAGTGGTTGAAAACGTTGCCGCTCTTTTTAAAATTAAGAGAGATAGAGCTGTATGCGGTTATTCATCGAGATTTTGATGTGAATGATGTTGATGACGAGTGGTTGGCTTTGTTTATGCGGAACAGGAAAGCCAGTATAGAAAATGACCTGCCGTTTATTAATTTTGATTTTGAGCAGTTGGCAGAATTTCTTTAAAAACCAAGTGAGTTGATTACAATAAATAAACTCGTGGTTTATTGTATTTGATATGATTTCAGTTATTAATTAATCTTACAATTGAATCAGCGAATATTAAGCTGTAAGGGTGGTTTTACCAACGATTTTCTTTGCGGAGAATCGAGGAAAATAAATAAAAAGATGAATCAGCTAGAAGAAACGGACCGTGTTCTTGTTTTAAAGTTAAGCCTTTATAAGCGCACGCTTTCGGTTGCTTTTATTGCCTTGATCATTGTTTGGATGCAATTTATTAATACAGCCAGCATAAGTGAAATTGAAGCCTATGTTTTACCGGCTTACTCTTTATTTTGCGGCATTTCTTTGGTTTTATTTTATCGGTATGGTGTTAAATATGTAGAACTGTTTGAAAATTTAGGCTTTGGATCTTTATTTATTTATTACCTATCTTTTTTTGCATACGAATTAAATAAAGCGCTTTTACAACCTGAAATTACAACCCAAAAATTTTTATTGTGGATTCCGGTTATATATATTTTGGCTTTTTTGAAGCAGCCTCCTAAAAAAGCAGTTGTACTTTCGGGGCTTTTCTTTGTTTCGGTTTTAATTGTCGGCATTATTTATGGTGTATTAAAAAGAGATGCGCCTAATTTTTCAGAAGATATTGAATTTCTACTTCAGTTTTATGCGTCCGGTTTAATTTATATTTCTTTGTTTTATGCGTTGTCTGTTTTTAAAGACCAATTTACAAATGCTGCAAATCAGGCAACCAAAATGACATCCAGAGCTAATTTTGACGAATTAACCGAAGCCTTTAGCAGAGCAAAAATTAATGAATTGCTTGCCGACATTTTTAAAAATAAGTTAAATGATTTGCCTTTATCGGTTATGCTTTTGGATGTAGATAAACTTAAATATATTAATGACACCTATGGGCACTCTGTTGGTGATGAAGTATTAAAAACTATAGTGAGTCAAATTAAATTAAACTTGCGAGCAGGCGATTCGATTGGGCGAATTGGCGGAGACGAGTTTTTAATAATTTGCCCGAATATTTCTTATCCAAAAGCGTTAAAGCTTTCAGACCGGTTAATGCAAAGTGTAAATGAAATAAAACTTGACCTACCAGAAAAAATTAGTGTTTGTATTGGTGTGGCTGAATTAACCCAAAAGGACACCCCAGATTCTCTAATAAAACGGGCCGATCTAGAAATGTATGCTCAGAAAAAAAGCAAAAGAGAGTTAATGAGCCAAACGCCAACATGATTAATACGTTTAATAAAACCATTTTAATTCTGGCTGGGCTGTCCCTAGCTTTTGTTCCTGTTTATGCCAAGGGTCCGTTTAGTAAGGTGATGATTTATGCGGAAGGATTGGCATTCGAAAGCAGCGACTCCGCGCTAATGGATTTTGGTTCGTTTAATCGTTTTGAGACGACCTACCCGGGAACGCCTTCCGTTACTGGGGCAGGATATTTAATCGTCAGGCTGGGCTTAGAGCAAGAAACAGGCGAGTATGTGGCTTTCGACAGTTTGCGTTTTTTCTCCACTAGTTTAGGAGAAGGCGGCAAGGCCTATGTTTACTACGAAGGCTTGGTTAATGGCTGGTCAGAGTATGATGGTCGATGGTATGAAGCCGAACCCGAAGCTGCTGAAAAGCTAAATCAACTGATAACACTTGAAAAACAAAAAGTAGCTTTAATTAAGTGGGGTTGGTTAGCAGCAGGTCTGGTTGGTTTAGGAATTGGTATATTAAGTAGAAAGCGGATTAAACAAAAATAGAAAACTTTTCAGCGGCAGACCTGCCCCCTTTAACCGAAGCAACTATGGCGGCGGCCCGCCAAATTTATGATTCGCAAATCCGCCCATGGTAGAGCATTACTGGTAAATTTAATTAATTAAATCAAAAGGAAAAATCAAAATGGCACAAAACCTTAGCTTAGAACAATTAATTTCACTGAACGGCAAGCACGCTTTAATTACCGGTTCGGCAGTTAGCATTGGCAAAGCCATCGCCCTGCGTTTTGCGGAGGCTGGCGCGCGTTTAACCTTGGTAGATATGGACGAGAAAGCGCTGATTAAAACGCAAAAGGAACTGCAAGAATTGGGCGCGGAGGTGAATATTGCGGTGGTGGACCTTTCTCAGAAGCCGAATATCGATCAGTTATGGGAAGGGTTAAGTGAAGACTTGCCCGACATTTTAATTAATAACGCGGGTATTTACCCGTTTAAACATTTTGTGGATATGGACGAAGATTTTTATCGGCGTGTGATGCAAACCAATTTGGATTCAATTGTGTGGATGTGCCACCAAATGATTACCCGCCGTAAAAAGTTAAGGCTGGGCGGCGTGATATTGAATACGGGCTCCATTGAAGCTGTGATGCCGTTTAAGGAAGATTTAGCTCACTATAGTGTGAGCAAAGCCGCGGTGATTGCGCTTACGCGCGCATTGGCAAAGGAGCATGCTCGCAAAGGGTTTCGGATTAATGCGATTATGCCGGGCGGCATTTTAACGCAAGGAACCAAAGCAGCCGCCAAACGCTTGCTGATGCTAGACTTTGGTTTGCTGAAAACAGGCTATGATTTTCAACAACGCTTGCCGGTTGGTCGTATGGGCCAGCCCGATGAAGTGGCTCGTATGGCACTGGTATTAGCCAGCGATTTAGCCGCTTATGTTCACGGCGCGGCTATCCCTGTGGATGGTGGTTTTTTGGCAGCTTAATCAAAGCTGATTTATTTGGTGTGCAAATGTTGCCGAACAGGCAATGCGTGGTAGCATAAAAGTGCTTACTTTAATCACATTCAAAAGGAAATACTATGTCAGAAATACACCCCCTGCTTGTTGAAGAAGCCATGTTAACCCGTACGGTTCGAATTCAGCACAATGCCAACTTGTTGATGGCGGCTGAAATTATTGTGATGTCGCGGGTAAGTGATTTGATGGTTGTCGGCCAAGATGATAAGTTTGTGGGTGTACTTTCTGAAGGAGATATTCTGCGGGCGGCATTGCCGGATATGGATGAGATTGTGGCTGAGGGCGGCTCGTTGGATACTGCTTTTGATATTTTTGTTAATAAAGGAAAGGGTTTATCTAACCTTCCTATTCTTCCGATTGTAATTACAGAGCCGATTGTGCTTGACCCGAAAGACCATGTTGCCAAAGCAACGATGGTAATGGTTGATTTAAATATCCGTATGCTGCCGGTGGTGAAAGATGGGAAGTTGGTTGGAACCATTTCTCGTGCTGATATTTGTCAGGCAATTATTGGCAAGTCGTAACGATTAGCCACTTCAATGCGAGATTGTTTTAATAATTCTTGTGAATTTATAACCATCAGCGTTTTAGGAGAGAAATAATGTCTGTAGAACAAACCATGCTCTCACAACGATATTCATCCGCTATGCTGATTGTTCAACAAGGGCCACAAGTTGGCAATACTTTTATATTAAAAGGCGCGTTGACTACCCTAGGGCGAGATTCTGGCGCTGATATTGTTTTAAATGATCCAGAATGTTCTCGTTTACACGTTCGAATAACTTCTCTGTCGGGTCATTATTTAATTGAAGATTTAGGCAGTACCAATGGCACTCTCTTGAATGGTGCGGTTCTTTCTGAAACGCAACCATTAAAAGCTGGCGATTCCATTCAAATTGGAAAAACGCTACTGATATTTGAATTAAAGCAAGTTGAGCCTGCCGTCCAACCTGCTCCTGTTTCGCAACTTCCAAATCGAGTTGAGCCTGCTCATGCTTACGAGACAAGTCTGGCCGATTTTGGGATTATTCCCGCCCGTTATGTATTAACCAATGCGATTGAAACAAATCAGCGACTTGGGCATGAGAATTTGGGATTTCTATCTGAGACTCATGGGGTTATGCCGAACCGTCCGCCGCTTTTGCGTTTACCACCAGCATATCAAGCATGGGATACGATTTCTGATGACTTGCCTGAGCTTTATCGCACGCTGAGGGTGAGGCAGGCGATTGATGCCTTGCCAGTATTAAGCGCAACGGAGGAGGATCTCCCAGACGAATATTTGTTGCGGGCTTCTTCGCTTATTAGCATGTTTGCTCATTCTTATTTTCGGATTGAGACAGAACCCCCTGCTGATTTGGTTTTACCTGAATCAATAGTGCGGCCCTGGGCTGAAATAACGAAACGATTAGATCGGTCCGCGCCGCATCTCTCTTATATTGACTTAATTGTCTATAACTGGAAATTGATTGATGCAACCCTTCCGGACCCCATGCGGGTTGAAAATATGAATTTGTTAGTACCAACGGTAGATAACAAAGAAGAACGTATTTTTTATTTGACACAGGTAGAAGCCTTGGCACAAAGTTCGGCGTTAATTAGTGCGGCTGTTCGCGCGCAGGAAGCAGCCCATCGTAAGGATAATGAAGCCCTTAAAGAGGAATTAATCCTTATTGCAGACGGTTTACGTCATATTACCCATGTTTCGTTTATGAAAATTAACCCTAACCCCTACAGTGATTTTTATGTTGATCCGGTGGTATGGGCAAAGACAGTTGCTCCTTTTGCGGTTCCTGTCAACAAAGGCGTGGCAGGTCCAAGTGGTACATCGGCACCTATTTTTCATATTCTCGACAGTTTTTTTGAAAGGCGTAATTACCGCTCACGGTTTGGCGAGGAAATGAAACACCTGCGTGATTGGTATCCAAAACACTGGCAAGATTTTATTAGCGCTTTGGCTCATTTTTCGGTTTCTGAGTATATAGAAAACCAACGCAGTGGAACACTTAAGGGAATATATAAAGAAGCCATACAGGCCTATATTGGGGAAAGCGGTTTCCTCAAGCGACACCGGCTTAAAGTTCAAGGCTATCTTGATATTGGTTTTAAAGTTGGGCGCAGTGTAACAATTACAGGATTTGTTGGATTATTTAAAGATCGCACTTGGGAAGCGGTTGATGTTGAATTAGAAGATGCGCGTTCTGAGCGTTTTGAAGGGCTGCCTCCATCGAATCATTATGCTAATGTTAAAGAAATCAACACCATTAATATTGATGAAAATAAGTGGGTTAAACAAATTGTTTTGGATGTCACCGGCACAGGCATCCGCTATCAACCTGGTGACCGCTGCGGCATCTTGTACGAAAATAGTGACGCGCTGGTCAGCAAAACATTAAGAGCACTCCGCGCACGTGGGAATGAACCGATCCAATTAAATGCTGAGTGGCGAGCAGCGGTTGATTATCGAGAAGGCTATGAAGGGGCGCAAATGCTTCCGTTGCGAACATTGCTTACCTTTGGGCGTATCCGTCCGGTGGATCGTATTACCGCCAAAATTCTTTATACAACTTCGCACAATTCAATCTTACGTCAAATTATAGAAGCGCGCGCCGAAGACCAGTGGGAACTTTGGGACCTGCTTGAGATGTTATCCGCATCTGGCTTTGACCCGAAGCAGCTTTGGAAGGCGCACCCGGGTCAAGAAGAAAGTATTGTTCGGATTGTTCCGCCGAGTGAATTTAGGATGTATTCCATTTCTTCGGTGATGGAAGACAAGCAAATTAATGGCGCATCTGAATTGCACCTTACGATTGGACGTATGATTTATGAAACCCAAGAAACAGAAGTTACCAGAGCTGCGAATCGGCTAGGGACAGCCTCAAACTTTTTAGGGGATACAGAAGCAACGCCGCTTGAAAGCATGGGCAAGGTCTCTTTGAAAACTGTACAACCGCCGCGGTTTAATTTACCTTCGGATGAAAAGACTCCCATTGTAATGATTGCAGGTGGAACAGGCTTATCACCCTTTCGCAGCTTTATTCAAAGCCGTGCACAGAATAAAAACAGTGGTGATAGTTGGCTCTTTTTTGGCACGCGCGCCAAAGAAGATTTTTATTATCAAGATGAGATGAAAGAAATTGCCGCACAAGGTCGCTTGCAAGTACGGGTGGCTTTCTCTAGAGATGCAATTTATTCCAATTTTGTGCCGAGTGAAACAGGCGGGGAGTTTGTTTTTGAACCCGGAAGCAAACAATATATTGGGGATGAAATGCTGCGAGGAGATAATCCCAAAGTGCTTTGGGACTTAATTCGAAGTAAGCAAGATGGCGGGCTTGGCGCCTATATTTATGTCTGCGGAAAGACTGGTTTTGCCAATGCTGTAATGACCGCATTTAAGCAGGTTATTCGTCAAAATGCCGAAGGCTCAGCAGAACAAAAAGAAAAAATGGTCAACTATACACTTTACAGACTTATTGGCGAAGAACGTTATATGCAAGAGATCTTCACCACTTTTTCTGGTCCTATGGCAGAACAAAAAACTTTATATAACGCATCCCAAATTGTCACTCAGAATGATGATGAAAGTGGTTTTTGGACAATTATTGATGGTCGTGTATATGACCTTACTGAGTTTGCTCACACTCACCCGGGCGGTTATAAAATCATTTCTGGGTATGCCGGTATGGACTCTACCCCTGCATACGAAAATGTTCTTCATCATATCAACTCAGAAGTCCACGCCATGTTGGGGATGTATGAAATAGGCGCTATAAGGCGGTTAGATTTTGGCATGCGCTGGGGTGTTGCCATTGGACCAAAAGGCTTGCGATATGTATCGTTGGCTGATGCTTTTCGTACTTGGATTCGCTTTCTATATACGGTGGTAGAAATGGAAAACGCGCTCAAGAATGACTTTTCACTTAAAGATCAAGCCTTAACTCGTGATGATATTGTTCTCGCTGGCTCGCCGATTAAGACTCAATTATTAATTGAAATTCATACCCGCTTTTTGCTTAATTATTTGGCCGGAACAACAGAAGAATATCTTGAAAATCTTTGGGCAATTACCAGCGGTCTTTGTGGTCCTAAAGAGGATTTTCGTTGGATGGCGAATGAAATCGCGACTTTGCGAAAATCAAAAGAAGCTCAAAAGGTCGAAGAAATTGATCAGAAATTACAGGCGTGGCTAAAAGATATGGTTTCTCAGAATTTAGGTTCTGATTCAGCCTCGGCTGAAAAAATGGCTGCTTATTGCACTCTTCTGCAAGAGGAAGACACCCGCTTTATGAGAGAGATTAAAATGCTGCTTAGAGAAGGTGTAATGGTTTTTGAAACATATGAAAGTGAGACGATTAATCGGGGTAGTGAAAAGTTGATTGATATCGCTAAGCAAATTCCGGAGGTGCTTAGGTCTTATTATGCGCGGGTAATTGCGGGAATTGAAGCGCTTGAATAAAAGATTAAAATAGCCGTTTTTAAATAAAAAAAAAAGACCGTCGCAATTGCGACGGTCTTTTAGAACTTATACTACATCATGCTGCCGAAATACTTCTTCCAGAAGTTCATTAGGATCATTACTAACAAAACGGGGCCGAGGAAGTTAAAGAAACCAGAGAGAAAACCGGTTACATAACCGCCAACCATGCCTGTGCTACCTAAGAAACTAGAAGATGCAGCAGTAACTGCACCAAGGATAAGGTAGCGTAAACCGAAATCGGAGACATCATCTGAGTTGAAGAAGAAGAAACCAGACAGAAGCCCGGCCAGTAACAATACCCAACTCAGGATATCATTGGTGAAACTGATTGCGCCAGTTATGGCTGCTACAAGTACACCACCTACATAAACCCATTTCCAAGTATTCATATCATTCTCCTTTGTGAATAATGAATTGTGGAATTTCTATAAGAATAAACACTA
>CAYOGW010000102.1:0-9515 GCA_964403635.1 uncultured Anaerolineaceae bacterium | reverse complement strand
TAGATGGCGGCAACGCTTTCTCACACCGTCGTCATGCCCAAAGCTCCGCGGACGCTTCGGCGATGGCCGCTGCACTAGCTCGAGTAAAAAGCCAAGACTGGCAAAGCGCCGCCTACACCCGCGCGAACAGCAATGGGTTCGCAAATAGCTCAGTTACGTTACACAATCCACCGATTAGCGGTCCCTACGCAGGCAACAGTGAATACATTCAGGTTTTCATTGATGAAACCGTCAACACATGGTTTGCCCCCATTCTTGGTGTTGACAATGTCAACATCCATGTCGAATCGGTGGCTCGTGGTCGCCCCTCTTATACGACTCCTTTTTATGATGGCAACGCCATGGTTGCCATTAATGAAACTGCCTGTAAAGCTTTTGAATTCTCTGGGTCTGGTAATACGGTTATCGTTAATAGCGGGATTTTTGTTAACTCGAATTGTGAAAACGCTATTGGAAACCCACAACAGGCTTTTTATCAAGGTGGTAACAGTGATGCAACCGCCGAACACATTCGTGTGGTTGGTGGCGCTTACGCTGACATGCTAGATCTGCACTTAACCAATGGCTTGGCTACCGGCGTACCTCCTTATGGTGATATTCGCACCATTTATGAAATGCCACAACCCGGCGGGTGCGGCTCAGATGGATATATAGACCCCGTAGATGACACCGTAGTCTGGCCCGGCCGCTATACCGATTCATTCCCGCCAAACAACTCAATCCGCACCATGATGCCAGGCGTTTACTGCTTGGATAACGGCGTCAGTGTTACCAAAGACCTCAGCGGCACAGATGTATTATTTTATGTGCGCAGCGGCGGCGTAACCTTTAATGGAAATGCAGAGATAGATTTAACTGGCAAAAACCTAGACGGTCGAGGCCGCCTATTAATTTACTTGCCCTACGGCAATGGCTCAGCAGTAAAATTAAACGGTACCAGCGCCTCCGAATTTACCGGAACCATCCTCGCGCCGAGCTCAAAATGCACACTCAATGGTACCGGCGATACCAATGGTTTTAATAGCCAAGTGATTTGTGACACGATTGATGTAACGGGTACGACTGATTTAAGATTGGTATATGATGCAACTGAAAACTATCAGCCATTGGTGCCTGCTACCATCGAATTAACTCAATAAAATCAAGTTCAGGTACTACTAAAAAAGGCTGACGGATTTCGTCAGCCTTTTTTATTGTATAATTTGCCCCTATTAAAAAAAGGAGGTGCTCGGAATAAATTGAAATGGAAAAGTAGCGCATGGCCCTGTTTAATTAACAGGGAGACGAGGATGAGGGTTCTTTGCCGCGAGGCAAAGCCAATCTTGATGAAATTATCAAGAAAAAATCGAAAGATCAGCGGAAGCCCTCCGGGTCACCCGACCCGACACTTTTCCCTCCAAAATAAAATTTCACTGCAAGGCTGGCTGGCAACAGTTTAGACAATAAGTGAAATGGGTGAGCTTTAATCAAGTTTGCAAAGCAATCAATTAATTTCGCTTGCAAGCAGATTTATTAACTTAATCGGAGGAATCTCACATGTGTGGAATAGTAGGTTATGTTGGCCCGCGCGACGCGACGCCAATTATTTTAAACGGCTTAAAGCGGCTCGAGTATCGAGGCTACGACTCAGCAGGGGTAGCCATTTTGCAAAAAAACGGAAAAATTGAAATCCGGCGAGATGCGGGAAAATTACAAAATTTAGCGGCACTGGTTAACGAACAGCCCGTCCATGGCGCGCCGGGCATTGGTCACACCCGCTGGGCAACCCATGGCGCCCCCAGCGCAAGAAATGCGCATCCCCACCTAAGCAATAGCGGTCAAGTGGTCTTGGTGCACAACGGCATTGTTGAAAACTACTTAACCATCAAAGATGAATTAATGGCAGAAGGTGTGCAATTTAATTCAGATACAGACACCGAAACCATTGTGCACCTCGTTGAAAAATTTCAATCCACTGGTTTAGATTTAACCACCGCCGCCAAACGCACCTTTCAACAAATTGAAGGCGCGCATGGGATTGTTTTAATTTCTACTAATGAGCCAGACAAAATGGTTTGTGCCCGCATTGGCAACGCAGGCGGCGTGGTCATTGGTTTAGGAGAAGGTGAAAATTTCATCGCCAGTGATATCCCAGCCATTTTAGAACATACCCGAAAAGTGATATTTTTGGAATCGCACCAAATGGCGATTGTCACAAAAGATACGGTCACCGTTCAAACGTTGGATGGGACGCTGCTCCAGCCGGAAATTCATACCGTTTCATGGGACCCGGTGGCAGCTGAGAAAGGCGAATTTCGCCACTTTATGCAAAAAGAAATTCACGAGCAGGTTCGCGCGTTAACTGATACCCTAGCCGGACGTATCGACTTTGAAAATGGGCGCATTCGCTTACCAGAATTAAACTTAACGCCCGAAATCGCCCAACGAATCGAAAAAATTTATATTACCGCCTGCGGAACAGCCGCCTACGCGGGTATGGTGGGCAAATATTTAATTGAAAAAATTGCCCGTGTACCCGTAGAAGTCGTCATCGGCTCCGAGTTTCGATACAGCGACCCGATAATTAATAAAAATACGGTTGTGCTTGCCATTAGCCAATCTGGTGAAACCGCTGATACCTTAGCCGCGATGGAAGAAGGGCGAAGCAAAGGGGCTATTGTGTGGAGCATTGTAAACGCCATTGGTTCTCAAGCCATGCGCGTGGCAGATGGATATATCTCCATGCAAACCGGGCCTGAAATCGGCGTTGCTTCTACCAAAGCCTTTACTGCACCACTGGTTAATCAGTACATGCTGGCAGTTCTCTTGGCTGATTTGCGCGGTGTGATTGATGATGCCACCCGCAAACAATTGGTTGCCGACTTAAGATTGGTACCAGACCTGGCCAGCCAAGTGCTAAATACAGAAGCTGAAGTTGATAAAATAGCGCATGTGTTTAAAGATATTCGAGATTGTTTATATCTTGGGCGTGGCATTAACATGCCAATTGCATATGAAGGTGCATTAAAATTAAAAGAGATTTCCTACATTCATGCCGAAGGATACCCTGCCGGAGAAATGAAACACGGACCGATCGCATTAATTGACGAAAACATGCCTGTCATCTGTTTGGCTCCCAAAGACCCTTGGCACGAAAAAATGATTAGCCAAATTCAACAAGTAAAAGCAAGGGGCGGTACTGTTATTGCAATTGCTACCGAAGGAGATGAATTGGTTAATAATATGGCCGACCATATCATCCGTATTCCGCAATGCCCTTGGATGTTAAGCCCAATTATCACGGTTATTCCATTACAAATGCTGGCCTATCATATCGCTGTCGTGCGCGGGTTAGATGTAGACCAACCTAGAAATTTAGCAAAAAGCGTTACTGTAGAATAACCTTTAACTATTTAATTAAATAAAAAAGACAGGCGTTATGTAACGCCTGTCTTTTTTGTCGTGTTTTCCCGATAGATATACGAAATCGATACTTATATACTTAATTATCTTTTCACATATTTATTAGGAGAACTATTATGTTAAATTCTAAAAAAGCACAAAAAGGGCAAGCCTTGGTATTAATTACCCTAGCAATCGTTGGTATGCTCGGCTTAAGCGCGCTCGCCATTGATGGCAGCAATGCCTTTTTACAACGCAGAGATGCTCAAAGTGCCGCAGATGCGGCAGTAATGGCAGGCGCGCTGGCCAAATTAAACAGCCAAAATATCAGCAGTACAGCCTTAAGCCGGGCTGCTTCAAATGGCTTCGATAACAATGGAACGACAAACACTGTTGTCATAAATAGCCCACCCCTTAATGATTGCAATGGCGCTTCTAGCCCTTACACTGGCAATACAGAATATGTCCAAGTATTAATTACAACAACCACATCCACTTACTTTGCTTCTCTTGTAGGCATTAACCAAACATCCTCCTGCGTTGAAGCCATTGCACGGGCAAAAGCCAGTTCCACTGGCGCGCCATTTTTTGGCAACGCTGTTGTTGGATTAAACCCAACCGGTTACAGCTTTGATGCGTGGGGCAATTCCACTTGGTATATTAGCGGCGGCGGTGTATTTGCCAATAATAATGCGCAAAAGAAAAGCAATAAAGATAGTGTAAATTTTGACTCGGGCGATTGTGTTACAGCCGTTGGAACAGCTTCAGGCTGGAGCGATTGCACTGTTGATAACGGTCGAACAGACCTTGCTTTTACCTACCCAGACGATATTTATGCCTTGTTGCCACGCATCCCAGCCTGTAATGGCACAGCCTATCGCGGTGGTGATGGGAAACTATACCCCGAGGCAGGCAAAGACGGGAGTGTGGTCGACCACTTTGAAGATAATTACGCTGCCGGTTTATTCTGCATCACTGATGCTGACGGCAATTTTCACGGAACAACAACCGGCACCAATGTAACCTTTTATATATCAGATCAGGATTACACCATGCGTTTTAATGGCGGTGGCGGTTTGGCGGTGAGTGCCCCAACCAGCGGTGAATACGCAGGCGTTTTAATGTTCTCTGGCATTACGACCACCCCTTGCACCCAAAATTTTGAATATCGTGGGAATGGCACCGGCGTAAATATTGGCACTGTTTTTATGCCTTCCGCCTGTATTGATGTGCGCGGAAATGGCAACAGCAGCCAAACTGATTCTCAAATCATTGGTTATACCGTTAGCTCTAATGGTACGGGTGATGTTTACGTCTCCTACAATGATGCAAACAACTATCAAATTACAGACCCGCCAACCATAGAAATGACTCGCTAAAATAAAAAATCCCGCCGAATGGCGGGATTTTTTACTTATAAAGTTTAAATTAACCCATTGAAACTGCCATCACATCATAATAAGTACCCGCGCCAAAACCATCCATGAGAACATGGTCCCCAGGCTTAATTTGTTGCAGTTGTCGCAAAAATGCAATTGCGCAAGAAGCAGCGCTTACATTCCCAAAATCTGGCAGAAGCCAAGGCATCGGAAACTGAATTCCTTCTTTTAGAAGCTGCTTGGCTTTTAATAAATTAATTTTGTAATTGGCATGGTGAGCGATAGCAACATCAATATTGCGCCCATAATGACCCAATTGTGTCATTTTTTGTTGATATTCTTGATAGACATCCATCACAACATCTACCCCTGTGCGTACAAATAACTTAACCATGCCCATTAAACCCGCCATCACAATCGGAAAACCACCTTCGGGTTCATGCATCATCCCAGCAATGCAGATTTGACCATTTGAATCGCGAGAGACTTCTAACATCGATTTGCCTGGGCGCATTTCTCGCGAGTGCGGATAATACATGCGAACTTGTAATAATCCTTCAACATCATAATTTTCATGGCTGCGACCAGCGATTAATTTCATGTTCTCGCCTGGAACAATGCCCACTACCCCCATGCCGTTCCCAAATAACTGTAATGCATTTTTATCATTCGCGCCGTTCGTAAAACGGCTTAATCCTTCAAAACCACCAAATAAAACCTTTTTTCCTACAAGCTCTTCGGCAACATTAACCCCACTTTGTTCGCCCATTGCTGGATTAATGGCTAAATTTAAAGCACCCATTGAACCATCACAAGCCTTATGGATTGTTACCTTAAGCGCATCTTCTTTAAGCCCTGCGCGGCGAGAAACTTCTACCAAAAAATCATTGGAAACTGGCGCGCTACTGCCCACCAATACTCCAGCTACTTCGTTTGGCTGCCAGCCATTTGCTTCTACAGCGGCTTTAATTAAACGGGTACCAATTTGTAGTTCCATTTCTAAATGGTCTGCATCACTCATATCTGGAATATGATGGCGATGATGAAAGCCCAATTCAGAAAGATTTAATATTTCATCATGCGTTATATCTCTTCCCAGCCGGTGCGAAACAAAACCCGGCAAGGTGCTGTTGTCATAACTCTTTCCCCAAGCGCCATACGCGCCGCCAATCCCTAATGCGGTATTGGTTACTTTTTCTATACCCATGGGTACACCGCCCGCAAAAGGTAACTCATCTACTTTTACATTTCCGCTTTCATAAAAGGACGGGATCACCTTTGAACCATCTTCTGTCATTTGAAACTCCTTTATAAAACTTTAAACAAATTTGTTATTACAACCCCTATTCAATAAATTGGGTACTTAATTAAGCTTATTCAGCTTGGCGAATGTTTATTAAACGGAATTTCAGTTTGGGGTAGCCCGCCCAAGAATCTATTCTCACCGTTATAATCTATTCAAATTTTCTTTTGGAGTTAACCCATGCGCCCAGATTGGGATTCCTATTTTTTAAAAATTGCTTCCGCTGTTTCAGAACGCTCCACCTGTGACCGAGCCTTGGTTGGTTGTGTTCTGGTTAGAGAAAAGCGAATATTAACCACTGGCTTTAATGGCTCGCCCGCTGGTCAAGCACACTGTGACGAGGCGGGGCATTTAATGGTTGAAGGGCATTGTGTTCGCACCATTCATGCCGAAACCAATGCCATTATTCAGGCGGCGTTGCATGGCGTTTCAACCAAGGGAGCTAGCTGTTATGTTACCCACCTGCCTTGCGTTAATTGCACCAAAGCGTTAATTAATGCGGGCATTGTTAAGATTATTTATAGCATATCCTATCGAGCAGATGAAAATGCGCTGGCGTTCTTAAAAGCCGCAGAAATTGAACTTATTCACAACCCTATTTTGATGAGTAAATAATGGATACACGAATTGCGCTTGAGTTATTTGGCTATCTTGGCTCTATTTTGGTAGCTATTTCTTTAATGATGAAATCTCTGCTGCGGCTGCGATTAATTAACCTTGTGGGCGCTACTGTTTTTACTTTGTATGGCATTTTTATTGGCGCGTATCCCGTTGCTTTTTTAAATGGGATAATTGTTGTGATTGATTTGTATTATTTAATTCAAATGTGGCAGCAGAAAGATTACTTTTCTCTCTTAGAAGTTCACCCCGAAGATGCTTACCTGCAGCAATTTTTGGTTTACCACCAAAGCGAAATTAATGAATTTGTGCCCAATTTTGAAAGCAAAATTTCTTCTAAAGATACTGCTCTTTTTATTCTAAGAAACATGGTTCCAGCGGGCTTGCTTATCTTTCACCAAAACAAAGAAAGCGCCCTTATTCGGCTCGATTTTGTAATCCCGGGTTATAGAGATTTTCAAATTGGCAATTTTTTATTTGAAGAAAACGCAGCCTATTTTAAAAATTTAGGTATTACCGTCATCACATCACCCCCCGGCAACGAAATTCACCAACTGTATTTAAAACGCATGGGTTTTAAACAATCTCCTAATAACACTCAATTTTCCCGCGTGATAAACCCTACAATTTAAAAATACATTGCGGCAAACCCCGTCGGTCCATCTCTAATTTTGCAACATGCTCCACAGAAGCGCCAAATAACTTTTCTAACAAGCGAGCGTCCATTCGGCATAAACCAGGCTGGTTCTCAATCACCCGAAAATATGGGCAGTTTCCCAAAATCACTTGAGGGCCGCCCGCATGCGCTTCCCAACGAGCTTCATATTTTAATTGGTTAAGATGTTCGATTGCCAAGCCAAATCGCTTTACAGGGATTTTCTCCGCTTCTGCATTGCTCCCAGCAGCCAAACGAGTAGCAGACTCAGCCCAAACTTGCTCCTGCCTAGCAGGCTCTACCGTTGCTAAAAAAGCATCCATTAAATAATCTAACCCATCATCCCTGCTTAAACGGCTGGGTCGATATAACTTTTGCGGGCGACCACGCCCATTCATTAATAACGAAACTTCAACAGACCCATCAATTGCCAAGCCAGCCAAATGATATCTTGCGGTTGCTTGCGAAACATGAAGTACACGAGCCACTTCTTCTGCTGTGGCTGAGCTTAATTTTTTAATTAATATTAATACTTTCTGGCGAATATTAATGCGTGCCATCTATTCATCCATTCTGTGATTATTTTTGCAAATATATTTTAGCATAAGTAAGTTGCGCAATATTTCACACTCCGCTATAATTTGCCCTATGAATTTAAACTGGGAAGCCACTTATGCCATTGCATTGGCATTAAAAGAAAAATTCCCAAAAATTGATTTACAACAAGTTTCGCTTCAACAAATTTATCAGTGGAGCATTGCTTTAGAAGAGTTTGACGATGACCCGATGCTTGCCAATGATGATATTTTGGCCCGCATCTACCAAGACTGGTTTGAGGAGACTTTGCCATGAGCGCAGAAGAATTAAATGTACCCGGTTATAGCATTCCCCCCGAAATGCAGCACAGCGTTGCCATTACCACCCTCGATAAAATTTATAATTTTGGCATACGCTCCTCCGTTTGGCCAATGATGTTTGGGCTGGCTTGTTGTGCTATTGAAATGATCGCTGCCCAAGCCGCCCGCTACGACCTAGCCCGCTTCGGCATGGAAGTGATGCGCCCCAGCCCCCGCCAATCTGACTTAATGATTGTAGCTGGTACAGTAACGAAGAAAATGATCCCTGCCATTGTGCGGTTATACAACCAAATGCCTGAACCCAAATATGTGGTTGCAATGGGCGCTTGCGCTTCTGGCGGCGGCCCATTTAAAGAAGGGTACAACGTTGTAGCCGGTGTAGATAAATTTATTCCAGTTGACGTGTACATTCCTGGCTGCCCTCCCACCCCGCAAGCCCTTGTTTTTGGCTTAATGAAATTACAAGAAAAAATTGATGGGCAATCACTTAAACAAGTACGCTGGTATCAAAAAGGTGCCGATAGCGTCTCTATCCCTGTTCCATACCTTGGGCCAGACCTAATAGACCCGCGCCGCATCCCTGAAATTAAAACCAAAGCAGCCGAGCTAGCCAACAAAGCATCCGCTGAAACCCAGGCATAGGAGAATTAAATGACTACGCCCACACTCGATACCCTTAATTTAGCCGAAAAATTTCCAGATGCGGTTTCTGCTGATGCCCGCCCGGGATATTCCGGCTGGATTGTAAAAGCGGATAGTTTAACCAAATTTGCGTTGTATTTACGCGATGAATTGGGATACGACTATCTCTCCTCTGTTACAGGGGTAGATTACTTACCCGAAGCGTTGTATGAAGTTGTTTATCACGCGTATAAAACTACGGGTGGGCCAGCCTTAATTTTTAAGGTTCAAATCCCCCGCCAAGACCCCGCTGAAATCGATTCCTTAACTCCCGTTTGGATGGGTGCAGATTTCCAAGAACGCGAAATTTGGGATTTATATGGCATCCGTTTTACCGGCCACCCTGACATGCGGCGCATCTTAATGTGGGAAGGCTTTGAAGGCCACCCGATGCGAAAGGACTGGAAAGAGGCTTTTTACGAGGAAGAGAACAAGCCTTTTAAAAGCCGCTGGCCGGACGGCAAACACAATTATGCCGAAAACAAAAATGCTTTTGGCGACAATATTTCTTTTGAAGCTAGTTTTGACCCTGAAAAATGGACCCCCACCGACCCAGAAGAAGCGTTGTATGCGGCATTAAAAAAATATAAAAGTGAAGAACGAGATGGGATTAAAACTGACCATATTGTTGTTAATATGGG
>CAYOGW010000101.1:1836-9540 GCA_964403635.1 uncultured Anaerolineaceae bacterium | reverse complement strand
CCCGCCTCGATTACAACATTGCCGATTTAATCACCTATAACCTTAAACAATTCCCTGAAGTGCAATATGTAAAAATATTAGATGCAGATGGGCAGACTCTTAACGTAGAAGGCGCGATTGATTCTCGCCCGGCTTGTTTAAGCGAGGAAATTCCTGTTACGGCTACCCCCAGCCTGCTTCCGCCTGTCAGCAATACACCGGCTAGCAGCACACCCGTTATCACTGCCAGCAGTACTTTAACGGTCACGCCTTCGGTTACGCCCGGCGGACCAAGCCCAACCAATACCCGTTGGCCTACTTTAACGCCACGCCCGACAGACACTCGTTGGCCTACTTTAACTTCTAAACCTTAATTAAAAAATCCCTGTTGAAAACGGGGATTTTTTAATTAAGTAGTGAGTTCTACAACAAACATTTGCAAACTGGTGTCTAACGGGGTGCCGCCCGTTTTGGCGGCTTCATCCATGAGCAGTAAGCGATAGTAAATTGATTCAAGTAATTCCATTTGAAATTTGCGGGCTTGCCCCCAAGCTTTTTCAGCCACAAAGGGGTGCCCGCCAATGGCTTGCGCGGCTTCGTTTAATTGCCCGCCGTCATCTATGACATCTCGTGCCAAAATTAAAAGCCGAAACTGGCGAATAACCATGGGGAAGATTTCAAATGCATCTTGGTTTTCGAGCATTTTAGAGAGCATTTTTTGGGCTTTTTTACCGTTTCTTTCAGAAAGCGCATCCACAAAGTCGAATATATTTGTTTCAGCGGTGAAAATAGAAACGGCTTCTACATCTTCAATTTCAATGGGTCGTGAAAAATTCGTATAAGTGAGTAGTTTTGTAATTTCTTGCGCGGCTTGGCGGCTGTTTTCGCCAACCATTTCTGCTAGGCGGGCGGCAGCGGCGGGTTCTATTTTGCCGTTTTGGCGTTTGGCTTCTGCCGTAATCCAGCCTGGCATTTCTTTTTGGCGAGGTTGAAAGAAGGTTTCTAGTTTTGCTTTTTCGCCAACTTTTGCAGCCCATTTATTAAGCCAGTGGTTAGAAATGTCTTTTTCTTTTAAATCGTCTATTTCATTAATAACTAGTAAAGTGCTAACGGGAACATTCTCTAAAATGGTAATGAATTTTTTATGACCTTCTAAGCCGGTAAATTTTTTAGAGATATTATCTAAAATAACCAACCGTTGAGATGCTAAAAAAGGCATAGAGCCGAGCGCGGTGGCTAGGTCTGTTTCGCTGGCGGTGCGGGCGTCCAAACGTGAGGTGTTCATGTCTGCCGAAGTGGCGTCTGTAAAGATGGATGAAAATTTTGCGGCCCGTTTGTGGATGGCAAACTCATCGTTTCCTACTAGAAAATAAATATGTGTTTGACTCATTGTTTCATTAATGGGTAATTACACGGTGCAAATTATTCGAAACGCGGCGAATATCTACAATGCGGGTTTCGTTTAGGTGCGGGTCGGTGGTTACTTGTTTTTGCAAGGCAGGCCCAAGCGGCTGCCCGATTAAAAAACCTAAAGCAGAGAGAAAGATGATTAAAGGGAGCCGATCCCAGCGTTCGCGGCTGTTGCGGGTGCCGATCATCCCTAACATAGAAAAAATACCCGCTAGCGAGCCATAGACCAAATAATTGGTGCCGCAACCCGGGTGGATGGCTAGGCTATGTTCGCCGTTTTGTAAACGGGTTAAGGCTTCGTTTACGGCTTCTCTTAAGGCTTGGGTAGGGATGTTGCCAACAATAAAAAAACCGGTTGGATTTGAATGACCACCGATGGAAAGTGTAGGAAAACGCGCCGAGAGTAGGTGAATGGTGGCGTGTTCTAGGGCGTGGTTGCGACGGGTAGGTAAGACGTAGGGTGCTTGCAGCAGATTCATACGAACTCCTTTGTAGCTGTATTGTAACGGAAATTAAAAACCGCTTGGGAGCGGTTTTTATAACCCTTTGGTTTCTTGAAAGAGTTGGTAGGTTTCTAGTAAATTAATTAAGATTTGGTCGGTGAAACCATGAATTTTGTGGAGCATGCGCCCCCACGCGGTGCCTGGCGGCACACGCGATTGGTCGTAGGCATTAACCAGCGCTTCTAGTAAGGTATTGCGGAAGAATAAAAAAGCGCGGGTGGCGTCTACCGCGCTTAGACCGTAGCGGCGGGCACGCGAGGCGTATTCGTAGCCCATGGCGTAGGCTTCGGTGGTCATGTCGTTTTCTTCATCTGAGAGGTAGTTCATTAAGCTGCGGACTAGTGACATGCCAGTTTGACGATATTGTATTCGGGCCGCTTCGTCTAATTTTTGGTACCAACCTTCAGCTTCTAGGTGTCCATCTGTAATTTGTAGACGCATTTGTCCTAGCGCGCTATGGATGGCGTTAAGCGGCTCCATAATGGGTTGTTCACGGGTGGTTTTAATCCAAAGTTCTATTTCGTCTCGGCGATAACGGCGGTGCCCGCCAGAGGTTCTATGTACTGGCAAAATGCCTTTATCGGACCAAAGGCGCACGGTGCTGGTGTGAACCCCTAATAGTTTCGATACCGCTGTTAAGGTAAGCCAGTCCATATTAATTAATCCGCTAGTGCTGCGCGTTCGGCTAGGCTAGGCGCATTGACTTGTTTAATGAAGGCGCTGGGGTTAATGCGGGTGAGCATTGCAATGGCTGCAATTAACATCAGGGCTTCCAGTATAAAAACGACGTTATAGCCTAGCACAGGGTTTTGAGTTAGTTGTGTGGCGGCATCGCGGACAACGCCAGCGGTTAAGTTACCAATTAAACGAGAAAGGGCATTGGAAACTCCCCACGCGCCAATAAATAAACCAACATAACCGGGCAGGGTTAAATCAAACATAAGGGCTAAGTTGGCGACGGTGGAAAGACCAGTAGCAAAACCAAGTAATACCACGCCACTATAAAAGACACTGGTGTTGCCAATGAAACCGCTGATGACAATGGCAATAAAGCCAAACAGCGCGCCAATGTTACCGGCTTGTGCCACCCATTTTCGGGAGAGTCTTTTTTCTAAAGCCCCTGCTACTAAAATGGCAAGTAGAACACAGACTCCCCAAATAGATGTGATACGGGTGGTCTGCTGGACAGTCATGCCAAAAGCTTCGGCTGCGAATGGTTCTAGCAAAACATCTTGCCCTAAGATGGCGGCCAATAATAAGAGTAGATAAAAGAAGAATAATGTCACTTGTTTGCTTTTTAAGATGACTGCCAGCATCTCCCGAAGGGTGTAATTCTCAGACGCGACAGTATTCTGGCTGAAGCGCGGCTCTAGTTTCATTAACCCAATTAATCCAATAGTTAGGGCGGCTATGGCTACTTCAATAAAAGCAGTTTGTAAAACTTGCGGACTGTAGGGTTCCATTAAGCGGCTAATGCCAATGGCGGTTAGGATGATGCCTACAATCATCATAAACCACATGGTAGCGATGGTTCTTCCTCGCTCTTTTTCTTCTGAGAGTTCTGAAGCTAAGGCCAAATATGAAACACTGGCAAGGTTATAGCCCATGCCCCATGCGCCAAAGGCGATGGCCGCGGCCAGTAAACCCAAGGCTGGAGAATCTGCCATTAAAAAGGCCACTTGTGGAGAAACAGCTACACCAAGAACGCAGAGAATTAACCCAAAAAATATATAGGGTGTGCGCCGATAACCCAGGACCGGATGTTTATCTGAATAAGAGCCGATGGCTACCTGTAAAGGTGAAAATAGGTAAGGGACCGAAGCTAAAATGGCAACCAGCGTTGCCGAAATGGCTAATTCTTTAATCATGACTCGGTTTAAAGTGCTATTGATTGGAACCAGAGTCATGGCAACAGCCATATGAATTAAGCCAAGTTGAATTTGTTTTCTGAGCATTGATAAAATTTCCTTTTAGAATTTGAGTTTACAAATTCTACGGGACAATCCTATCAGGTCAATGTAAGTTTAGGTAGTTTTAGTGAATAATTTAAGGTGAGTTTATGTTAAAAAAGAAACTGTCAGAGAGAGCCCTTTGCCCTCTGACAGTTCCAAAATACGGATCCCCTTAATCACACCGCATCCAAAAGGAGAATTAAACCTACGGATAATTATAGCGGGTTGCATACCATAGCCAATCAGTAAACTTACTTATTCTTTATTTTTTTGTGTTCATTAAGGATTGGGCAGACTGTAAAATGTCATGAGCCGAGCGAAGCGTTCCTTCGCTGACTTCGCCAAGCATTTGTGCTAATTCTAGCAGGCGTTGGTCACCGTTTAATAATTTCACTTCGGTTAATGTGCGACCTTGTTCGATTAATTTTTGTACCTGAAAGTGTTGGTCTCCAAACGAAGCCAACTGGGGTAAATGCGTAATACATAACACCTGATGCGAGCGCCCTAGGTTCCATAGTTTTTCTCCGACCACTTGCCCCACACGACCACCAATGCCTTGATCAATTTCATCAAATACCAAGCTGGGAACTTGGTCTGCGCGTGCCAAAACATTTTTTAGCGCGAGCATTAATCGAGAAGTTTCACCACCAGATGCTACTTTTGCCAGTGGTTTAAGCCCTTCCCCTGGGTTGGGAGCAACTAAAAATTCACAGCGGTCAAAGCCGGTTTGGTCGAAAGCCACATATTGGTTATTGCCCAGCGGCAAGCCAGATGGGTCTGGTTTGGTTTGAAAATCGACTGAAAATTGAGCAGAGGACATTTTTAAATCGTCTAGCTCGGTTTCAATGCCTTTTGCTAAAGTCGTTGCCGCTTTTTTGCGTTGCTCTGAGAGTTTACTGGCATGTTCGGCTAGTTCTTTTAATAATATGCTTTCTTTGGCTTCTAGCTCAGTGATTTTTTCGGTGGCAGTGCTAATGGTTTCTAAATCGGCGCGTGCTTTTGCTCCAAAAGCGATGACAGCCGCTATGTCTCCGCCATATTTTCGTTCGAGGCGGTGTAATAAATCTAGTCGTTCTTCCACTTGTTCTAAACGGCGGGGGTTATATTCAATGCCTTCTACATAATCTCTTAAATCTCTGGCGATGTCGGAAAGGCTTTCTAGCAGGCTTTCGCCGCGCGTAGAAAGTTCTTCTTGGGTGCTGTCTATGCGTGCCAAAGATGAGAGCGCCGCAACCGCTTGACCAACTTGGTCGGTTATGGCTGGAGATTCAGGTGAGCCTTCATCCATTAAATTAAGCGCTTCTTGGGCATAGGAGGCCAATGCTTCGGCATTGGCTAAGCGGTCACGTTCTTGGCGGAGTTCTTCATCTTCACCAGGTTTTAATTTAGCAGATTCGATTTCTTCGGCTTGGAAGGTGTACATTTCTAAGCGGCGTTCCGAATCGGCTTGGGCGGCGCGTAGTTCGTTTAGTTCACGGCGCAGGCTTTGCAGGTTGGTATAGGTTAAACGGTAGGTACTCAAGAGCGCTTCTACATTTGAAAAACGATCTAAAAGCCCAAGGTGAGTCCGCGTGTCGAGCAGAGAGAGATGCTCCGTTTGCCCGTGAATATCCACCAAAAAAGCGCCAATTTCTTTTAGCAAAGCCACGTTAATAGTGCGGCCATTAATGCGGGCGGTGTGGCGGCCTTCTCGGCGAACTTCACGGGCAAGGGTGACGAAGTTTTCATCGTCGAGCAGGTCTTCCCGTTTAAGGATTTCAACAATGGCTGCTTTTTCTGGTCCGGTTAATTTAAATAAGCCTTCTACCGTAGCGCGCTCGGCTTCCGCACGGATGACAGTGGCTTCAGCCCGCCCGCCCAGCAGCATTTCAAGCGCATCCATGATGATGGATTTGCCCGCGCCGGTTTCGCCGGTGAAAATAATTAATCCCGGGCCAAAATCTAAGTTGAGGCGGTCAATAATCGCAAAGTTTTCAATTCGGAGTTCGCTTAACATAATAGTGAGTTTAACGTCCTAGTTGGATTCCGGACAGCCGGTAGTAGAAGGTGCTTAAGCCCATTACCAAGTAGATGCCTTGAAAAATGAGCCCAAAATAGTTGAAGGTGAAAAAATTAAATAAGGCAATGGGTAAAACGCCCAAGCCAAAGGCAACCGCCATGCTAATAAATAAACTACGGGCGCGATGGCGGCGGGTGGCGCGGCGGGTGGCTTCGGCAATGATGCCGCCCGCGGTAGGCGCGGCGGCGGCGGCGATGAACCAGCCAAAGAAACCAATAAAACTGGCGAAACTAATAATTACGCTGGCAATAACCGAAAGAACAAAAGTAACCAAAAAGCCGGGGATGAAATCAACCCATTCGGCATTTTCGAACTTTTTAAGCTGGCTTTGCACACATTCTTTGCAGCGGTAGCCGGTTGGGGTTTTAATGGCGCATTTCACGCAAATATATTTTTCGCAGCGGTTACAGCGCAGGCTGGTTTCTACAGTGGGGTGGTTGGCACAAAAAGTAGCAGTTTCGCTCATCGAGATATTCCTACAGTGGCGTTTTGGTTCATGTGTTCGGTTAAATTTCGGTAAAAGTAGCCTTCGTCTCCAAAACGGATGAATTGTACGGTGCTTTCTCCGGCGTGTACTTGCACACGGTCATCTTCAGCCAGGCTGATGGGTAATTGCCCATCTACGCTTAAAACAGCATTTTCGCTGAGTACGGTCATGGTTACAGCAGAGCCTTCAGAAAGCACCACCGCTCTGTCTACTGAGAGATGCGGGGCAATGGGCATGAGCAGGATATTCCTTAATTCGGGCGGTAAAATCGGCCCTCCGGCGGCCAGCGCGTAAGCTGTTGAGCCAGTCGCCGTGGAGGCAATTAATCCATCGGCTACAAACGTGGTTAAGTACTGCTCATCTACACTGGCATGAATATGAATGGGGCGCAGGTACTGCCCGCGGCTAACCACGACATCATTAACGGCCAGCCAACTGCTTAACACCTCGCCAGAGCGCAGGTGTTCGGCGCGCAGCAACATGCGGTTTTCTACCCAATAATCGCCTGCCAAAAGCAAATCAACCGAATGCTGCCAGCCATCTAAATCTACCTGAAACAAAAAGCCTAAACGCCCTTTATTAATGCCCAAAATCGGCACTTGGTTAGGCGCGCATAAATGCCCGGCCCTTAGCATGGTGCCGTCTCCGCCAACCGTAATCATCACATCAAATTCGTTATTTTTTACACGGCGGCGCAGCTCTTCATCATTTAATGAGCCAAAAGGCGCTTCTTGCCCTTTGGATTGCAGATAAGCAGAAATTGCCTCGGCTTCTTGCATTGCCAAAGCTAATTTTGGGTGAGCGGTGATTACAATGCGCTGTGGAGTACTCATGGTTCCTATTATAACTACAACTTTTCGTCACAGACCTCGCGAAAGCCGCAGCCCCTGCAACGGCTGGCGCTTTCGTGGCTACGTTCTACCTCTGCGCGGCGTTCATCTCGGCGCATTTCAGCCAAAATATCAAGCAGAGAATTTTCCAATTCAGCAGTGTAGTCCACTGCAAAATCTCGGTTTTCATAATGGATAATGCCATACGGCGGGCGCACCCCGTAGCTTTTTTCCACTAAATAGCAGTAACTCGCCAGCTGATAGAGGTGCGAATCATAGGGCGAGTCTGGTGCCCTGCCAGACTTTACTTCAACAGGAATATATTTTCCTTTTTGCTCAATTAAATAATCTGGTTTGCCGGTTAATCCTAACCCAGCATCATACAGTGGTTTTTCCAGTTTTCCCCAGCTTTTGGTATCCGTATAAATTACTCGTCCGCCGGGCAAGCCGGTGCTTTGGCGTGTGCGGTTTGCTTGCCAAAATA
>CAYOGW010000101.1:0-1736 GCA_964403635.1 uncultured Anaerolineaceae bacterium | reverse complement strand
CAAACCAGCCGCAATGACGCGGCGGCCATGCGCGCGGTGCAGTTCGGTGCCCGCCGCCATTTCGGCGCGGTTGCCCGATTCTACGCCTGCGCGTTGATACTTCCATGCGCGGCGGCAATATAAGTAAGAACCAATTTCGGAAGAGCGAATCGTTTTCATAAAATAGCACATTTATTCTATCACGCTTTGCTGCTCAGCATATATAATGGAGGCATGCATGATTTTCGCTTTTTACACCCAATGGAAGTCCGTTATGGTGACATTGATGCCCAAGGGCATTTAAACAACGCCAGTTATTTAACTTTTTTTGAGCAAGCCCGTATTCATTACTTGGTTCATTTGGGCTTATACGATGTTCAGCGCTCGTTTAGTGAAATTGGTGTCATCATTGCAGATATTCACATTGCCTACCGCCAGCCGGTCTTATGGGGTACGCCCATCCGCGTAGGGGTAAAAACCACCCGCTTAGGCACAAAGTCTTTTATTACAGCGCAGGCTTTGTTCAATGCTAACAATAATCAAGTCTTAGCAGATGGCGAAGTGGTGCTGGTCACCTACGATTATCAAATTAATCAGAGCATTCCCTTGCCGGTCACTTGGCGAGAAAAGATTACAGATTTTGAAGGTTTAACTTAATTAAGTACTGGAGCAAATATGACAATACCAACCATTAACTTAGAATATCAAATTGATTTCCTTGTGCGCTTGTTACAAGTGCCCTCTCCAACAGGCTATTCGCATATGGCGATTGATTTGGTTGAAAAAGAACTTGCTGAATATAAGTTTTTAACCTTTTCCCGAACGCGCAAAGGGGCTTTGGTTGCCCGCTGGGAAGGTATTAAAAATAATGCGCCACGCGCTATCACAGCCCATGTGGATACCCTCGGCGCCATGATTAAAGAGATTAAACCCAACGGGCGGCTTAAACTTACCCGCTTGGGTGGTGTTGTGCTGGGTGGAGTCGAAACAGAAGGTGTAACGGTTTTCACTGATTCTGGTAAAACGGTACGCGGGTCTTATTTAATTAATAAAGCCTCGGGGCATGTCTATGGCCGAGAAGCCAACGAAACCCCGCGCACCGAAGACAGCATGGAAGTTCGTTTAGATGCCCGCACCACCAACCGCGCCGAAACCGAAGCTTTAGGCATCCGCGTGGGTGATTTTGTAGCCTTTGACACGCGTACTGAATTAATTAATGGTTTCATCCGCTCGCGTTATTTAGACGACAAAGCTTGTGTTGCCAATTTGGTTTCTGCCATTAAAAGCCTTGCCGATGCTGGTTTAAAACCTGCCCAAACCACATATTTTCATATCAGCAACTATGAAGAAGTTGGTCATGGCGCTTCCGCTGGAATCCCTGACGAAGTACAAGAGCTATTGGTGTTAGATATGGCGGCGTTAGGTGACGGTCAAAACTCGGATGAATATAGTGTGAGCTTATGTGTCAAAGACAGCAACGGTCCCTATCATCACGAAATGAACAATAAAATGAAAGCTTTGGCTGCCAAATATAAAATCCCTTATAAGGTAGATATTTATCCTGGCTACGGCTCTGATGGCGGCGCTTTCTGGCGCGCTGGCGGGGATGTAGCTGTCAGTTTAATCGGTCCGGGTATTGATGCCTCTCATAACTACGAAAGAACGCATACCGATGCCTTAAAAGCCACCACCGAATGGGTAGTTGCTTATTTGATAGAAGATTAAATTTTGAAACTAGACGCCGCCCTGCCTCCCAT
>CAYOGW010000100.1:7018-9772 GCA_964403635.1 uncultured Anaerolineaceae bacterium | reverse complement strand
TTTAATTAACTGGCTTTTTCTACTTCTTCTTGCTTTTTAAATTGGCTCATGTACAGGTCGTAATAAGCGCCTTTTTTCTTCAGCAATTCGTCGTGTTTGCCGCGCTCTACAATTTTGCCTTTCTCTAGCACCAAAATCATATCGGCATTGCGGATGGTGCTTAAACGATGCGCGATGACAAAGGCGGTGCGCCCAGCCAATAACTGGTCAAACGCTTTTTGAATTAATCGCTCAGTGCGGGTATCTACGCTAGAGGTGGCTTCATCGAGAATTAAGATACGCGGGTCTGCCAGCGCGGCGCGGGCGATGGAAAGCAGCTGGCGCTGTCCCTGGCTCAGCCCAGAGCCTCGTTCACCCAAAACAGTTTGATACTTTTCTGGTAGCCGTTCGATAAAGCTATCAGCATTTGCCAATTTAATAGCGGCCATTACTTCTTCATCGGTTGCAGCTGGGCGACCAAAACGAACATTTTCCATGACGGTATTGCTAAACAAGAAGGTATCTTGCAGCACAATGCCTATTTGTTCGCGCAGGCTTTGAGTGGTGACATCACGCACATCAATATCATCAATTTTAACGTTGCCTTTGGTTACATCCCAAAAACGGGGTAACAAATTAATGATGGTGGTTTTCCCCGCGCCGGTTGGGCCTACAATGGCGATGGTTTCGCCTGGGGCAGCCGAAAAACTGACATCTTGCAAAACGGGCTCATCTACCTTGTAATGAGCAGAAACATGTTCAAAATCTACTTTGCCAATAATCTTTGGCATGGGCTTGGCATTTGGTTGGTCTTCTACGGCGGGCACTTCATCTAAAATGTTAAAAATCCGTTCGGCGCCTGCAATCGCGTTTTGAATATTGGTCCACAAAACAGCAATCTGTTGAATAGGCTGATTAAAGCGCTGTACATAAGCCAAAAAGGTAATGACCAAACCAAAAGTAACAGTGGTGCCGAACATATCTTCACTATTGAGCAAATACCAACCACCTACCCCCACCACAATGGCCAAAGCCACATAAGAGAGGGCTTCTAGGGTTGGGGCAAGCGCCGAAGTAAACGAAACCGCGCGAATGTTCGCATCTCGGTTGGCGGCGTTCACTTCTTTAAACTGCTCAATATTCTCTTCGGCACGATTAAAGGCTTGTACCTCGCGCACGGCGGCAATGCTCTCTTGCAACTCGGCATTCACGTTGCCAATCTCTTTGCGGCTGGTGCGGAAGGCTTTTCGCGCTTGGTCTGAGAAATAAAGGGTGACCAAGAACATAATCGGTGCCACCGAAAGCGAGAGCAAAGCAAAGGCCAAACTGGTGGTGAGCATGTTATAGGCTACCCAAACCAACAACAAAATACCGCTGAACACATTGACCAAAGCAAACGAGAATGCCTGCTCAATGGCGGAGGTGTCATTGGTAATGCGGCTCATTAAATCACCGGCTTCGTGTTCGTTGTAATAACTCATCGAAAGTTTGTGCAAGTGTTCAAAGACCTGCACCCGTAAAACCCGCAACACATTTTGACCCGTCCAAGACATGGCAAAAAAGGTCATACCGGTTAAAACAGCACCCGCCACATAGAGAGTCACCACGATTAAAATTAATCGCCACAGACCTGCAATCCGTTCTTCATTGGTTGCCGTTTGCGGGTTCGGGGCTTCGTAGCCGCCCAACTGAAAAATAGTGGCAACAATTTGATGTGTTCCGCTTAAGGTTGCGGGGTCAGCAACCAGCCAACAGCTAGATTCAGATTTCTCGGTTTGCTGGCTCGCCCCGGGGAAGCCCGCTCCAAAAGTGGAGGCTGCGCTCGGGATGAGAAAACAATCTGTCGCTTGACCGGTTAATTCAGGCGTGGTCACCTGAGACCAAGTGGCTACAAAAACCAATAAAACAGCCAACACAATCATGTACCAAAATTGGCCAAAATACGCGCCCAAACGGGCTAATGTTCCGCCTAAATTACTGGCTTTCAGTGTTTCTTGCTTTAATAAATCTCCGCGCATCATCATGGGTTACTTCTCCTCCGCAGTCAATTCGCTCTCATGCGAGAGGATCTGCGAGTTATAAATTTCTGCATAAATCGGGTTGTTTTCCATTAAATCGGCATGCTTGCCTATCGCTACCACTTCGCCTTTGTCCAGTACTAAAATCTTATCCGCGTTCATCACCGTGCTGATACGCTGGGCGATGACGAAGGAGGTGCGACCTTGCATTAATTTGTCGAGCGCCGCCTGAATTAAGGATTCGGTGGTCATATCTACCGCGCTGGTCGAATCATCTAAAATTAAAATACGCGGGTTCAACAGCAAGGCGCGGGCGATAGCGGTTCGTTGCTTTTGCCCGCCGCTTAAGGTAGTGCCACGCTCACCGACATGGGTGTTATAGCCTTCAGGGAACGACATAATAAAGTCGTGCGCCTGCGCCGCTTTGGCGGCGGCAATCACTTCTTCGTCTGTCGCTTCTGGTTTGCCAAAGGCGATATTCTCGCGGATGGTTCCGCTAAACAGGGTTGTTTCCTGCAAAACAGTGCCAATTTGTTTTCGAAGCGAATCGAGGCTGACATCCCGCAAGTCGAATCCGTCGATGGTAATTTTTCCTTCGCTGGGGTCATAAAAACGAGGCAGCAAGTTAATAATGGTGCTCTTGCCAGAACCAGTCGCCCCCATTAACGCAATCGTTTCGCCGGGCAAGGCTTCAAAACTGACCTTGTTCAGCACAGGGTCGCCGCCGCCAAAATATCGGAAAGTAACATTATCAAAG
>CAYOGW010000100.1:0-6918 GCA_964403635.1 uncultured Anaerolineaceae bacterium | reverse complement strand
CTTCGCGGGTAAAGGCTTGAATCACCTTAATCCCCGCTAGGTTTTCTTGCAAAATAGTATTCAATGTAGAAAGTTTTTGCTGAACCTTAGCAAATAGCGGTTGGCTAACGGTGCCAAAAAACATAAATAAAACCAAAGCCACTGGCAAAATCGGCATGGCGGTCCATGCTAAAGTTGTGTTGGTTGAAAACAAAATAATAATTGTACCGACCAGCAAAATCACCGCGCCGACCAATTGCAGCAAACCCTGCCCAATAAACAAACGCACTTTTTCGACATCATCGGTGGCCCGAATCATTAATTGACCGGTCTGATTCTTATCGTGATACGAAAAAGACAAGTTTTGAATCTTGGCATACAAGTCATTTCTTAAATCATAGGCCACTGCCTGAGAGTTCTTCTCGGCCCAAAAGGCTTGTAAAAATGCAAACACTCCACGCAGCACAGCAAAAACAACAATGGCAGCCAAGGCCCACATTAAAGATTGCGGCGCGTTGGTTACATCGGCTTGTAAGGCGGCTTTTAATTGGTCGGCTGTCCAATCTGCTGGGTATTTAAGCCCTTCTAAAATTTTAGGCAACGCCGCGCCCATAAACTGAGCCGGTATTTTCTCTAAGGCTTGCAACACTTGGTCGGCAATAAAACCGCTGGTTACCGCATCAATCACGTTACGAATCATACGAGGCACCGCCAACTGAGACAGTGTGGCAATGATTAAAAAGAAATAAGGCAAGGCAGCATCTCGCCCATATTTCGTTAAGTATCGCACCGAACGACCAATCCCTTTAAAGGATGGGCGCTGCCTGCCGCCCGGATTATTTTTTGCTTGCATAGGTTCTCCTTAATTAAATTAACAACAACGATTTCAATTTATGCTTGTGAATTTTCTTTTTCTTGCTCAGTTAATTTTTCGGCTGCTTTTATTAATATCTGTAAGGCCTCAGCAACCTTTTGTTGTTCCCCTTCACTTAAGCGAAAGGCCAGTTCATTCATCCACTTGCCACGTTCACGAATACCTTTTTCAATTACCGCATGCCCCGCAGCTGAAAGGGTTAAATGCTTTGCGCGCCGGTCATTCAAATCTTCGGTGCGTTCTAATAACCCGGCTTGCACCAATTTATCTACCAATTGGCTGGCAGCCGCATTGCTAATATCCATCCGTTCGCTAATGTCTGATACGCCACACGGGCCACGATGATGCAGCTGGCTTAAAATGCCAAACTGCGGCAACGACATGCCGGTAGATTTTGCAAAACGAACCCACTCCCGCATCGAGCGGTGAGAAAAGGTATCCATCCATTTTCTAAGAATTTCAGAGACTTGATTTTCATCTGCCATAGTTAAGCCTTCCTTTTTATTAAGTGCGCTTAACTATATACAAAACTTAACTTTCGTCAAGGTTGTTTTAATAACTTAACAAAACTTTAATAATCCAAGTAAGATGTAGGAGCTACCGATTGTCATAAATTTAATTATCAAGGAGAAATTTAATGCGTATTAATAGAAACAGAAACAATAACAACGCTGTAATCTTAGCTATTCTCATCGGCTTAGGAATCATCATCCCCATTGCTTGGTGGCTTCTTTCTCCGCTGTGGACAACGGTGGAAGTCAGCGAAGCCCTGCCTACCGGCGCCGCACCTATCTCAACACAAGCGCCTGCAGCTGCCACAGAATATCAGCCAGAAGCCACCTCAGCGTCGGTTGCCGCCGCGGAGATGAGCATGCTTGCTCATGGTTCTTTTTATAGCGTGGCACATGTTGGTTCGGGAGAAGCCGGAATCTATCAATTAACAGACGGAACACAAATTTTGCGGTTAACTAATTTTCAAGTAGAAAACGGCCCTGATTTATATGTTTACCTTGTACCCATTGACCCCGTGCCAAACCAAAGCGGCAGCGATATTGCGGGTTCAATTAATTTAGGGCCACTAAAAGGCAATGTCGGAGACCAAAATTACAACATCCCGGCTGGCTTAGACCTAAGCCAATATAAATCGGTGGTTATTTGGTGCCAAGCCTTTGCTGTTCCTTTTAGCGCCGCGCCTTTAGCAAGCCAATAAATTTAATTAAATAAAAATCCCCAACATTTAGTTGGGGATTTTTATTTAACCTGCCATACGCAGCCTTGCGCACAACTCTCGAATAACCGCCAAACTGGCATCTGGCCGTTCTCGTAAAATTTCTTGAAATTCCTTTTGACCAATGGATAAAACCCGCACATCCCCTTTGGCTAACAAAGAAGCTGAACGCGGGTCGTTGCTTAAAATAGACATCTCGCCCGTATAGTCACCCGCCTTATTAACTGCCAATTGTTCACCTTTTTCAGTTAATACCTGCACTTCACCCGAAATAATAATAAACATCTCGTGCCCAGCATCTCCCTTTTTAGCAAGATAGGCACCATTTGCAAAGAATTTTTCAGTAGCCACAGAAGCAACTTTCTTTAAATCTTCAGGAACCATTTCTGCAAACAAAGGGATTTTTTGCAAAAATAATATTCGTTCTAACATTGGCAGTGTTTTAAGCGTTTTCATAGTCTCTCTCGCAAGGGTATAGTTGGCGGTTTCTCGCACCAATTCATCTGGGTCACTTTTGGCAAGCTTCTTAATTAAGCTCGTTTCAGTTTTTGGGATAATTGCAAAAACAACACAGGCTCTAATCCACGCGTCTTTATCTTGCAAAGCCTCAGCCCAAGGAAATTCATCGCTGCTAACAGTAGAGCCGGTCCGTTCCCATAACCGCACCAAGGGCCGTACCAAGTCAGTATCCGGCAAACTCTCCAGCGCTTCAAAGGCATAATCCAATTGCTTACTGGCTCGAATACTCTCAATGGCGTGCGTAATAATCGAATCACTAATTAACAAATCCATGCCCCGCAAAGCCAAAATGGCATGTTCGCGCGCGCGCGCTTGTAAAGCATCTGCCAAAAACAGCAAGCGCTGAATAGTGTTCCGAGACGGGCGCAACGAAACCGCCCAATTTCGGTCTCGCATGGCCAACTGCACCTTGTAGGCAATATAATCTCTAATTTCTAATTCTATTGAACCTACCTTCATATCAAATAATGCCAACAAAGCCGCATCTTCATATTGCGGCGACTTTAATTTATTAGCCAAAGGTTCTAATGCCGCGCTATCAAACTGCCTAATCGATTCGGCCGCTTGGCGACGAACCGCTTCATCAGCATCTCCTAAGGCTTCTAAAAAGTATGGGAGATAATGAAGCGGAGGCTGGCTAAGCCCACGAATGGCCTCCATTCGAACGGCCGCATCCGCATCTGAAAACGCTTTTTCAAAGTTCTTTCCAAAGGTTTTGTGCTCACTAAAAATTGGCCAACATTGCGCCATTGCCCGCACAGCTTGCAGACGTGTTGCTGTTTTTTTGCTGGAAGCCATTTTAATTAATAAATCGGCGACAGATGAATCCTGCTCTGCAAAAGCTAGCAAAACTGCCGCTCTGGCTTGCACCGCGGGGTGGGGATCTTTTAATTGTTTGCGGACAGCTGTTAACACTTTTGAGCCAGATGCCCCAAATTTTTGCAAGGCTTCAATGGCATGTTCGCGTATTTCAGCGTTGGGAGATGCCAATAAATCGGTAAGCGGTTCGAGCGCGGCCAGCGTCTGGAAAGACATCAGCCCGTGTAACGCGGCCAAACTTACATCTTCACTTTTATCTTTCAGCGCCTTAATTAAATCGGGATGCGGCTGTTCGCTAGGAACTTGGCTGAGAATTTCTACCGCGATGCGGCGGGTATGCAAGTCTTTAGATTTTAGGTTAGCGAGCAATATTTGCAGGGCTTCCCCTTCGGGTTGAAAACCATTAACATTTTGGTCGTCTTCTACAAAAATGGTAGCATTTCCGGTTTGTAAAGCATCACTGAGTGCTCCTAAATAAGCACCGCGCGCTTTTAAAATAACAAATGCAGCGATTAATGCAATGACTAAGCCCAAGATATAAACCTGCTCGGCTGTAAGAAATAAACCGACAACGATGAGCAAAATACCCGAGAGAACAATGCCGCCCTGGTTGGGAGCCGCATTAACAAAAAAGCGGGTTTGATCGCGCCTTTCGAGCGGCACAGCATTAAACACAGCAAACCAAGCCGGTTCGGCCACACTGTTGGCCCAAACCATGTAGACTAACCGCGTAGCGACGATTACTGCGAATAAGGGCAAAGTTAATAATGAAGCAAAGCCAACAACATACATCAAAACAAAGACCAACATCATGTTCATGATGCCAAATTTGGCAAACAAACGGTTTGAAAAAAATATAGAAACAATTAAGGCGCTAGCAGTTTGAATGCCGGTAAAAATACCCAGAAAACCGGCTAACGCATCGGCATTGGGGAATTCCACCGAAATGGCTTGTTGAAAGGGCAATAAAAAGAAAAACCACAGGACCGAAAGTAAAACAGCAAACAGGGACCACCAGCTCATTAATTTGGATTTGCGAACAAAAGCATAGCCTTGCTGAATTGATTCAAAAATAGATGCAAAGCCGCCTTCACTATTGGCCACATAAGAAACAAATGCCGATTCTGATTCTTTTTGTTGTTTATCAGCAACAATTAAACGAACGATGATGATGGTTACAAAAATTAATGCAACCGCCCAAACGAGAAATAAGTTTTCGGTTGGCAAGAAATTAACCAGCAAGGATGTACCAAAAGAACCAATGGTAGCCCCCGTAATACTGCCCGCTGTCAGCAAAGGGTATAAGCGCTTGGCCTGACGCGCATCTAAAAGCGAACTGGCCATTCCCCAAATAAATACACTTTGAATCGCCATCAGCGCTTCTTTGGCAACAAACAAAACTGGGTAGAACCAGCCTAATTTAAAAGTTAAGATGACACGCGCAATAATTAAAACAATAGCAATCAAAATTGGCAGGCCGGTATATAAGCGCGAACGCGAAATATTGCCAGACAAACCGGCAATTAAGAGCATATTAAATAAATTGGTGGTTCCTAAAACAACATAGATATAAGGTAATTTGCTGATATCAAATTGGGTAAAAAATAAGCCATCAATGCTGGCGCTGCCTAAGCTGCTGCCAATGGTCGCAAGCATCATGGCACCAATCAGCATGATGATTAGTTTTTCTTCGTTGGGATAAATTTTTAGTAGTTTTTTAAATCGATGCAGCATAAGTAAAATTACCCTTAATTAATCATATCACCAAAGGGGGGTAATCTTTTCAGTCGCTTTTACTTTTCTTTTGGGCTGCCAGTTACCCGATTCATTAGCCACGATCTTCCCCACATCAGATTATTTTTGGTATCCTTATACCCATATTTTATAGGTAATTAATCTTAATTAACTCGCATCTAAAGGATAAAGAAACCAACGATTATGACATCCATTCACCCAAACACAAGCATGGGCGCGGTTACCTTAACCGTTGCCAACTTAGAAAACCAACTGGCTTTTTATCAACAAGCCTTGGGATTTGTAATACACTCCCGCCAAGACAACCAAGCCACGCTGGGAACTGGTCAGCGCGAACTGTTACATTTAATCGAGCAGCCCAATCTCAAACGGTATCGCGGAACAACCGGCTTATACCACTTTGCAGTTTTATTCCCCAACCGCAGAGAATTGGCGCGCGCGATGGGCCGTTTAATCGTGCTGAAATATCCGCACAGCCCCACCGACCACATTATGACCAAAACCACTTACTTAGATGATTTGGAAGGCAATGGCATTGAACTGTATTGCGAATCTCCTGAAGACGGCTGGATGGGCATGGAAAACGGAAAGTTTATCGCCCGTAGAGCAGATGGCAGCCTGAGCAACGGCCGCGAAGCCTTGGACGTAGACAGTCTGTTCACTCACCTGCTACCCGATGACAAAGTGGATATACCCATCCCAGCCGAAACACGCATGGGGCATGTTCATCTGCATGTACGCAATGTAGATGAAGCGGTTGATTTTTATCATGGCGTTTTAGGCTTTGACGTGATGGGTAAGGCAGAAAAGATGCAAGCGGCTTTTGTCTCAGCAGGCGGTTACCACCACCATTTGGGATTAAACACTTGGCAAGGGGTTGGCGCGCCGCCCCCACCGCCCGATGCGGTTGGGTTAAAACATTTCGTCATTCAATTGCCCGACCAACAAGCACTAGATGAAGTATTAGCACGGGTAGATGCGGCAAACATTGCTTCAAACGAAACCGAACATGGGCGTTTGCTGTATGACCCTTCGCAAAACGGTGTCATGCTTACCACGCTTAATTAAATAAAAAGAAGCCTAAACGGCTTCTTTTTATTTAATTAATTTACTTCATTATTGTTAAATATTCACGATCAAAAGCGGCTAACAAACTCTCTCTCGGGCTATACCAACCCGGGCGGTAGGCTTGCGAACTAACCCCCAACTGATTAAGCTCACAGACGTGCCAGTCTTGCAAATTGGTTTCGTGCCAAAAATCAACCGCGTCTTGCGGGTTAAAGGTTGGGTCTTCAAACGATTCTGGGTTAAATAACCACTCGCTGATAACGGTGGTACGGCTTGGGCTGAGTGGGAAAAGGATGTGATACATCAAGTAATCGGGATGAATATTCAACAACAAATTTGGCATCAGGGTGTAATAAAAGCCACGCTTTTCAATACCCGTACTTAAATCTCCCAACGGCAACCCACATAATCTGCCAGAGATGGTCATGCTTTCTCCGCCGGTGATGCTTAAGTAACCGCCCAAAAATGGGCCGTCGACAAAGTCATTTTCTCCGCTGGTGTAGTTGGTGTATTTGTTAAGCATAGGGTGAATGGTAGGACAGTGATAGCACTCGTTGAAGTTTTGAAAGACATTTTTCCAATTGCTGGCTACATCATAGCTGTGGCGGGTATGGGCTTTTAATCCTGACACATTCCAACGCGTTAAGCGATTAAGCATGGGGGCATAGGTTTCTTC
>CAYOGW010000099.1:1317-10334 GCA_964403635.1 uncultured Anaerolineaceae bacterium | reverse complement strand
GCTGGGTTCAGACCGTCGTGAGACAGGTCGGTCTCTATCCGCTGTGGGCGTAAGGAATTTGAGAGGATCTGCTCCTAGTACGAGAGGACCGGAGTGGACAGACCGCTGGTGTGCCAGTTGTTCCGCCAGGAGCATCGCTGGGTAGCTATGTCTGGCAAAGATAACCGCTGAAAGCATCTAAGTGGGAAACTTGCCTCAAGATGAGATTCCTCATGGAGTTAATCCAGTAAGACCGCAGGAAGACTACCTGCTATATAGGCGGCATGTGTAAGCACAGTAATGTGCTCAGCTAAGCCGTACTAATGGTCGAGGGCTAATCTGTGTGGTGCGGAGAACTTGATACTTTTTACAAAACTTACATCAGTTATAATCAGAATATTCAGTCCAACCTTAGAAATAAGTCTCTTGGTGATTTGAGCGACGAGGGTACACCCGGTCCCATACCGAACCCGGCAGTTAAGCTCGTCAGCGCCGATGGTACTTGGGGGGCAGCCCCCTGGGAGAGTAGGTCATCGCCAAGAGACTTTTTCACTTAAAATAGGCTACAGAACTTATTTCATATTTTGTTGTGTAGTATAATTTCAACGCTTAAAGAACAGCCTTCGTTTCGATTGTTTCACTTGACAATCAAAGGAGTTGCCAGCAGCGTTTATCATCAGATTATTGTGATTGATTCGTTTTGCTCGCCCGGCTGTATCTTTAGATGCGCCGGATTTTTTATTCCTTTGTGAAGGAGGTGAATTTCTTATGACATTAGTTATGCTCCGTTCCAATGAGTCTCAAGACCAATTGCTCAAACGCTTTCGTAAAAAAGTAGTAAAAAGTGGCGTGTTGAGCACCGTACGCCGCAAGCGTTGGTTTGTTTCTAAAAGCGAAACGCGCCGTATGGAAGAGAAGAAGTCTGCCCGCCGTCTCAAACGACGTGTGGTGAAGACATACGATTAAGTCGTTTTTGAGAGGTGTGTATGGCGAAAGAAGAAGATAAGATTGTTGTTGAGGGTGTTGTGATTGAGGCATTGCCTGGCACACAATTTAGAGTAAAACTTGACAACGATTATGTAGTACTGGCCTATCTTTCAGGTAAAATGCGTAAATTTTATATTCGTATTTTGCTTGGAGACCGGGTAAAAGTGGAGATGTCTCCCTATGATTTAACCCGTGGCCGGATTACCTTCCGTCACCGTAAAGGGATGGGTGGCCCTGTTCCTACGGAATAAGCCATTCTTTGTGAATATAAAAAGAGACTGAAAAAAATCAGTCTCTTTTTTGTTTAAAAATATTTTTGTGCCAAAAACAAGGCCGCTAGCGTTTTTGCATCCAGCAGTTCCCCATTGATAACCATTTCTGCGACATGGTGAGTTGAGATTTTTTCTACCTGTAAAAATTCATCTTCATCTGCATCTAAAGGATCTTCATTTAACTCTGTTGCTAAAAAAATGTGCATCAATTCAGTGGAATATCCAGGCGCTAGGTACATGCTTCCTAATTTTTGAAGATTATTCGCATTCATGCCAATTTCTTCACGTGTTTCGCGGCGGGCGCACTCAAGCGGATCTTCGTTACCATTACGAGTTCCAGCTGGCAGCTCAAGCAAAAGCGTATTTGCGGCATGGCGATATTGTCGAACAAAAAGAATATTGCCATCAGAATCGATGGGAACAATGACTACCGAACCAGCGTGGTGAATAATGTCGTATTTTACGATGCGGTTGTCAGGAGTCCGTAAATCATCCACGCTTAAAGTGAACGCATGCCCTTTATAGATCATCTCTGATTTAAGCAGTTCAAACTTCATATTATTTCCTAACTAAAAGACCCAAGCGCAAGATAATGGCTTGGGTCTTTTGATATGGATGGATTAATTAAGGAATTTGCAATGTTTGGCCCACAGAAAGTGTATATGGCGCCGTTAAGCCGTTTACAGATGCAATATTGCTTGGGTCTACATCACCATATTTACAAGCGATACCATAAATTGTATCGCCAGAATTAACTGTATAACTAGCAGGGTGAGCAATTAATGATCGTTGCCCCGGGAAAGGATTTCCAGTGGTTGGAAGCTTAACGCTTAACCCGGGTGAATAGAGTACGTTCTCACTTAAACCATTAAGTTTTAATAATTCTTGCGGGTCTAAGTTAAACCGGCGGGCGATACAATAAGGAAATTCTCCCGCTTGAAGTGTATAACTTCCACTGGTAGGAAGTACAGTCTGGACCGTTGGTCCGGCTGTCACTTGTGGGATGGTTACCGTTGTTGGTATTGGATTGCCCGGTGTTGGGCTTGGAAGCGCAGTTGCTCCATTGCTGCCTGCTAAGGTTGGCAAAGCAGGTACTCCTCCGAGCGGCGTTTCAGTAGGCGTTACATTGGGGTCTACTGCTTCAGGCGTGGTTTGAGTACCTTCTGGCTGATTAAGGCTAGCCATGGCTGTTTGGGTAGCCAGTTGTTCAATTAAACCCATGCCCGTTGCGGTGGCCTCTGGTTGGGGGAAAGCCTCCAAGGTTGGTGTTGGTAAGGGGGCCGTAGATGCTGAGCGGGTACACCCTACAATAAGTAAGGCTGATACCGCTAAAGCCGTAAGGCCAATTAACTTGCGTGACATTTTCTTCTCCTCCAGAGATAGATAACTTGATTGAAATTGGGCAGGATGCGTTGATACTAGCATATCATCTACATCGCGTCAAGAAAGCGATTTTGTCGATTTGTTCTAAAAAAAGCTTTCGGTTAACAAATCCTTTACTTAAATTTAAGTGAGCAATAACAACTGAATCGTAAACTAGTATTAATCGGATAAAGAAAGGAAAATAAATGCAAAAACAAAATATTCATACCCAATCGAATACGCTAATTCCAGTTCAAAATATTAGAAATCAAACAGAGTTTGAGTTATTAATTTCAGCATTAAGCGAAGGTTGGAAAATAGTTGAAACGGTTCGCTTGGATGCCCTAATGGATAGTAAAAAAAGTTCTTATTATTTAACTATTTTTCACCCACAGTGGTTACTTTCTTATGAATTAGTAATCGAACGTGATGAAAAAGTTGATCAATTACTTTCAAATCAAGATGTGATTGTAGTTAATCGACATCAAAATTCATATTTTTAAATTAAAAACAGGCGCGGCATATCGCACCTGTTTTTAATTTAAGCTGTTTATTCCTCGTCTGATTCGCCCATCATATCGAGGTAAATATCTAAACCAATATAAAGCAACTGAGAAACACCCTGTAACAAAAGGAAGTAAAAGATACCGAACACAGGGGTAGATATAAACCCAAGCCAAGTGGTTAATTGAGAAAATAAATCGGGGGGTAATTGTAAAGGCCAATTGCTTACGAGTGTGTTGAGATCTCCAGCAAAATTGATGAGATAAAATACCAAAACTACCCATGAAGTAATATTGGCAAGCATGGCCAATCGTAAAACACCATCTTGATTGTGAAAACTTGTTTTTTCTTGCATTTCAGACATATTGTTCTCCTAAGATTTAAAAATTAACGTAATAGTTTAGTGCATTCCGATTGTATCACTGCTCTTGGTGCTTAGGTGTAAATATATATACGACCATACTTTTTGAATAATTTTTATTATTCGTCTTTAAAAGAATTAGGTTTGCAGACTTGCTCATCAATAAAAAAATATATTTCTTTAGATGATGAAGGGTTAATGCTGCGTTTCCATAAAGCACATAAACTTTTATAAAGACTGGATTTTTTTTGGATGGCTTGCTTAGTAAGTTCTGCTGCAAAATCTGTGTGATTGGTTCGAACATACGCTTCGATAAACGGCAGCCATTCAATTGGGTCATCGCTTGAAAAATTTAATTGGCGGGCTTGCTGATCTAAAAGAATTATCTTATCCCAGTCTTGTTCTTGTCTAGCAAGTTCAGCTTTGGTGTAGTAATAACACCATGTATGGCTGGGTTCTTTGCCAAAAAGTTCTTCTTGTAGCTGTAAATCGGGTTTGTTTGTTAATATTCGTTTCGGATTTGAAAACTCAACCGCTGTTTTTAAGCTTTGAGATAGCTTTGTGTTATAGGCAAGTTGATCATTGAATGCTGGGTCTAATATTCGTAAGCAGCCGTTAATTGGAAATAGAAAAACAACGGAGTTTGAAGTATTTCCTGTAAATTGTATTGGCCTATAAGAAAAAGAAAAGTTTTGGTTAGCTTTTAAAGAGGGAAGATAGGTGTTATTAAAGCGGCTTTCATTTAAAACAAGATAGGGTAATTTTGTTGATTTAAATTGTGGGCTATATATCCAATTAATTGGCGCACTAATAGAATAATCAGTTTCATAATCCATTTCCAGCTCATTGGTTAGTAAAAGCGTCTCTGGTTCTAATGCGGGAATTCTCCATGCCATTTGCCAATAAAATTCAGTTTGCCGCTGCCAATCTCGCCGAAAAATGCTAGCGTTATAGGTTTGCTGGCCAACCCCAAACGCGATTAATAAGCTGACAAGAATTTTCCAAAGGTTTTGATGTTGAAATAATAATGTGATGAGCCCTGTGATTAATAATGCCGCGCCGGGTAGCATAGAGATTGTAAATCGATCAAAACTAGATTGAAGGGTTAATGGTAAGCCAGCCGCCCACGAAGGAATGCGACCAATGATGATGCCGATAATGCCAATAATAATGGCTTGCAATGCCCATTGGCGAGAATTTGAAGCTAGCATTTGAGATTTAAACTGGTGAAAGAAAATCATTAAGATTAAAAAGGAGAAACTTGTATTAAACAATGCTAGCCAAGTAGAAGGCGCCTGTAAGTTTTGGCTAACCAATTGAAAAAACTGAATCCAAGCTAGTACACCAGCTTTGTAGAGTGCTTCTATACTTGTTATGTACCCGTTTGCTAATAAACTGTTTGTAGAAGGTGAAATTTCTTTAACAGCAATATCATAGTTGGAATAAACCCCTGATGTGTAATAAAAATAAATCCATAGTGCATTTAAAGACCAAATGGTAACGTATGGAAACCAAGTTTTTATTGCTTTAAAGAAAGTTGCTTTAAGTGAATTGTTGGTTTCATTTAAAACTGAAAAAATAAAGAAAAAACGCAAGGGCTCAATGCTTATAAAATATTCTGTAGGAAACACGCCGAAAATTAAAAACAGTAAACCAGAGAAGGTATACAAATATTTTTTTGTGTTCGCTCGTAGAGTTATCCCAGTAAACCCAAAAGAGAGTGTATAAAAAATAAAGGGAATTAATTCTTGATTAATGTGTGTGAAGGCAACCCAATGTTGGCTATAACCCGGGTAAATTAAAAAAACCAGAGCCAAAAATAAATTTTTTAAAGTATGGTTTGGCCAAATTTTTTGAAAACTCCACCAAGCAGACAGGCTGATTAAGAAACGAATAAAGATTGCCAATGTTTGCCATGCGAGCGGGGTTTCTGGCATCAGGCTAGTGGTCACTAGAAAAATGGGACCCAAAAAAGGGCGTACTCGCCAAAATGCTTCTATAAAGCGAAAAGGCCCAAGAAATTGTGCAATCCACACAAAGGGCCAGTCATCCCAGTAAAAACCAGTTTCAAATAACATGCCGCCATAACTTAAAATGGCTAAAAACCCAATTAGTAAAGGGATGCTTTTTTCATTAAATTGTATAGGTTGCTTAAGCATTCAAAAAGTATAGCATAACGAAAAGAGCTATTTTATGGGTTGTTTTTTGCTTGTCATTATTGCAAGGCTTGTGTAATCAAGCACAAACTGATTAGAATAGACTTGTGGAATTAAATTGGGTATCTTTTTATTTGGGGGCATCTGCCCTGTTTTCTTTTGCTACAGCAATAACGTTGTGGGATAAAAGAATTTACCCTGCCGCCATTCCATTGGGGTGGTTTGCTTTTTTTGCAGGGATGTGGTCTTTAACCTATAGTTTAGAGTTGCGAAGTGTTGAATTTGTCTCTAAATTATTTTGGTTATCGAATAAATTTATTTATATTTCGCTAATTCCTGTGGCAATTGCAGTGTTTGTGCTGCGTTTTACTGGGCGACCCAACTGGCCTTCATTTAAATTATTAATTGCTTTATTAATCATTCCTGTTATTACGATGGTGATGGTTTTTACAAACACCACTCATTCGCTTTTTTATCAGTTAGACCCAGAACGAATTATGAATTCTTTGCCTATGCAAACCGGTCCTTGGTTTTGGGTACATACTGTGTATTCTTATTCTTTAATTATTTCTTCTATTTCAATCGGTTTTACAAATATGGCTGCTGTATGGCAAGCCTATCGTTATAGGATTTGGGTATTAATTTTTGCGTTGGCAATGCCATTTTTAGCCAATGTCTATCGCATAGCTGGATTTTCATTTTTCGGCGGTATTGATTTAACACCGCTGGCGTTGGGGTTAAGTATTGTATTTGTATTTTTTTCTGTACATACCAGCGGACTGCTTACCGTATTACCTTTTGCATACGAAACCATTGTTTTACAAATGCGAGATGGTTTACTACTGCTAGATCAAACGAACCGTATCGTTCATGTTAACCGAGCCGCCGAGAAAATTTTAGAGTTAAGCGCTAAAAATTTACTAGGCTTAAAACCAGCAGAAATTGACCATCAGGCTTTTCGTTTATTAAATATTCAAGCAATGAATGGAGATACTTTTGTTTTTGATGTAAAACTAGGGGATGAAGAAAACCCACGTTGGTATGATGTTGGTTTATCTACCATCACGACTCCATCTCGAACCATCATTGGGCGCATTACAGTATGGAGAGATATTACCGAGCGAAAATTAAGCGAACAAAAATTGCATTTTCTTTCGACTCACGACCAGTTAACCGGCTTATATAACCGTCTTTTTTATGAAACCGAATACGAGCGCATGTCTCATGGCAGGCAATGGCCAGTGACATTAATGATGATCGATTTAGATCATATGAAAGCCACCAATGATCATTTTGGACATCAAGCCGGGGATGATTTATTGCGGCAGGCGGCTTCTTTGTTAAAAGCCAGTTTTCGCGCCGATGATATTTTGGCGCGTATTGGTGGAGATGAGTTTGCCGGTTTATTGCCCGGCTGTTCAGAGCAAGACGCCGCTCAATTAGTACAACGAATTGAACTCGCCATCCAAGTCTATAACGATACCCACCCTAAAATAACAGTAGAGTTTTCGTTAGGCTGGGCAGTAGCCAAAACTGTAGATGAACTACCCGAAGCCTTACAGTTAGCCGATGCCCGTATGTACGCAGAAAAAAATCGTCGAAGAAACCTGCTTTAGCCTGTTTTCGAACTTTACCGGCTTACGAGTATAATCTCAGTATGTCGCTTCCCTTCATCAATTTATTAAAAAACAATGATATTCATAAGTTTCCAAAACATCTTGAAGCAGCCTATCAAGATGAATTTTTTAATACGTCCTTAAACACCCACCGCATCGCCATTTGGACTGGCATTATCGCTTATTTAATTTTTGAATTCTTAGATCTAGGCATGCCAGCCCCCATCTTGCGCGGTGTAACCATTATTCGTTTTGGCTTTGTTATTCCAATTTTGTTATGGCTCTTTGTTTTTAGCTACATGCCCTTTTATAAACCGCATTACAACTGGGCCTCTAGTTTGGGTTTAACGGTCACCGGCGTGGGCGTAATGGCCGTTCAGGTCGTGGTAGACCCCCCGGGCTTTTCCGTTTTCATCGTCAGCCTCGTCATTATCATTATTAGTGCCTATACCCTCGCCCGCCAGCGTTACCAGTATGCCGTCATCACCGGCTGGTTACTTTTTGCTATATTTATTGTGGTTGCCCTTGCCATTGGCGGAGATAATTTGCTAAACATGGTGATGAGTTCGGTGTTCTTAGCCATTAGCAATTTTATTGGTATGGTTTCGGCTTATTTTAGCGAACAATACATGCGCCGCGATTTTATTCAGCGGCAGCTGTTAGAGCAAGAACGCCAACGTTCTGAAGAGTTGCTATTAAACATTTTGCCAACCGAAGTTGCTCAACGGTTAAAACAAGGTGATTTAATTGCCGACTCGTTTGAAGATGCCAGCGTTTTATTTGCAGATATTGTAGACTTTACCCTATGGTCTGGAAAGCAGGCTCCCGAGAAAGTTTTGAGCACGTTAAATGTGCTTTTCTCTCGCTTTGACACGTTGGTAGATTGGTACGAGTTAGAGAAAATTAAAACAATTGGCGATGCCTACATGGTGGTGAGCGGGGTACCCAGCCCGCGTGCTGACCATTTGCAGCAATTAGCAAGTTTGGCTTTAGACATGCAAAAAACCATGATGAACCTGCCAGAGATTGCGGCGGAAGGTTTTCAGATACGCATTGGTATTCAATGCGGGCCGGTAGTAGCGGGGGTAATTGGCTCGAAAAAGTTTATTTACGACCTGTGGGGAGATACGGTGAACACCGCCAGCCGCCTAGAAGCGCATGGCGCGCCAGGGCGCATCCAAGTCAGCGCGGAGGTGTACGCCCGATTAAAAGACAGCTTTGAGTTTGAAGCGCGCGGCGCGATTAAGCTTAAAGGCAAAGGCGATATGCAAGCCTACTGGTTATTGAAAAAGAAAGATTAATTAAGACTTAATTAAATAAAGAGGGCTCTTATGACAAAGGTCTTTATATCTTATTCACGCAAAGATATCAAATTTGCCAAAAAGTTAACGGCTGAGCTGCAAAAAAGCGACCTTGAATTTTGGATCGACTGGGAAGGCATTCCACCGACAGTAGATTGGTGGGCAGAGATTGAAAAAGGCATTGAAGAAAGCGATGTCTTTATTTTTTTAATCAGCCCTGATTCCGTTAAATCCAAAATTTGTGGCCAAGAGATTGATACGGCGGTACGAAACGGCAAGCGTTTAATCCCTTTGGTTGTAAGAGAAATAAACCCAAATGAAACGCCTTCTTCATTAAGCCACCTTAATTGGATTTTCTTCCGAGAAAAAGATGATTTTTTAGACGCAATTAGTAAATTGCAAACATCTATCAATACCGATTATGAGTGGGTTGCCATACACCGCCGTTTGCAAGTGAAAGCGCTAGAGTGGGAAAGGAA
>CAYOGW010000099.1:0-1217 GCA_964403635.1 uncultured Anaerolineaceae bacterium | reverse complement strand
GCGCAAGCCGCCAGTACCTTGGCGGTTGCCAATGAGCAAAAAGCCCAAGCGGCACAAGTGAGCGCGGAGCATGAAGCGCGTGTGGCTACAGCGGGGCGTTTGGCGTTGGAATCAAAGAGCGTTTTGAACAAATTCCCACAACGGGCTTTATTACTGGCTTTAGAATCGGTAAAGATTAGCCAAGACGCGCAAGAAGCGGTTCTGCCAGAAGCGGAAGAAGCCTTAAGGTTAGCTTCTCAGCGTGTTTCGGGGATTGGCTTAGCAGGATTTAAGAATGAAGCCAGCTTTTTACAATTTACAAAAGATGAAAAATGGTTGGTGGCTGGAACCATTTATGAGAGCGGGCAAGTTCACATTTGGAATATTGAAAAGACTCTTAATCAACCCAATTATCTGCCCTTTGAGGCTTCTTTTCATATTTCTGACGATTTTAATGATGAGATTTCCTTAAGCCCACACGACACTTGGTTAAAAGTTGCCATTAATGGGGCAGAAGCGCGATTGTGGGCGATTAATGTTACAGATGAAAATAGAACTTCCCTAGAATTTGAAGGCAATATTTGGTTTATTAACCCAGACGATGATTTGCTGGTGATTGAACAACAAGAACAGCACGTTGTGGTGTGGCAATTAAATGATCAAGAGAACAGCAAAACTGAAGTGCAGCGGATGGCTGGCAAAGTGATTGCAGTAAGCCCAAACCGAAACTTTATGGTGATTGATGACCCGCAACAAGGGTTGCAGCTTTGGGATACGACTGCGCAGCAAGCCCCAGTGTTGGCATTGGCAGAAGAAGGGCTTCAGTATTACACCGCATTTTTTGCTAAAAATAGTCGTTGGTTGGTATTAATTCAGAAAATAGTTCATTCAGACATTTCTTCGTATGTTTTTAATGAAGAAACGCAATTATATGAACCCCAACCTTGGGTTTCACACAACTTGATTATTTATTCTTTAGAAAATTTAAACGCCCAACCCACTTTGGTTGAATTAAACGGCGCGTTAGATGTCAATTTTGTGTTTGATGGCATGTACGATGTTAATTCTACCGGAGATGGGTATGTATACAATATTTTTGGTCCTGTTCCAGAGTTTGGTGTTCAAGTTTATTCTGTTGGTTATTTAAATTTAAAGGGTGAAAGCCCACAAAATAAAATTTATAATGCTGGCCTGTCTTATCCATTATTCCTTAATGATGATTGGGTTTATTCAGGTGA
>CAYOGW010000098.1:4495-10598 GCA_964403635.1 uncultured Anaerolineaceae bacterium | reverse complement strand
TTATTAAAACAACTCAGCCAAAGCAATCGCCCAGAAGACCACGAACTATTCATTAATGTCATTTGCGAGTTTGCAGAAGAACATAACCAGTTTGATAAAGCACAAGAATTAGTAGATGAGATGCTTTCGCTGGGACGAGATCGATTAAATTTATTTTCTCAGGCTCGGTTTTTATTAACAGGAAACAGCGGCACCAAGGCATTGCCGCTTAACAAGCGGGCGTACAAAAGCGCCTTAGAGATAGCCCGCCGTTTAGAACTGTACGAAGTGTTAGAAAAAGCCACCAGCGATGAATATGACGTGATTCGTTTTGCGGCAGCCAGAAATATTTATTTTATTTGGCGGGCAGATGCACAAAAAGGAAACCATATTTTTGAAACTCTGGTCAATCGCTTTTGCCAAGCGGGGGGCTTGCCCAATATTCCTTTAATGGAATCTTGTTTTGCGCTTGGAATTCTTATATTTAGACATTATTCACATGAAACTGAAGAGGGGCGCGCGATTGGCAGTTTTGTACTGGAACAAATTCAGCGGATGGTGCGGCGGCTGTTACTCGTTCAAACGGGCAATTCCGCGCTGGAGCGATTCTTTTCTACCCCAGCGAGGGAACTCTTAATTAATGCCATTGTGCAGTTTGTGGTGCGTACGCAGGAATCGTATCCACCAGAGAAGCCTTCTTTCTTAAAAGAAGTCGGAGAGTTGATCACAGCTGATTCGGCAGTAAAGAATCGATTTAACCGATTGTTGGCTTACTTTCGCAACCCAACCCGCTTAGATGATATTCACCAAGATTTATTGGATGAAGTGAAAGACAACGACACCTTAACCCAAGGCTTGGTATTTTTGATGTTGATTTCAGAATTCACGAGCAAAAAATTAAAGGATTATGAAATTTTTTCGGAACTGCACGAGCTTAATTTAAATCAACCCCGCATTGGCAGTACCAGCCAGTCGATGATTATTGCGCTGGGTTTGGTTGGAGAATTACAAAATGAAACGAGTGACGATTTTTATTTAAGACTGAAAAAAATGACTTTAGATTATGTAAATCTCTCTAAAGGATATTATGTTTCAAAAGGCGGTACCCGCCACCCCAACCCAGCTATTAATCCGTTACTTAACATCCAACAATTAAGGCAGAACCCCGCGGATGAGGATGTAATGTTACCTTTGCTGCAAAAGGCAGTTGCCGAAGATGATATGCTATTGTTTAAATTATTGGCTGGCACTTTAGCCACCCAAAGCACTAACAGCAATAATGCAAACAGCCTAAAAACACTCGAAGGATTGCTGCCCTTCTCACCCTCGTTTTATGAACCGCTGGCAGATACCTTGGCACGCATTCGTGTTTATCACCGTGAAGCAGTGGATGCTTTCTTAATCAATATGGACGATGAAAAATTTGCAGCTCTGGTGCGGCGGCTTGAGCCGAGCGAGCAGCTATGGGCTGAGCTATTCCATAACATTTATGCTTCGATTTTAGTTAAATTGTTGTACACGCCCGAAATTAAACAGGCTTTGCTGAATATTTTAGAACAAGCTACACAGCAAAAAAGCTTAAATGGTTATCTTAACTGGGTAGTAAAGTATTTAATGAACCTGCTGACGGGTGAAGACCTTTTTAAGGTATAAGTACATTGTTGCTTTTGTTTTAAACAATTTTTATCCTTATTTAAAATTATTTTTAAAGGAAATTAAACGTGGATTTCAATTCTATGATTCAAGAAGGTTTGACAAACGCATGGGTAGTTTTGACATTAGCCCTTGTAATGGTACTGTTCGGCTGGCTTATCAGCGGCTGGATTGCCAAAGGATTTACTGCTTTATTAAACCGCACTCGTCTTATGTCTGCGCTTGGCGAGCGATTAAAACTTTCAAATAGTGATGGCATTCTTACCGTCCTTCAACGCTTGGTACGGCTGGCTCTGTTTGCTTTGGTGCTTTGGTTTGCTTGGTTAACCTTGCATGGTCATGCCGATATTTCTACTTTTATTTTCAGCGCCTGGGCAGCTATTCAAACTTTTGCCGCGCTGCCCGTGGTCTTATTTATTTTCGATTTAGGTTTAATAGCCTTCGCTACTTTTATTTTAATTAAAGCCTTTGGTTGGACAAAAACTGGCTTTGCTGGAATTGCCAACCGAATTAATAGTGAAAAAGGAACTCGGTTAAAAGGCTTCAAAATTCAGAAGGTGCAAATTTTTACTGCCAGCCAACTAACTCAATTTCTGCTCACCGTTAACCAATATTCACGCTATGCCGTAAATACCTTACTTATTTTGTTGTATTTAACTGGCGTGTTCAGCGTTTTCCCTGAAACCCGTGGTGTAGTGACTGGTATATTAGACAGCGTTGTGAAATCGCTGGAAAGCGGTTGGTCAAATTTTGTAAGCTACTTGCCGAGTTTATTAAATCTCATTTTAATTATCGTTGTTACTTATTACAGTTTAAAAATTGTTGCATTCATCTTTGGCGAATTAGAAAAAGGAACCATTAAAGTAGATGGTTTTCATGCCGATTGGGCTACACCTACCTATCAACTGGTGAGGGTGCTGGTGATTGCACTGTCGCTGGTGGTGGCATTCCCTTATTTGCCAGGCTCTTCCTCCCCGGCTTTTCAGGGTGTTTCTGTGTTTATTGGTGTGCTCTTTTCGCTCGGTTCATCTTCAGTTGTCGCCAATATCGTTTCTGGCATTGTGCTCACCTACACGCGCGCCTTTCGAATTGGGGACCGTGTAAAAATTGGGGATACAGTAGGCGATGTCATTGAAAAAAGCTTATTAGTTACCCGTATTCGCACCATTAAAAATATTGAAATCACCATTCCCAACGGCATCGTGTTAGGAAATCACATTATTAATTACAGCGCGGTTTCACAAGAACATGGTCTAATTTTAAATACAACGATTACGCTCGGTTACGATGTGCCTTGGCGCTTGGTTCATGAAACCTTAATTAAAGCGGCGCAAGTCACCAACGGCATTCTAGCAGAACCGCGCCCCTTCGTTTTACAAACCAGTTTAGATGATTTTTATGTGAGCTATGAATTAAATGCTTATACCAACCTGCCCAATAAAATGGCTGGGGTCTATTCAGAACTGCATCAAAATATTCAAGACCATTGCAACGAAGCAGGCATTGAAATTCTTTCTCCGCATTATTCCGCGCTGCGAGATGGCAACCAAAACACGATTCCCAGTGATTACTTGCCAAAAAATTATCAGGCGCCTGCCTTTCAGGTAAAAGTAAATAAAGAAAAATAAAAATGGAAGCCCTCACCTTTTTACAGTCTGCTTTGGCTAACCCTTTTATCGGCAAATTAATCAGCACAATTGTTGGGGTTATCATCATTAATCTCATTGTGAGATTTTTGCACGGGCTTGCCTCTAGCCGCTTGCAGTCTAAAGAAGTGCGTTACAGCATTCGCAGGGTCGTTACCTTTTTTGGATACCTAGCAATTGTGCTTTTAACAATTGGAATTTTCAGCGACCAATTAAGTACCATTACAGTGGCGCTGGGTGTGGCGGGCGCAGGGATAGCTTTCGCCTTACAAGAGGTCATTGTCAGCGTGGCTGGTTGGATAGCCCTTTCGTTTGGTCAGTTCTACACCATCGGAGACCGCGTTCAGTTGGGCGGCATTAAAGGCGATGTCATCGATATTGGTGTGCTAAGAACCACCATTATGGAAATTGGCGAATGGGTAAAAGGCGACCAATATAACGGGCGCATTGTGCGCATTGCAAACAGTTTTGTGTTTAAAGAACCAGTTTATAACTACTCTGGCGATTTTCCGTTTGTGTGGGATGAAATCACAGTTCCGATTAAATATGGCAGTGACCACAACCTAGCCCGCGCCTTAATTATGAAAGCAGCAGATGAAGTAGTAGGCGATTATGTGAAACATGCGCAAAAAGAATGGAAACAAATGCGCCGTAAATACGCCGTAGAAAATGCCATGATTGAACCAAAAGTGTTTTTAATTGCCAACGACAATTGGATGGAATTTACCCTGCGCTATGTGGTTGATTTTGCTCAACGGCGCGGCACCAAAGATTTGCTCTATACTCACATTTTAGATTCGGTTAATGCTTCTGAAGGTAAGGTAGCCATGGCTTCTGCCACCTTCCACTTGGTAGAAGCACCTACCTTTGATGTGCGCTTACACAAAGATTAATTAATTAAAAAACGGAGCAGCGCTCCGTTTTTTAATTAATGCTGCCCGCCTCTTATTTTTCCAAAATTAAGCGTTGAACCCGCCCAGGCTGACCGCCAAACTTATATTTATAGTCTTCATCACCGCGCATAAAATCAAATTCTGTGCGTTGGTTTTCGTTAGCCCACTGCAACAAATAACCCAACAAAACCCAACCAACAGACAGCTCTAAAAATTCTCTATTTAATCCCGAGTTGTAAACCCAAATTTTATTGTTATAGTCAAAATTTAAATAAGCACAGGCCTTTTTGCCATCTACTTCTAGAAAAGCCAATTGCAGCCAGCCATTTTTAAATGCCGCCTGCATGGTTTGTTTCATTTGGGCGCGCATGATTTCTGTTAAAAACTCGGCTTTTGCAGGATCATTGGCCATTAAATTAAAAAAGGCTTCTATTTCATCATCCAACTGGGATTCATCTGTAGCGATATACCAACGCAGGCTGCGGCCGCTTTCTTCGGCGCGGCGCATTTTTCGCCGAATTTCATGGCGTTGTTTTTTATCGATGCTGGCTAAATAGGCTTCAAAATCACCTGGCAACGGGATGGATGGCACGGCTTCGAGCGCTTCTTGTTTTACTTGCCAGCCCGCTTGTATAGCGGCGTTTTCTAGCGCCATTAAACTGGCAGCGTTTTCAGCGAGATTATATAAATCGATTTGCTGCCACGCTTGGGGGTAGCCCGCCTGTAAAAATTTAATTAAACCTGTTGTAAATTCTGTTAAATCATTTGGTCGCACAATTAAATCTAAATAATCAGAAATTTCGATACTGCCCAAAAAGAGCAAGGCAGGCACCCCTTGACGGTTTTTTGCAAAAAAGAAGGGAGCAATGCCGATTAATTGGCCATCTTTTTCGGCAGTGATAATGGCTAACTCACTTTCGCTGGCGGGCCATTCGCCGCCGCCACGATTTTGCCACCAACCCTTAAGGTATTCATAGCGTAAAAAGGGCAGGTTGGCGGTGCTTTCTGCTAATAAATTATTCCATGAGGCTTCTAAATTTTGGGGGAATTCGTTGTGTACCTTAAATTGCATTTTGTGTCCTTACAATAAAAAACGAGGCGGAACAGCCTCGCGTCACGTTATAGCGTATAAGCGAATTAAATTTTACCAGTATAATGAAGAGAAATGGTTAGAAAGTCTTACCCTTGGCATCTTTAGACCTTACACTCGTTAGTTTATACCGCTTAAACGGTCAAGAATGGCCGCTTTTGCCCGGCCTGTTTGCTCAAAACCCGCCCCGTAAAGTAGCCCGCGGACGCGAGCAAGACAGGCTGGTTGTCTATTTAACCTTGGCGGGCAATGTGCTGTTCTCCTCCGCAGAGTATGGTGATGTTGTAGCGGGCTTGGCAGAAACGTTTTATCAAACCGCTGGTTCTATTACTTTTGCTTTAAAAAGCACTGTTGAATCGTTAAACGCTCAATTGGTAGAAAAGAACATGAAAACCACCGGCCACGGTCAATATAGTATTGGCGCGCTGGTATTGGGTGCTTTACGGGGCAATCAATTTTATTTTGTGCAAAGCGGTCCCACCCATGTGTATTGGCTGAGCAGCGAAGCCACACGCCACTTCCATGACCCCGTCATGTCTGGCAAGGGGCTGGGTTTAAGCCAAACGGTTCGCCAATATTTTGCACAAGCCAATTTATTAGAAAATGACCGTTTGTTGTTTTGCGCCAGCCTGCCCAAAGATTGGGAAAAAACGCTCAGCGAGCAGCATAACCAAAATAGTTTAGATGCTACCCGCCGCCGATTAATGACGGCTACCGATGCCAACTTGAATGCTGTTTTAATTCAGGCTCGCAGCGGCAAAGGCGAGGTAAATATTCTGCGGGCTTCAGCATTAACTGACCAAAGCGAGCTGGCTACCCCTGTGCCTGCCGCCGCTACACCA
>CAYOGW010000098.1:0-4395 GCA_964403635.1 uncultured Anaerolineaceae bacterium | reverse complement strand
CCGGGGGAATATCAAGACACATTGCCCGGTTTTTCAAACTCTTGGTTGGCATTTTTTGCCGTAGCGGTTCCGGTTTTGGTCATAACAATGGCTAGCGTTGTTTATTTAAACTTTGGCCGAACTGCCCAGTACGAAGCCTATTACAGCCACGCGGTAGAATCAGCTTTGCAAACCTTAGCTATTCAGAACCCAATCGAATTAAGAGTTCGTTGGCAATCTAGCCTAGATTGGTTAGACAAAGCCGATCAGTTTCAAATCACAGACGAATCGCGCAGATTAAGAGATGAGGCACAAACCTCGTTAGATAACCTAGACCGAATACGCAGGTTGGAGTTTCGCCCCGCTTTTGCTGTACCACTCAGCGGCGCTTTAAACATCACCCGCATGGCAGCTTCTGATACAGATTTATATTTACTAGATGACAACGAAAGCAAAATCTACCGCGCTTTATTAACCGGTGGCCAATATACCTTGCAATCTAACTTTCAATGCCAGCCGGGTGTCTATGACGGCATACAAATTTCGCGCATTGTTGATTTATTGGCTCTGCCCCGCGGCAACGTCAGCGGAGCCTCTGTGATGGCTGTAGATGTAGAAGGCAACCTTATTTATTGCTCTACCGATTCATCTCCAAAAGCGGCCAGCCTGCGCCGCCCAGACCTTGGCTGGGGCGGTGTCACTGATATTTCTTACGATGCTGGAAATTTATATGTATTAGATGCCAATAACAATGCGGTTTGGGTTTATTTTGGTCAACCCGGTTTACAGTTCCCAGACCCGCCGCTTTTCTTTTTTGAAGAGCAAATTCCGCCAATGGATGATGTTCTCAGCTTAGCTGTCAACGGAGATGACTTATATCTCCTGCATGCCGACGGCCACTTAACCACTTGTACCTTAAGCCGTATCTTTACATCTCCAACCCGCTGTGTAGACCCAGCCATTTTGGTAGATACCCGCCCGGGCTATGCCAGCGGACCCACTCTTGGCGATGGATTATTTAGACAAATCGAATTCACCTCACCGCCAGACCCCGCTGTGGCCTTGTTAGAACCTTATACTCAATCAGTTTTTCGCTTTAGCCCGCGCGCGCTCGAGTTACAAAATCAAATTCGAGCCCAAGCCGGAAAGCAATCTCCTTTCCCCGCGGGCTTACCGATCACCGCCATGACCTTTAGCCCCAACAAAGTATTATTTGTTTACATTGGCGGGCAAGTTTATTTCGCGGTCAACATCCCATAAATTCCAAAGATTGGAGCCATCATGGGTTTTTTAACCTCTCTGCTAGAAGCCTTTTTCGCGCTATTTAAACCAAAATCGAGCCCGCCGCCTCCACCGCCAGTTCAACCACCCCCAACTGTCCCCAGTAATGAACCAGCCGCCATCGTTGTAAGAAAAGTGTTAATGATTGTTTATGACCCAATCATCGATGCCAGCACCGGATTAAAACTTTCCCAATACATGAACTGGCGCAAACCAGACGACCTTGCAGCCAGCTTTTTAGCCGATATTTTAGAAACCAGCAACGGCTTAGCCCGTTACCAAATTATGCAGCGGGTAGAGCTAAACGAATTCCCCGTAAAGGTAGATGGCTTTCGTTACACCGCCGAAAGCTATCTTGCCTATCAACGCCGCCAAAGCCCAGCCCACGAACCCGATTTAGCCAACTACAACGATTTATTACAGAAATTTAATATCCTACAACGAGTAGCCAGCAACGAAATAGACGAGGTATGGGTTTTCGCTTTTCCTCATGCCGGTTTCTACGAATCCATTATGGGCGGTTACGGGGCGTTTTGGTGCAATGCCAACCCGCTGGCGGGTACATCCACTTCACCTCGCCGCTTTATTATTATGGGATTTTCTTACGAACGAGGCGTGGGCGAAATGCTCGAATCATTTAATCATCGTGTGGAATCGATAATGGAACAAGTCTACCGGCCCACCCGTGGCGAAGCCAACCTTTGGAAGCGTTTCACCCGCTACGACCTCTCTCACCCGGACAAGGCGGAGGTAGGCACTGTTCACTTTGCCCCCAACAGCACCAAAGATTACGAGTGGGGTAACCCACGCGTGGTCAATAGCGGCTGCGACGATTGGTCAAACTACCCTAACTTCAAAGGAATTATCCGACCTGTCAATGCGCAAGAATGGGGCAATGGAGACCCCCGTCAATATCACCGCTGGTGGCTAAGACACATTCCAAAATATGCGGGGCAATTAAATGGCATTGCCAACAATTGGTGGCAATATATGATGGATGTAAACCGAGTAAAGGTTTAAATAAAAGAGGCTCAGCAATTAACTGAGCCTCTTTTATTTAATTAACAAATGCCTAACGAGAAACGGGCATGCGCGCCGGAGCATATATAAAATGGTGTCGGCGCACAACGGGTCTTATAGAATCGATTTTCCGTTGAACATGTGGAGCAAAAAAACCCGCATAGCGTTGTTGTAGCTCTGGCAATTGCCAGTCATTTCCGCTGACGCGACCTCGGCAAGTCACCGCTCCGCATAAACAATTAAATTCATCATAAGGGCGAGTATCACTCATCGCATAGTCGAAGCAAACTTCTTCACCAGGCTGAATGTCTCGCATGGCAACCAGCGCGATCTGACCTGAAAGCCCTGCATTAGGGTTGCAAGAATGATTGACATAATCTCCTTCACAAATTGGGCGCGGAACAAGAAAATGATTCTCCTCAACCTGAATGCACAGGCTGCGCTCAATTTCGGGAAGGTTAACAAAGGTGTCCCATTCGTAAATGACACCCCCGAAAACGGCCGCAAGTTCTCCCTTTTTAAGGGGCTCTAAAGCAAAAATACCGTTTCCGCTGCCATCGGCTTTCGGGCGGCCTTCCAACTTAGGGGAAAGATAAGTACTTGGCTGGTTGTTCATTTTGCATAAAATGCCCTTTCATAATGTTAAATATTGGCGGCGCTCCCCCGGCCCGGCAAGGCCGAAAAAACGCCAACGCAACAATCTTACATCATATACCCCTAATGTAAAGGTTAATTAAGAGAGATATTTAAGAAAGAATGTGTAATAATTCAATATTTATATGCCCGTAAATTCACTTTAAATTAAAATATATGCCGTTATTTTAACGATAATGAAGGAGTGTTTTGAAACCCTTTGTTAAGATTAAAAAAATTAAGACGAGCACCTTTTGGATGCCCGTCTTAATTAAACCCTTATTTTGTTTATTTCTTTTTGCCGTTTTCTGTATAGGCTTTTCGCAAATGTACAGGCTGCTCTGAGGGGGTTCGCAAACGCAAATTGAGCATTTCAACAAAAACTGAAAAACCCATAGCGAAATAAATATAACCTTTTGGAATATGTTGGTGTAAGCCTTCTACAATTAACGTAAAACCAATTAAGAGTAAGAAAGAAAGCGCTAACATCTTAATCGTTGGGTGCTGATCAACATAGTCACTGATGGGGCCAGCCGCAAAGATCATTACTAGCGCTGCAACAAGAACAGCAATGACCATGACCCCAATTTCATTAACCATACCCACCGCGGTGATAACCGAATCAAGAGAAAAGACAATATCCAGCAGCATAATTTGAATAATGACACTGGCAAAAGAAGCCGCCACTTTAGCCGAAGAATGACCTTGTGTGCCTTCTAGTTTTTCATGAATTTCAAAGGTGCTCTTGCCAATTAAGAACAAACCACCGGCTAACAAGATTAAATCTCGACCTGAGATGCCAATTTCAAAAATATGAAAAAATGGCTCTTCGAGGCTAATAATCCATGAAAGCGAAAGTAACAATAAAATACGAGTAATCACAGCCAAAGCTATGCCGGTTGAGCGGGCGCGGGGCTGTTGTTCTTTTGGCAGTTTACCTGCCAAAATAGAAATAAAAATAACGTTATCTACGCCTAAGACCAGTTCCAGCGCAACGAGTGTTAAAAACGCGATCCAAACTTCGGGACTATTAATCCAATCAAACATATAGTTTTCTCCTTGGGTTAAGTTGCAATAAAGTTAATCATATCAAAATACAAGACAGTTTGGCAGGTTGAGATTTAAATATCTCGCTCACTTGACCGTCTTCTCTGCTCACGGTAGAATAACAACCCACGCGGGAGTCGCCAAGTGGTAAGGCATCAGCCTTCCAAGCTGATATTCGCGGGTTCGAATCCCGTCTCCCGCTCAACAGTAACGGTCAGCCGATAGTTTTCAGCCTTGCTGAAACTGCAAGCTGACCGCTGTTGCTAAGGGCCCGTGGCGCAGTGGTTAGCGCAGGGGACTCATAATCTCTTGGTCGTAGGTTCGAATCCTACCGGGCCCACTATTCTTTAAATAAAAAATCAGCCTCCCTATTTCGGGTCGTCTGTTTTTGATTGTTTACAGACAGGGCAGGCTGTCTTCGGCGTATTTTTCAGC
>CAYOGW010000097.1:0-10679 GCA_964403635.1 uncultured Anaerolineaceae bacterium | reverse complement strand
GAAATTCGCCGTTCAAAACCCATCCACTTGCATGCCAAAGCAGCCAGCAGACCGATACTAAGGATCATGCTTGCCGCAACCAGCATGGTTGACGCGATTTCATTTAAAGATAACCCGCTTTTGTGTAATAGTTCAAAAACCAAGGCGGGGATAAAAATATAAATGCATAAGCGGCCAATGGTACGGGCTTCTACGACCAAAAACTTACCAAAAATAAAGCCCACTCCGCCAATGAGCAGAATGGGAAAAAGATTATTAATAAACGTTTCGACGAGGGCGGTTAGGTTCATGGTTAATTAAAAAGCGGCGTTTCCGCCGCTCATTTTACACTCAATTGTCTTTTTCTTCATCTTCTTGGTCTAAATCTATTTCTTCCAGCTCATCGTCTGGGTCAAATGCTAGTAACTCAAAACCTTCCATTTCTTCGGTAAAGGCTAGGTTTGCCAACGCTTCATCAATATAGGTTAATAGGTCATCATCTTCGGTTTGGTCTAACAACGCTTCTAAGTAGGTGCGAACATCTTCACCGCCAATAGATGAAAGCGTCCAAATAACGGCTCTTAATACTTCTTCTTCCTCTTCATCTTCTAACATTCCTAGCAAAATGCTGCGTGCTTCTGCCAAGTGTAAACCACTGGCTGCATTAACCGCCGCTAAGCGCACAGCGGGGTTAGGGTTGGCTAAACTTTCAATAATCTCGTCCTGCCAGCGCGGGTTCGCGGAGCGGCCCATACCAATTAATGCGCTAGCAACCCAAGCTCGGTCTTGATGTTTGTACGCGTTTGCTAAAAGGGCTTCAACATCAGGGCGTTCTGCATAGCCAATGCTTTCAATAACGGCGCGTTGTAAAGCTGGGATATTTGAACTAGCAGAAGCCAGCAACAAACTATCTAAAATGCGTTTGTATAACCAATCTGGTAATTCTTCTAGTTCGCCCATTTCTACATATTGGCGCAGGGCTTCGGCGGCGGCAACACGTGGGGCATCTTGTTCATCTAAATTAAGAATGTCGAGCAAGGGTTCAATTAAATCGATATTTTCGCTTTCGGTTAATAAACGAACAGCGGCGGCGCGAACATCTGCTTCGGAATCTTGAAAAAGCGAAATGGCTAATTCATCAAATGCCAGCCTCGTATCTTGCTCGTATTGTTGGTTTAAGAATTCGATTAATTCTAAACGGCGGGCTAAAGATAGGCTGCCCCACGTTTCATGAAATTGTTTCAGGTCTATGGGGCTTAAGTCTGAAAAATATTTGGCAAAGTTGGAGGGTATCTCGCTGGATTCTTGTTTGAGCGTCGAGAGTATATTTTTTAATGTAAGCGTTTCTTCTGTCATTTTAGGTTCTTTATTAAGGAAGAGAAATATTGGCAGGGTTAATAAAATCCATCAAGTTAACCAATAGCATCATGCCAATGAGTAACAAGAAAGCGATACCATTAATTGTATTTTCAAGTTGAGGGGGAATGCGGCGGCGAAATAAAATTTCGGGCAGGGTAAATAAAATTCTGCCACCGTCTAGCGCTGGGATGGGCAATAAATTAAAAGTACCTAACGAAACCGAGAGCATAGCAATTAATGAAAGTACCCAGTTGCTGGGGGGTGGGGCGGTTTCGCCTGCCGCTTGGGCTTGGCTGGCTTCTGCGCGGGTTTGGGTGTCCCGTTCGACAGCCGCGCCAAAAAAGTCATACATTCCTTTTAACCCTACTAAACGCGCTTCGTCTGGAGCAATTAACCCCTGAATTAATCCTACTGGGATGTACAGAATAGTCAGCGCTTGCACGCCGGTTAAGGCTGCGCCGGTGCCTACGGCTTCAATAAAGGTAGCGGGGCGGGTGGCGGTGGTTAGGCTTACCCCCAGCGCGCCGACTTCGGCGCTGCGAGAAGATAAGGGAGTCGGGGTAAAGGTTAACGTCTCGTTATCTCTGATTACAATGATTTCTACCGGTTCATCTCGGTGTTCACGGATTAAGCTAACAGCTTCTTGCACGCTGCTGATGTTTTTACCGGCCACACTGATCAGCTGGTCACCGTTCATTAAACCGACTTCAGCAGCGGGGGAGTCTGCCAGAACTTCCCCAAGCATCACTTGCCCGGGGATTGGCATGCCAATTTGAGCAATCATGATAGAGAAAATAACCACTGCTGTCAGTAAATTCATAAAAGGTCCGGCGAGTAACACACCCAAACGCTTCCAAGGGTTGGCGGCGGCTAAGCCATCTAACACATCGGGGTCATTTTCACCAAGTGGGCGCACAAAGCCGCCAAGGGGCAGGGCATTGAGGGTAAACGCGGTACCTTGCCAAGTGAACAGGGTGGCGATGCGCGGTGGCAAGCCCAGCCCGAACTCTTCTACCGGTATTTTGAAAAAACGGGCGGCTAAAAAGTGCCCGAGTTCGTGAATGATAATCATGCCGCCGAGGGCTAAGATAAATAAAATTAAAGTTTCCATTGTTCGTTTCCTTTTAAAACCACAAGTGGTTTGTCGCGTTCCAGCATTATAAGCGGATTTAATAAAGCAGAATATTAGTGTTGTATTAGACCAACTGAGCAGCCCCGCCCACTTGAGCGGTTAATACTTTTTCAACCCCATTTATTTGCTGTAATTGGCTGGCGATGGTTGATTGCTCTGATTCTAAACAAAGCACATGCACGTTGGGTCCGGCATCGATGGTGTACGCCACTGGTTGACCCATTTTTCGCCATTCGCGTACCGCTTGCATAACTGATAAGGTTGCGGGTTTCCAGTAGAACAAGGCTGGCTGCGAAGTCATCATCACGGCATGCATCATATCTGAATCAAGCTCAATGATTTCAGCAAATGCTTGAAAGTCTTTTTGTAAAATAGCCTTTCGGCAAATTTCTAAACGGCGTTCTGCGTCAGCGACGCGAGCGTTTTGCAGGGGGCTGCTCGGCGCGAGGGCATGTCCTTCAGTCGAACCAGTTGTTTTGTGATCTGCCGAAACGACCGCGATACAGTCTGCTAAGCCCCAGTGCTCTGGCTCCGCGATGGAAATGGCATATGAGTCTTCGTCGCTGGTGCCGGTTTGCCATTCGACAAAACCCGCTGGGATACTCCGCGAAGCGGAGCCGGAACCAAGGCGAGCCAAACGAGAAAGTTGATTTTCGTTCCAGTTTAATCCCGCTGCGCTGATGGCGGCTACGGCTAAAGCGGCAAAAGCCGCCGCAGAACTGGCAATGCCCGCCCCAGCCGGAAAATTATTTTCGGAGATTACTTCCGCTTTAAGGTTAATGCCAGCCGCTTGTCGAACGACATCTAATACTTGGCTGACTCTTGCCAGCCCTTTGCCTGTCACTTCGTGCCCGCTGATAATTAATTCGTCCATGCCTAAGGAGGGTTGAAAGCTGACGGTTGTGCGGGTTTGCAACCCTTTTAAATTCATAGAGAGTGAGCCATTAACTGGCAAGCGCAGGGTTTCATCGCGGTTTCCCCAATATTTAATGAAGGCGATGTTAGGATGTGCAAGGCTGGTAGCGGTATGAATTGTCATTAGGTAAGCGGCCTTTCTGTTCTTGTTTCTGAGTGTATCACGAAGAATTCTTAATGAATGACAGTTTAATTTAGTAAGACATTTGTCCTAATAAAGATGTTTCGGGTTACAATTTTATAATCTATTTCAGAAATTAAGGATTTATTCATGACTGATTCTCGTGTGCTTAAATTAGCCAAAGTGCTGGTGCAGTATTCTTTAGAAATTAAACCAAATCAACAATTTTTAATTACCGCTGACCCTTTGGCGCGTGAAATGACATTGGCTGTTTACGAAGAAGCGATTAAAGCGGGGGCTCATGTTACCGTTATGCAACCGTTGCCTGGGGCAGATCAAATTTTCTTTAAATATGCCAACGATAGTCAATTGGATTATGTTTCGCCGGTTCGAAAATTAATGATTGAAACCTTTGATGCTACCTTAAGCGTTGGCGCGCCAGAAAATCGCCGAACACTGGCGGGTGTAGATGGTAAGCGTTTGTCTCGTAACCAAAAAGCGGGCCAAGGCATTATGAAAACCTATATGCAGCGCGCCGCTCAAAAAGAGTTGCGTTGGTGTACCACGATTTTCCCGAACAACGCCAATGCGCAGGATGCCGATATGTCTTTGGCGGATTACACCGAATTTGTCTTTGGGGCAGGCATGCTAAATGAAGAAGACCCCGTAGCGTTTTGGAAAAAAGAGGGCATTAACCAACGCAGATTAACAGCTTGGTTAACTGGCAAAGATGCTGTCACGATTAAAGGCAGCAATGTTGATTTAAGCCTTTCAGTGAAGGGTCGTACTTTTATCGAAGCAGATGGTAAATATAACTTCCCTGATGGTGAAATCTTTACCGGCCCAGTAGAAGATTCGGTTAATGGCTGGGTTCGTTTCCGTTATCCGGCTATATACGCTGGTCAAGAAGTAACCGATATTGAGTTATGGTTTGAAAACGGCAAAGTGGTCAAAGAAAAAGCCAGCAAAAATCAAGAACTGTTAACCAGCATGTTAAACACAGATGCTGGTGCCCGTTACTTAGGCGAGTGGGGCATTGGCACCAATTATGGCATTACCCGCTTTACCAAAAGCATGCTCTTTGATGAAAAAATTGGCGGAACCATCCATTTGGCAGTTGGCGCGAGCTACCCCGAAACCGGCGGCAAAAACGAATCGGGTGTGCATTGGGATATGCTCTGCGACATGGCCGAAAGTGAAATTAAAGTGGATGGCGAATTATTTTATAAAGATGGCAAGCCCGCTATCTAACTCAAAGAGACTGGTGAATAACCAGTCTCTTTTTTATTTGCAACTCTGCTTTATTAATGGCGTAGATTGGGGTAGTGAATTAATTATTTAAGGAGAACAAATATGAAACGAACGACCCGCTTGTTGTATTCCGCTTTACTCACTTTAATCTTAACCTTTAGCCTAGTGGCTCCGGCCTACGCCTTTGAGCCGCTCGCTGACGATAATGTTACTGTTCCGGCTGGTCAAGTGATTAACGATGATCTTTATGCCACCGGTGAAACGGTTACCATTGATGGCACAGTAAAAGGGGACTTAATCGCCGCTGGCGGGACCATTGTCATTAATGGCACCATTGAAGGGGATGTGTTAGCCGCTGGAGCTGAAATTATTATTAATGGTACGGTTGGTGATGATGTGCGCGCCGCTGGCGCTGCCATTACCCTTGGTGAAAACGCCAGTGTGGGCGGAGATATTGTGGCTGCTGGAGCGAGCTTTGAAAGCAAGTTTGGCTCTACCATTGGCGGAGATTTGGTGCTGGCTGATGGTCAAAACCTATTGGCAGGCAATGTAGCCGGAGATGCGTTAATTGCTACTAGCGCGCTGGAATTGCAAGGTACGATTGGCGGCGATGTTAATTTGCACTTAGGTGTCAGCGAGGATGAAGAAGATACTGAAGGCATACCGTCCATGGCTTTTGGTCCACAAGGCCGTCAGATTGATTTACCGACAGTGAAATCTGGATTCACTTTGGGTGAGTCTGCCAAAATTGGCGGTAAATTAACTTACACATCTAACAAAGAGTTTGCAATCCCTACCGGCGTTGTGGCAGGGGCGGTTAATCGAATCAAATTGGAGTTAGATGATAGCAGTGTGGTGAAACAGCCTTCTCAGACTGATTTGGCGCTCGAGCAGGTATTTGAAGTGCTGCGCAGTATTGCCAGCATTATTTTGCTCGGCTTGCTCTTGGCTTGGCTGTTCCCTGCTTTGTTGCCCAACTTAAATGAGAAAATCCGCAGCAAACCTTGGCCAGTGGCGTATTCTGGATTGTTGGCCTTTGCCGCGTACATCTTTGCGCTGATTTTTCTGGTTATTGCAACGGTAGCGGGCGCGGTGGTGTTTGGGATTATTAGCTTAGGCGGTTTGAGTGGCTTGATTGTGGCAATTGGTTTATTTGCCTTTGGCCTATTAATCTTTGCTTTTGTGCTGGTTACCGGTTGGCTTGCTCAAATTATGGTCAGTCAATTAATTGGTCAATTAATTTTTGCTCGCTTGAACCCTGCCTTAGCTGAGCATAAGTTTTGGCCACTGGCTTTGGGCGCTGTCTTGCTCTCTATTGTATTGTCAGTTCCATTCTTGGGCGATTCAACCAGTTTCTTATTGTCTTTGGCTGTCTTGGGTGCCTTGTGGATATGGGTGCAAGAGTGGCGCGCGGCTCGTGCCTTATCCGCTGCTTAATTAAGATAATTTAACTCGTTTTTCAATCGGTGGGCTGTTAATCAGTCCACCGATTTTTAATGAAACGACCTTTCTGGCGGGTATAATGAAAATATGCTTACCCCAAACGAAATTTCTCGTCGAATAGACAAAATTCTCTTAAAAGTATTAAAGCCGGGCCGCTATGTTGGCGGTGAATTAAATATCACGGTGAAGGATTGGCAGTCAGCCAAAAGCAAAGTGGCATTAATTTTCCCGGATATTTATGACATTGGTGTTTCGAATGTTGGCTTAAAAATTTTATACGACCAAGTAAACGACCGACCAGACGCGTTGGCAGAACGGGCTTATGCCCCATGGGATGACATGGAAGTGTTGATGCGAGAAAATGAAATTCCGCTCTACTCGCTAGAAAGCTACCACCCCTTGGCGCAGTTTGATATTTTGGCTTTCACCTTGCCTTATGAAACCCTTTATACTAACTGTTTAAATATTTTAGATTTGGCACATGTGCCGGTTCGCAACAGCGAACGAGACATGACTCACCCCTTAATTATCGCGGGCGGGCATTCCACCATGAACCCCGAGCCAATGTTTGCTTTTGTAGATGCCTTTGCGATTGGCGAAGGCGAAGAGATTATTCACGACATTATTGATGTTTGGCAAAAGGCTAAGGAAGATGGGATTTCTCGCGCTGAAGCCATGCTACGGCTGGCGAAAATCCCCGGTTTATATGTACCTAGCTTATATGAAGTAATCTATCAAGACGATGGCACCCTTGAAAAAGTCAGCGCGCTGGCGCCCGAAGCGGCCAACCCAGTGATGAAGCGCTTGGTTGCCAAGCTGCCGCCCCCGCCGACCAAATTTATTGTGCCGAACATTGATATTGTGCACAACCGCGTTTCTGTCGAGATTATGCGCGGCTGTACACGCGGCTGCCGTTTCTGCCACGCCGGTATGATTACCCGTCCGGTACGCGAACGGACAGTAGAAGAAGTGGTGCAAGCCTGTGAAGATGCCATTCGTTCTTCCGGCTTCGAAGAGTTGGCTTTGCTTTCGCTTTCCTCGTCAGATTACAGCAATATTGTCGAACTGGTAACCGCTGTGGGGGAGAAGTTCAGCGGTCAACACTTGGGCATTTCGCTGCCGTCTCTGCGGATTGAATCGGTTTCAGTGGATTTGATGGATAAACTCAAGGGCAAGCGTTCCGGCGGATTCACCTTGGCACCCGAAGCGGCTACCGAGCGGATGCGCCGCATCATCAATAAATATATTCCAGACGAAGACATTATCAACACCACGCGTGAAATTTACGCCCGCGGCTGGACCACGATTAAGCTGTATTTTATGATTGGGCATCCGGCTGAAACGCTGGAAGATGTGCAAGCGATTGCCGACCTTGCCAAGCGGGTGCTGACGGAAGGGCGCAAGGTGGCGGGGCGCAAGATTAAATTAAATGTGGGCGTTAGCACCTTTGTGCCAAAATCGCAAACGCCCTTTCAGTGGGTTTCGGTCGATACCAAAGAACAAATCCTTGCCAAGCAAGCCATTTTAAAACGGGAACTCTTCCCCGAACGCAATATCAAACTTTCGCTAACCGACCATCAAGACAGCCTGCTCGAAGCCTGGCTTTCGCGCGGTGACCGCCGCATGGCGGAAGTGGTTTACAGCGCCTGGAAAAAAGGTGCCAAGTTTGACGCTTGGCAAGACCATCGCGCCGAAGGCAGTTGGCTGGAAGCCTTTGACGAACACGGCTTGGATGTTAATTTTTACACCCACCGCCAGCGCCGCACGGATGAAATTTTCCCCTGGGACCATATCAGCGCGGCGGTTCGCAAGAATTTCTTATTTCAAGATTTTCGCATGTCGCTCGAAGGCGAAATCCGCATTGACTGCCGCTTGCAATGTTTCGCTTGCGGCATCTTGCCAACCTTCTCAGACGTGCGCCGTGACCACCCGGGCGAAGGCTGGAAGTGCCCCGATGTGAAATCTCCGCGCCGTGTGGAGCTTCAATTGCCCGTGGCGATGGATTAATTCATGAGAATTCGCATCACCTTTGCCAAAAATGGTCCCTTGCGCTACACCGGCAACCTAGACCTGCACAAAATTTGGGAGCGCACCACCCGCCGCGCCGCTTTGCCTTTGGCCTACAGCCAAGGCTTTCATCCCCAGCCAAAAATTCAACTGGCGGCGGCCCTGCCGCTTGGCTTTGCCAGCCGTTGCGAACTGTTAGACATCTGGTTAAACGAAGAGATTGCGCTAACCGATTTGCCTGCCCGCCTGCAAGCCGCTTTGCCAGCCGGGATTCAAATTTTAAAAGTGGAACAAGTTGATTTAGCCAATCCGCCCTTGCAAACACAGGTGATTGCCGCGGCGTTTGAAGTAACCCTGCGCGAAGCGGTGGTTGTGAGCGAACTCAGCCGCAAACTGGATTCCGTGCTGCAAGCGGACTCCCTGCCGAGAGTCAAGCGCGACAAACCCTACGACCTGCGCCCGCAGATAGAGCAGTTAAGCATCAGCCAGCAAGAACCCGAGCTGAAATTAACCATGCGCTTAAGCGCGCGCGAAGGCGCCACCGGCCGCCCAGAAGAAGTGCTGGACGAATTGGGGATAGCCTTTGAAAGCACTTATATTGAAAGAATAGCCCTGCATTTGAAAGAAAAAGAAACTGTCTAACGGTTTGCGTCTCGTCCCCGAGCGCAGCGAGTGGGATACCTGCGTGTGGGCGGGCGTGGACAATGCTTGTGCGCAGGAAAAACTCGAAGCCAGAAAAATGCTTGTAAATCGCGCAGACTCCCACACGTCAGGTGCACGCTGTGTTGGGCAGATTCTTTGCCATACAACACGACATTCTGAATAAATGTCTCATTTAACCGCTTGCATCTGTCAGTGATTATTGTACTCGCTCCAAAGTTCAGGAACTTTTTTATAAAGCCTGGAAATTACTAACGTCGAAACAAAACTAAACGGCCAGAACAAATGAACGAAGACTGCCGAAACAATCAAAATAAACCTAGGGGCTGAAATAAAATCTTTGACAATGCCAATATAAATGAGCAAAGCCAAAAGAAATAAGATACTTCCGTACTGGAAAACTTTCTCGACTATTATCAACTGCGAGTGCTGTTTAGCCCATTCGTCATACTGATTTTTCTTTTTTAACCCACGAACAAACTCTCGATACTTCTTGGATGTCTTTGACATAGACAAGCTAAGAAACAAGAAACCAATTAATGAGCCGACGATTAGGAAACCAATAACCATTGTTACGATGAAACCTGCGGCGATGCTCATATAGCTTTCCTCCATTTACCATTTATTGACTGAAATAATTCGTTACTATCTTAGCTCGTATCTGCCCAACGGTGTGCGTTAGCCGCTGGTGGGCGGGATGAGATAAAACTCCAAGAGCAGGATTCTGTTCGGGTGTAGAAAAAGCCCGAAAATGGCGCAGAATCCCACCCGTCAAGTGCACGCTTTGTTGGGTTGCGTTTGTGCCGCGCAACTATGTTACGGAATATTTATCTCTGAATTTCCAATACTGCACTGCGGGCTACATTCTAACCCTTGTGGGGCGAGTATTTCAAAATCAGGATGAAGGGTTTGTGTAACAGAACCACCTTCCCAATTTATGGTCAAGGTCATTTCTGTGAGGCCAACTGTAACGAATGTAATCTCGCCACTGTCGCACATAACTGGAGCCATGTTATCGCCAAAAGAGACCAGCAAAGCTTGCTGTGGACAGTCAAACGACGTAGTCCCAGAAAAGCCTGGAGAACTCACTTCGACTTCATATTTAGGTAATTTCTGACCAGACAACGTTATTGTTATTCCCGGAACACAAAAAGGAGCTGTGAGGCTGTTGTCACAACTATTGGCTGTCGCAACGATAGTTGGATCAATCGAGAAGAACGCCAGCGTAGGAATTGTGGTAGGCGTGGATGTAAGTGGCGGAATTTCTGTAGCTGTTGGTTCCGGCATTTTTGTTTCCGTTGAAATTTGAGTTGGATATGCTTGCGACATTGAACCGCAACCAATGATTAAATACAAAACAATTAAGATAATTCCCAATATCAAAAATCTTTTTTTCATAACCGCTCCTTTTGCTACGTTGTATGAAATGGTTTCTCTCTCTATCTGGCAACCCAACGGTTTGCGTTAGTGGCGGTGGGGGGGACGGCGAAGCCGTCCAGCCAGAAAAAGGCTAAGGCGTAGGAAACTGCTTGAGATGTGCGCAGAATCCCCAGCGTCAGGTGCACGCTTTGTTAGGTGGCGGTTTTGTTAATCAATTTCATTAATGATTTCTACCACAAAATCTATCGGAGTCGCTACTGAATACCCAGAATTACTAATGGATAAATTTGTATAACCAAATAGAGAATTTATCCAAGTTTCTGCTATAGGTACAAATTGCGATACCACGCCAATTACTCGAAACTTTACCTCAAACCCTTCTTCTTCTACTTCAAGAACGGGTCCTCCACTATTCCCAGGGAAAACAGGACA
>CAYOGW010000096.1:0-10711 GCA_964403635.1 uncultured Anaerolineaceae bacterium | reverse complement strand
TGTAATTCTTGCTGGGTTTCTTGCAATTCTGTTACTACATCTTGCAAGTGGCGCGCGCGTATTTCACTATCTCCCGTTAAATCTTCTACCATATTCGCAAAAAACTTCCAAAATCGACGATTCGCAGGGCGCAATTTTCCAATACTGCCCACCAGTAAAACAGCCTGCATGCCACCTAACGGAAAAGCAGAAAAAGTATCGGCCGCCACACCTCGTTCACCAAAGGTTAAAAAATCAACCTGATTTAATTTCAATGCTTCTCGCAGCCAAGAAAAAATGGGTTGCTCTCGTAACAATTTAATTAATAATTCAAACTGCTTTTCATCCAAACCATAACTAGCTCCAACGCCAAAGCCCATTTCTTGTTGAAATAAAAAAGCAGCCCAAGCAGATTTTGACTGGCTTACGGCTTCTTTTAACACACGGCGGCTGACAAGCTGGTCAGACATATTAAAATTATACATGAGGAAGCATTAAGATACGCGCATGAAGTTAACGAATTTGCAATGGTAAAATCACTTGCTATTATGGGAGAACACATGCAACCTTTAATTATTATCGGCGGCGGTCTTGCTGGCAGTGAAGCCGCTTGGCAGGCTGCGCAACGCGGCATTAAAGTCAAATTATACGAAATGCGCCCTCTTCAACCCAGCGGCGCTCACCAAACCGACCAATTAGCCGAGCTGGTTTGCTCAAACTCTTTAGGATCAAATCTCCCTGACCGCGCTTCTGGGCTATTAAAAAACGAACTGCGCCGTATGGATTCGCTGCTTGTGGCGTGCGCCGAAGCAACCGCCCTTCCCGCCGGAGCCGCGCTCGCTGTGGATAGAGAAGGCTTTGCCGAAGAAGTAACCCGCCGCATTCTGGCGCACCCAAACATCCAACTCATTCGAGAAGAAGTAACCCAGCTACCCGAAGGCCCTACCATTGTGGCATCGGGCCCATTAACTTCATCCAGTCTTTCAGAATCCATTGCCCGGTTCAGCGGCAGCGAGCACCTCTATTTTTTTGATGCCATCTCGCCCATTGTCGATGCAACAACCATCAATATGGATATCGCCTACCGCGCTTCGCGTTGGGGAACCGGCGAGCAAGACGAAGGCGACTACATTAACTGCCCGTTTAACAAAGAACAATACTTTAATTTCGTCACTGAGCTACAAAACGCAGAACGCATTAAATTACACTCTTTTGAATTAATTATGGAAAGTGGGGTAAAAGCCGGGCATGATAAATTTTTTGAAGGATGCCTGCCCGTAGAAATTATCGCTCAGCGAGGAGAGCAAGCCCTCGCTTTTGGACCCATGCGTCCCGTTGGATTACACGACCCCAAAACAGGCAGGCGCCCCCACGCCGTACTTCAGCTTCGGCAAGATAACCTAGCTGGAGACCTTTATAACCTGGTTGGCTTTCAAACCAATTTAACCTTTCCAGAACAAAGACGAGTATTCCGCACTGTGCCCGGCTTAGAACAAGCCGAATTTGTGCGCTACGGGCAAATGCACCGAAACACATTTATCGCCTCACCGCATTTATTGTTACCAACCTTGCAAAGTAAAAACCGCGCAAACTTGTTTTTTGCCGGTCAAATTACAGGCGTAGAGGGCTATATGGGTAACATTGCAACCGGCTTATTAGCGGGTTGGAACGCAACCCGTTTAATTAACGGTCAAGAGCCAATCACCTTGCCAAAAGAAACCATGCTTGGTGCTTTATGTCATTATGTAACCCATGCAGAAATGAAAGACTTTCAGCCCATGAAGGCAAATTTTGGCATATTACCACCCTTAGAATTAACAGGCAAAACCGGCAAACGAGAGCGTGGCAGTTTATATGCCGCAAGAGCAGAAAAAAGCCTAGACCTATTTCTTCAACAAACGACATGAAACAACAAAAAATTGCTGCCCTGATACTAGCCGGTACTTTCATTTTTATTATTGGCTATTATTTAATTTATTCCCAACAATTCCTACCCTTTAACGGGCAGAACGCCTATCAACATGTCTTGGTTCAAACCTCTTTTGGGCCTCGCACACCTGGCTCAGAAGCACACGCCAAAACCATTGCATACATTCGCAAAGAATTAGAACAACACGGCTGGGAAGTGCAGGTAATTGAGCAAGAAATTAACCATTTAATCGCTAAAAATATCCTTGCTACACGCCCAGGAGAAACACCTGCTATTTTATTAATGGCCCATTATGACAGCCGCTTTCATGCAGATAACGACCCCAACCCCGAAAATCACTTATTACCGGTTCTTGGAGCAAACGATGGCGCTTCTGGGGTAGCCGTATTGCTTGAATTAGGCAGGGTTATTCCACAAGGCAGTGTTCCGATTGGCTTATTATTCATCGATTTAGAAGACAATGGCAATATGGAAGGCTGGGATTGGATATTGGGTTCTACCGCCTTTGTTCGCGACATGAATTTTGAGCCCGAGGCTGTGATTTTGCTAGATATGATTGGTGATGCGGATTTAAATATCTATCAAGAATCCCTTTCCGATGATGCTTTAACGCAGTCTATTTGGAAAAAAGCTGCCGAACTGGGTTATGAAAATTATTTCATTCCACAAGAAAAATATGCCATGGTAGATGATCACATCCCTTTTATTCAACGCGGTATTAGAGCCGTCGATTTAATTGACTTTGACTACCCATACTGGCACACCACTCACGACACCCCAGATAAGGTATCAGCCGAAAGCCTTCAGGTGGTAGGACACACCTTGGTAGAATGGCTAAAAAGCTACCGGCTGGGCCAGTTTAATTCTCATCCGTAATGAAAGCGAGTTTGGACAAGTTGAGCATGTCGTGCTAAACTCCAGTTAATCCTATGTCGAAAAAGAACCCTGAACCTACCCGCTTACCGCGAGAACGTGCATTTTTGGTCGGCACTGAAGTGTTTAATGAAAAACACTTACTCAGCATGCAAGACTCTTTAATTGAACTAAGCCTGCTGGCTGATACGGCGGGCTTAGACGTGATTGGCGAAACGACCCAAAAACTAGACCGCCCGCACCCTGATACCTTTATTGGAAAAGGTAAAGTAGAGGAATTAAAAATCCTTGCTGAGGAAATGTTGGCACAGGTAGTAATTTTTGATAGCGAGCTTAATCCCCGACATCAACGTGACTTAGAAATTTTACTAGGACCAAATGTACGGGTTTTAGACCGCACCGCCTTAATTTTAGATATTTTTGCTCAACACGCCCATACCAGCGATGGCATGCTGCAGGTAGAGCTTGCCCAATATGAATATTACCTGCCGAGATTAACGCGCCAATGGACACATTTAGCCCGTCAGGGTGGTGGCGGTGGCGGACGCTCTGGCGGGGTTGGCGGCGTGGGTTTGCGCGGGCCGGGTGAAACCCAGCTAGAAGTAGACAAACGCCAAATTCGCACAAAAATTTCTCATCTTAAAAAAGAAATTGAAAAGGTACGGGCGCACCGTGAGCGGTATCGCGCCCAAAGAAAGCGCTCGCGTATTCCTACAGTGGCGTTGGTTGGTTACACCAATGCCGGAAAATCTACTTTGCTTAATCGTCTTGCCAAAACAGATGTGTATGCCGCCAACCAGCTATTTGCTACCTTAGACCCAACCACCCGCCGTGTGGACCTGCCGGGCAGCTATACCGCGTTAATTACAGACACGGTGGGCTTTATTCAAAAATTACCAACCACATTGGTAGCTGCTTTTCGAGCTACATTAGAAGAAATTAGCGAAGCCGATTTATTATTACATGTGGTAGATGCCTCACACCCAAATGCTTATGCGCAATTTTTGGCTGTTCAACAAACGCTAAAGGAAATTAATGCTGACCATATTCCGATGATTACAGCATTAAATAAAATTGATTTGCTTAGCAAAGCCGAACATTCTCCTCAATTTTTAGCTCAATATCCTCGGGCAATTGGCATTTCTGCTAAAAATAACTTGGGCATCGGCGATTTGTTGACATTGATGCAGAGAGAATTGTACGAAAACTTTAATCCTATTCAGGTTTGGTTGCCATATCAACAAGGTAATTTAATCTCCATGTTTCATGATTCAGGTCATGTAGATAGGATTGAACATGGTCGTGGAGGCGTATTAATTCAAGGGAGAATTCCCGGCCGCTTAATGGCTCAATTTCAGGAGTGGCAGGCCAAATCAATGCCAAATAAAACAGAGGAGAACCTATGATGGAGTGGCTTTCGAAACTTGTAGACTTGGCTTCTGAATACTTTGCCCACCGTAAAGGGCTATTGCCAATAATTGGCTTAATGTTAATCATTCTCAATTTACTCTTGGTAATTGTTTTACCGGCAACCTCACCCCTTGCAGAAACAAATTTCTTTTTGCACCTTGGCTTAATCATTGCCCTTATTGGCATTATGCTGTCATGGGCACTCTAAAATCAAAGGAGATTAATATAATGACCGAAACCAAACTGCCCCACTGGGATCTTACCAATGTATTTCCCAGCTTAGAATCCACAGAATTTAAACAAGCAATAAAAACGATGGATTCGCAAATTGAAGGATTAGAAAAATACTTCTCAGACCAGTTAGAAAAAACAGATGCAACCACTGACCCTAAAAAACTTAACGAATTAATTAATGGCTTAATTGATCGCTACAACGAAACCAGCGATTTGGTTTACAGTATTCAAGCCTATTTATATAGCTTTATCACGACTGATTCGTTTCATAAAGACGCAGCGCGCATTTTTTCAGAATTACAAATGCGAACCTTACGTTTGCAAAATGTCAATATTCAAGTGCGAGCATGGGTGGGCAAACTTGGCCCTGTCATTAACAAAATTATTTCGCTTGGCGGAAGCGCATCAACGCATAGTTACTTTCTTAAACTCACCGCCGAGCAAAGCCAATATATGATGTCAGAAGCAGAAGAGGAGCTGGCTGCCGAACTCAGCCTTTCCGGTTCTCAGGCTTGGAGCAAGCTTCAAGGAACGGTGACATCTCAACTGATGACCGAATTTGAGCTCGATGGAGAAGTCAAACAATTGCCATCCCCCGCGCTAGTAAACCTACGCGCCCATCCAGACGAATCAGTTCGCCGCCGCGGCTATGAAGCCGAAATGAAGGCCTGGGAAACCGTAAAAGAGCCTCTTGCCGCAGCGCTCAACGGCGTTAAAGGGGAAGCCAATGTTCTCAATCGTCGTCGAGGCCGAGTAGATGCCTTACATCAATCCATCGATGATGCCCACATTGACCGCCAAGCTTTAGAAGCCATGCTGCAAGCCATGGAAGAATCATTCCCAACATTTCGGCGGTACTTTAAAGCCAAAGCCCGTCATTTAGGAAAAGAAAAATTGGCATGGTGGGATTTATTTGCCCCCGTTGGAAAAACAGATACACGCTATAACTGGCAAGAAGCCCGAGACTTTATTCTAGAAAACTTTGGTCAATTTGCGCCAGAAATGGCAGATTTAGCACGCCGCGCCTTTGATGGAAATTGGTTTGATGCCGAACAGCGGTCTGGCAAACGTGGTGGTGCTTTTTGCATGGGCGTTCCTTCTGTAAAGGAATCTCGCATTTTAGTAAACTTTGATGGCACCCCAGATGGGGTTGGTACAATCGCGCACGAATTAGGTCACGCTTTTCATAATGAGTGCGCTTTTAGCCACAACAAAACCTTACTTCAACAAGACACGCCTATGACATTGGCCGAAACCGCATCTATTATGTGTGAAACTATTGTTTATCAGGCACTCCTTAAAAAAGCCGCCAACCCAACCGAAGAATTGGCCGTTTTAGAAATGTCTTTACAAAACGCCAGCCAAATTACGGTTGATATTTATTCACGGTATTTATTTGAAAAAGAAGTGTTTGAACGCCGTGAAAAAGCGGAACTTTCTGCGGACGATTTTTCAGAAATTATGGAACGCGCCCAGAAAGCAACCTACGGCGACGGTCTTGATCAAGACAAATTAATGAAGTTTATGTGGACATGGAAGCCGCATTATTATCGTAGCGAACTCTCTTTTTATAATTACCCATATACCTTTGGGCTTTTATTTGCAACAGGTTTATATGCTATCTATCAAGAACGCGGCGCAGCCTTTGTTCCAGATTATATTAAATTACTCGCTTCTACCGGAGAAGCTCCCGCCGCTGAATTAGCCCAACAGTTTGGCATTGATATTCGCAGCAAAAAGTTTTGGCAAGACAGCATAAAAATCATTGAAAAACAAATCGACAGATACGAAGCTATTCGCTTATAACAATAAAAATCCCCGCTTAATTAAGCGGGGATTTTTATTTAATCATTATATTTTGGGGCCTGCTTCAGCCACTTCTGGAGAACTTCCTTCTGCAAATTTGGCAAAATTATCAATAAAACGAGTAGCCAATTCACGATAGCGTTGATCATAGGCTTCTCGGCTTGGCCAGCTAGACCAAGGAACTAAAACCTCGTCTGGCACATTGGGGCATGATTTAGGAACCTCAAAACCAAACACAGGATCTCGATAATATTCAACATTGTCCAACTGACCATTCATCGCGGCGCTCAACAATGCGCGGGTATATTTAATACTAATACGCTTTCCAACACCAAATGGTCCACCAACCCATCCCGTGTTCACCAACCAGCAGGTAACCCCATATCGTTCAATTTTTTGCTTTAATAGGTCCGCATATTTATATGGATGATGAACCATAAATGGCCCACCAAAACAAGCACTAAAGGTTACCTTGGGTTCTTTACCTAAACCTACTTCCGTTCCACCCACCTTGGATGTATAACCTGAAATAAATTGATAAAGTGCTTGATTAGTAGTTAATTTAGAGATGGGCGGCATAACTCCACTGGCATCACACGTTAGCAAGATAATATTCTTTGGGTGTCCTGCTTTTTTCTCTGGCACAGCATTGGCAATAAACTCTAACGGATACGAAGCGCGGGTATTTTCTGTGACCGTATCATCATTAAGGTCAACCAAGCGTGTGATTGGGTCATACGGAACATTTTCAAGCACGGTACCGAAACGCTTGGTGGTTGAAAAAATCTCTGGCTCAGCCGTTTGAGATAACCCAATGACTTTAGCATAACAACCACCTTCAAAGTTGAATACCCCGTCATCGCTCCAGCCATGCTCATCGTCACCAATTAAGCTGCGGGCTGGGTCTGCCGATAGCGTTGTTTTACCAGTACCGCTCAACCCAAAGAATAAAGCCACATCATTCGAATTATTAGGATTGACATTAGCGGAGCAATGCATTGGCAATACACCTTTTAAAGGCAATAAATAATTTAACAATGTAAAAATTGATTTTTTAATCTCACCGGCGTAAGCGGTATTACCAATAATTGCCATTTTCTTTTCAAAAGAAAGACAAATAATGGTCTCACTATTGGAATTATCTACTGCGGGGTTGGCTTTAAACGAAGGCATTGCCAAAATAGTAAACTCTGGAATAAAACTTTTATATTCTTCAAGTGATTCTGGCAAAATAAACATGTTGCGAACAAAATGGCTGTGCCAAGCCAACTCAGTCACTATGCGTACTGGCAGGCGATAATTCTTATCGGCACCGGCGTATACATCTTGCACAAACACATCTCGCCCTTGCATAAAGCCGAGCATACGCTCTACCATTTGGTCAAATTTTTGTCCTTCAAATGGCCGATTATAGGTTCCCCACCAAACATTATTTTCAGAATCAGTATGTTTTACTATAAATTTATCGTTGGCAGAGCGGGCGGTATGCTTGCCAGTGAATGCCCCAAATGGGCCGCCATTAACCACAGCGCCTTCACCACGAAATACGGCTTCTTCGTAGAGTGCTTCTGTAGTTAAGTTCCAATACGCAAGGCGTAGGTTATTTACACCCTGAGCAGAAAGGTTTACATCTGCTTTACGGGCTTGGGCGATGGCTTCGGCAGGGGTTTTTATATTTAAAACATTAGTCATTTTTACCTTTTCCTTTACATCCAATCACGAATTAATTTTTTATCCCCAATATAAATTTCATTAGGGCTGGTTGGGTCGAGTGCCCAGCGGATACGAGCAATTCCATCAGTTACATCTTGCAAAGAGCCAGAAATGGAGATGCGGATATGGCCTTCCATGCCAAACTCTTTGCCGGGTACGGTTACAACCATTGCTTTCTTAAGTAACAACCGAGATATTTCAACTGAACTACTATTAAAAGCGCGTAAGTCTGGCATTGCATAAAATGTACCATCTGGCTTAATTAATCGAGCGCCATTAAATGATTTCATTTCTTGCAGTAATACAGTACGGTTATTTTCAATGTGTAAACGAATTGCCTCCACTACAGATTGTGTTCCGTTTAATGCGCCTTCTGCTGCTGCTTGGCTAACAGGTGAAACACCCGAGGTAGTCTGCGCAGTGACATTGGTCATCACCTCAATTAATTGACGCGGGGCAATAACCCAACCAACTCGAAAACCCGTCATACCATACGCTTTTGCAACACCATTAACAACAATAATGTGCGAACGATCAATTTCTTGTTTGCTAAATTGAAAAGCTGGCGCAGCAACTTTTTTATCAAATACCAACTTGTGATAAATATCATCACAAATCATAAAAATTCCTTTTGTTTCGCAAAGCTCTACAATCTGAGCAATTAATTCTGGCGGATATATTACCCCAGAAGGGTTATTTGGGCTATTGACGATAATCGCTCTGGTGTTTCCATTTACGGCGCGTTCAATTTCCGCAAATGTTGGTGTAAATGTGCCATCTTCGGGTGTCACAATCACTGGTTTCCCAAGGCACATTTTAATGATTTCAGGGTACGAAACCCAATAAGGGGCTAAAACAATTACCTCTTCTTGCGGATTAAGAATACTAAAAAAAATATTAAACAAAGACTGTTTAGCGCCATTGGTGGCAAGCACATTTTCAGGCGCAACAGCGCGATTATAATTTTCTTCCGTGTATCGAACAATTGCTTTTTTAAGCGATGGTAAACCATCCGCGGGTGTATATTTCACTTCTCCACTGGCTAACTTAGCTGAAGACGATAATATTGCAGCAAGCGGCGTTTTATTTTTTGGCTCACCAATCCCCAAGTGAATCACGGCTTCGCCTCGTTCACGAAGCAGGCGGGCCTCTTCGTTGAGAGCTAATGTCGGTGATTTTGCAATATTAAGAGCCAACTGACTCAATTTCATGCATTACTCCTTAAAATTCTTTTCCAACGCTGCCTACTGAAAACAAAAAAACTGGCCGAATAGAGATTCTGACCAGTTTTAGTTATGACAATAGACCCGCATCGTGAGCGGAACCGCTGACAGGGTTTATGTCAGGCAATTGTTTCACGACGCCCATTATACTACAAGCCAAAACTCATTTGTGTATTTAATCATTAATAGCTTCAAAATCGGCCGGATTACCCAGCGGATGAGTTGATACATCACTTTGAATCCGCTTGGTTAATCCGGCTAAGACCGCGCCTGTTCCCACTTCCACAAAGTGAATAACGCCCTGAGAAGCCATCCACTGAACCGATTCAACCCATCGCACGCGAGATTGCATTTGCGCTTGAACATCTGCTCGCAAATCAACAGCTTTTTGAAGTGGTTTGGCGGTTACATTTCCAACAACAAATATTGCGGCGTCAGAAAAAGCCGCTTCATTCACAGCAGCATTCCATTCCGCTTGAATCGAATCCATTAAGGGTGAATGGGCGGCAATACTTACCGCCAAGGGAATAGCTCTCTTTGCTCCTGCCGCTTTTGCGCCTTCCATTGCCCGCTCTAAGGCAGGTTTATGCCCAGAAATAACCACTTGCCCAGGGCTATTATCGTTGGCAACCTGGACAATTTCTTTTGGCGTACTCGCTTCAGCGCAGACAACTTCTAAAGTAGGGATATCTAACCCTAAAACAGCCGCCATACCACCTGGGTTTTGTTCTCCCGCGCGCTTCATTAATTCCCCGCGCTTTCGCACAAGGCGTAATCCATCTTCAAAAGAAAGCGCACCAGCAGCGGTAATGGCAGACAACTCTCCTAGCGAATGCCCCGCCATATAAGTGGGAGCAACCCGCGGGTGAGCCTGCTTAAAGGCCTGATATGCAGCCATCGAATGAATAAATAGGGCGGGCTGCGTGTTTAATGTGTCATTTAAATCAACATCAGGGCCTTCCCACATTAATTTCGAAATTTCAAATCCTAGAATAGAATCGGCTTTTTCAAAAATTGAACGAGCAGTTTCATTTTGAGCGGCTAAATCTTTGCCCATGCCAACACTTTGGCTACCTTGCCCTGGAAATAAAAACGCACTTTTTGAAATATTTATTGTCATGGTTCACCTCGAGGCTTAAAACACAAACGCGCCGTATTGGCTACGGCGCGTTGTTGGTTACAAATTAAGACTTCTTTTCTTTGTCTACTTCGACCACTGCGCGACCTTTATATTGACCGCAGTTCGGGCAAACCGTGTGCGGTAAGCGCATCTGACCACAATTGGAACAGGTGGTTAAGTTTCGAGCGGTCAAACTGTCATGGGCGCGGCGACGATCGCGGCGACCTTTAGAATGTTTTCGTTTTGGTTGTGGGGCCATTTCGTACTCCTTTATATAAGTCCATGTGGGGTTAGCTGGGCTCTCCCCAACTTAAGCCTGCGAATTATAGCGGGGTTACACCCTTACGTCAAGCATTAATTAACATCTTTTTGGCGCAAATAGGCTTCCATTAAGCCATTTAAATTACCATCTAAAACACCTAA
>CAYOGW010000095.1:0-10900 GCA_964403635.1 uncultured Anaerolineaceae bacterium | reverse complement strand
ACAAAAAAATAATGGCTCTTTTGAGCCTTCTCGTAATCGCAATGTTTGTGATTACCGCTTGCGCCCCCGCAGCCGCCCCCGCTACCGAAGAAGCCGCTGCATCTAGCAGTGAAGAAGCTTCTTCAAGCGAAGCTGCTTCCTCAAGTGAAGTTGCTGCTGCCCCAGGTAAAGTAGAAGTATTTTCCTGGTGGACCGGTGGTGGTGAAGCCGCTGGTTTCGAAGCAATGATCGCTTTGTACAACGCCCAATATCCTGACGTTGAATTTGTCAACGCGGCTGTTGCTGGTGGTGCTGGCACCAATGCTCGTGCTGTACTCGCTACCCGCTTGCAAGCTGGTGATCCACCAGATAGCTGGCAGGGTCATGCCGGTCAAGAATTGATTGGTACTTATGTTGCTGGTGGCCAAATTCAACCGCTTAATGACTTGTATGAAGCCCAAGGTTGGTTGGCCGTTATGCCTGAAACCCTCATCCCATTAATTTCAGATGGCGGCAACATTTATTCTGTACCTGTTAACATTCATCGCGCTAACGTCTTGTGGTACAACCCAGCCGTGCTCGAAGCCAATGGCGTTGCTGTTCCTACCACCATGGACGAATGGTTCGCTGCTATGGATACTCTTCAGGCCGCTGGCGTTCAACCTTTGGCTTTGGGTGAACAATGGACCAAGTTGCACCTCTTTGAAACCGTTTTGCTCGGCACTTTGGGTGCAGATGCTTATAACGGTCTCTGGGATGGCTCCACTGACTGGTCTAGCCCAGAAGTTAAGCAAGCCCTCGATAACTATGCTAAGGTCTTAACCTATGCCAACGCTGATTCTGCTTCTCTTTCTTGGCAAGATGCTTCCCAACTCGTGATTAACGGCGATGCCGCTTTCAACGTCATGGGTGACTGGGCTGAAGGCTTCTTCCGTGAATTGGGCAAGACCCCCGGCGCTGACTACGGTTGGGCTGCTACCCCCGGCAGCGGTGGTACCTTCCAATTCCTTTCTGATTCCTTCGTGCTCGCTGTTGGTGCACCAGATCCTGACGAAGCCACCGCTTGGTTGGTTGTTGCTGGTTCTAAAGAAGGTCAAGAAGCTTTCAATCCTATCAAGGGTTCCATTTGTGCCCGCACCGACTGTGATCCTTCCCTCTTTGGTGAATATCTACAGTCTGCTATGAGTGACTGGTCCACTAATGTTGTGGTTGGTTCCTTAACTCATGGTGTGGTTGCCAACGACTCTTGGAAGACCGAAATTGACACCGCTCTCGGCTTGTTCCTCGCCGATGGCAATGTTGATGCTTTCCAAGCCGCTTTGGCTGCTGCTTGTGCCAGTTCTGGCCCTTGCAAATAGTCTAGTGTTAAAATGGGGAGGCCTCAATTGAGGCCTCCCTTCTTAATTAAGAGAAAGTAAACGAGGCCGCCATGTTTAAAGCCCTGCTCAGAGATAAAGACCGTTTTCTCAATATCCTTCTGATTTCGCCATCGATTGTGGCGGTGGTTATTTTTGTTTATGTATTTATTGGTTGGTCTGTCCGCGTTTCACTCAGTAAGTGGAAAGGGTTAAGCGCAGATTATACTTGGCATGGTATTCAAAATTATTTAGACCTCTTTGCAGATCCCCGTTTTCATGTGGATGTTCGTAATACCCTTATTTTCACCGGTGTTTTTGTGTTTGGAAGCATTCTCTTAGGCTTTTTGTTAGCGATTATGTTAGACCAAAATTTAAAAGGAGAAGGTTTCTTTCGCGGCCTTTTCTTATTTCCTATGGCAATTTCTTACATTGTTACGGGGGTCGTTTGGCGCTGGTTAATGAACCCAGCCGCTGGCTCTCGGACCAGTGGATTTAATTTACTGTTTACAAATTTAGGCTTAGACTCGTTGGTTAATCAATGGCATACCACGCCCACTTGGGGCATCGCCGCCATTGCCTTAGCGGCCATTTGGCAAATGTCTGGGTACACCATGGCGCTTTATTTAGCTGGGTTGCGGGCAATTCCTCACGAATTAAAAGAAGCTGCTCAAATAGACGGCGCGAGTGAAATTCAAATTTACCGCCACATTATGCTGCCATTGCTTGCCCCTGTCACACTTTCGGCATTAATCATCCTTGGGCACATGTCCTTAAAAGTGTTTGATTTAATTGTTGCCATTGCGGGCAAACAGCTACCGCTGGATGTTCCTGCGATTTACATGTGGCAAGTTACCTTTGATGGTTTGTTTTATGGTCGCGGCGCGGCGATTGGTGTACTTTTATTAATCAGTGTGGCGGTATTAATCATCCCCTATATTCGCTATACACTCAAAACGGAGGCGGAATAAAATGAACAGCTTACGAAAATTTCGTCTCGGTAAAAACTGGCTTTATGTTCCTTTAATTGGCATGGCTATTTTTTACTTATTACCCATGTATGTGATGATTGCTACTGGTTTTAAAAGTTTTGAAGAAATTGACTTAAAAACCATGTGGAACTTGCCGCAAGGCATTGCTTTTGACAACTATATTGAAGCCTATGCCAAACTGGCTCCTTCATTATTAAACAGTTTCTTAACCGTCATTCCATCTGCATTAATCTCATCCGCGTTGGGTTCGTTAAACGGCTACATTCTTTCTAAATGGAAATTTCGCGGCGCGGATGTAATTTTTCCGATTATTTTGTTTGGCATGTTTATTCCTTACCAAAGCATTCTCATCCCATTGGTTCAATTCATGCGCGCCATTGGCATGGCGGGTTTGCCTGCCCTTGCCATGGCGCACATTATTTATGGCATTCCCATTACTACTTTAACCTTCCGTAATTATTACGCCAGCCTGCCGCAAGAATTGTTAGAAGCCGCCAAAATGGATGGCGCTGACATGCTGGGCATTTACCGCAATATCTTATTGCCCATTTCATTGCCGAGTTTTGTCGTTGTCTTAATTTGGCAGTTTACCTCGGCATGGAACGATTTTCTTTTCGCGGTGGTTTTAACCGGCAATTCAGATTGGCCGATTACGGTGGCATTGAATAATATGGCGGGCAGCCAAATTATTTCGTGGAATGTACAAATGGCAGGCTCACTTTTAGCCGCCTTGCCGACCTTGTTGGTTTATATTCTGCTTGGGCGTTACTTCTTACGCGGCTTATTAGCGGGTTCACTAAAGGGATAATTACATTAACAAATTAAACAAAACGGGTCTGGTTTTCTTTTAAAGAAGCAGACCCGTTTTATGTTCTAGGAGCTTAATATGGAAGACTTATTAAAAGAATTGTTGCAGCAAGAACAAGACTTGCAATTTAATAAATTTAACGAGTTAACCGCGTGGGAAATTGGCAGCCGCTTGGTTAACCGAGCCATTCGAGAAAAACTACCCATTACTGTGGATATCACTCGCGGCGAACAGCAACTCTTTCACGCCAGCCTGCCCGGCACCTCAGCGGATAATGACGAATGGGTCAAACGGAAAACACGGCTGGTTAATCGCTTTGGGCATAGCTCGTATTACATGGGACAATTAATTAAAAGTAAGGGCCGCACGCTAGAAGAAGTGTATGCCATTCCCGAAAGTTTATACGCCGACCATGGCGGTTGTTTTCCTATCTTAATTAAAGAAACCGGCATCATTGGCACCATCACGGTTTCGGGCTTGGCACAAGCGGAAGACCACCGTTTGGTGGTAGAAACCTTAAGAGAATTTTTGAAACAGGAGCAATAATATGACCCTTAACCCAGTTATTAAAATGTTAGGAAGGCGCCTGCGTTTGGCGGTCATAGGCGGCGGGCCGGGTTCGTTTATTGGGGCAATGCACCGCCAAGCGGCCCGTTTGGATGACCGTTACGAGTTGGTTACCGGCGTTTTTTCTTCTGATAGCGAGCGCTCTCAGCAAACGGGAAGAGAGCTAGGGCTTGCCCCGCAGCGTTTATATTCCAGTGTGGCAGAAATGCTGAAAGCAGAATCGGCTCGTGAAGACGGAATCGATGTAGTTGCCATCATGACTCCAAACGACAGCCATTTTGAATATGCGCTGGCGGCGCTAGAACATGGCTGCGATGTCATTTGTGACAAACCAATGACCAATACTGTAGCAGATGCTGAAGCCTTGTATGCAAAAGTGAAAGAGAGCGGATTAATTTTTTGCCTTACGCATAATTACACCGGTTACCCGATGGTACGCCAAGCCAAAGCCATGGTGGCAGAGGGTCAGTTGGGCGAGATTCGGCTGGTGCAAGTAGAGTATGTGCAAGGCGGCAAAGCCGATGAGCATAAGCCGGTAGCCCCCAACCGCATGTGGAAATATGACCCCGCGCGCGGCGGCCCTTCTTTGGTGATGGGCGATATTGGCACCCATGCTCATAATTTAACTCGTTTTATTACCGGCCTCGAGATTTCGGAAGTGTGTGCCGAAATTGGCAATATTGTGCCGAACCGCTCCATTCATGACTATGCGGGTGCTTTACTTCGTTTTGAAAACGGCGCGCGCGGCAGTTTTTGGGTTACACAAGCGGCGGCGGGTGTAGAAAACTGCCTGCGTATTCGGGTCAGCGGCAGCCAAGGCAGCCTAGAGTGGATGCAGGAAGTTCCGCAGGCGTTAACTTTTAAGCCATTGCACGGTCCGTCTGAAAACCGCACGCCCAATGGCCCGGGTACTTTGCCGCTTTCGGCGCGTGCCAGCCGCATTGTGGCGGGCCACCCCGAGGGCTTTCACGAAGGCTTTGCCAACCTTTATTCCGATGCGGCAGAAGCCATCAGCGCTCGCCGAGCCGGTTTGCCCGCCGACCCGCTGGCATTGCATTTCCCTAACGCGTGGGATGGTTTGATGGGGGTACGGTTTGTGGATTGTGTCATTCAATCTAGCCAAGCCAATGGGCAATGGGTTAAGTGTTAATTAAATAATTTTATGATTGAAAAAGTAAAAACCTTATTTCGCAATCGTTTTGGCGCCGCTCCTTTATTTATTGCGCGCGCGCCCGGGCGGGTTAATTTGTTGGGTGAACATGTGGATTACAACGACGGGTTTGTGCTGCCCGCCGCCATTGACCGTGCCAGCTACCTTGCCTTTTCTCCGGCCGATTCCGAGCAGACCACGCTGGTCGCGGCAGATTTGGCCGAAGAGGTTTGTTTTGGGTCTTATGGGCTTTCTGCTAAAAAACAAGTGAATGGTTCGTCCCTGCCAGACTGGGCTTTATACCCAGCGGGTGTGATGTGGTCTTTAAATGAAGCGGGTTACACCACACAGGCAATGAATGGTGTATTGATATCTGATGTGCCGCGCGGGGCTGGGTTAAGTTCTTCTGCTTCGGTAGAGATGGCGTTTGGGGTGGCGTGGCAGCAATTGGGTGGCTGGCAAATACTCGCCATGCAAATGGCACAAATCGGTCAGCGGGCAGAGAATGCCTATGTGGGGGTGAACTGCGGTATTATGGACCAGTTTGCATCGGCTTGCGGGGTTGCCAATCAGCTGTTGTTATTAGACTGCCGTTCATTAAACTGGCAAACCTTGCCAATCCCAGCGCGGGCGACGATTGTGATTGCGGATACTTCCGTTCGGCGAAAATTAACCACCAGCGGCTACAATGAGCGACGCATGGCTTGCCAAGAAGCCGTGCGAATTCTCTCTCAAGAATTAATTGGGATTCAAAGTTTAAGAGATGTTTCAGTTGAATCGTTTAATCAGTTGGCACATCAACTTCCAGCTATTGTTGAAAAGCGCGCGCGGCATGTAGTAGAAGAAATCGAACGTACTCAACTGGCTGTTCCCTTACTGGCGCAGGGGAATATTGAAGCCTTTGGTCAAATAATGAACGCCTGCCATAGTAGTTTGCGGGATTTATATGAAGTATCTACGCCTGAATTAAACACAATGGTAAAGATTGCTCAACAATTAAAGGGTTGTTTTGGGGCGCGATTAACGGGGGCAGGTTTTGGAGGCTGTACTGTTAATCTGGTGGAGAAAGAAGCGGCGGCTGCGTTTGCTTCTGATTTGGCTGTTCAATATCAACAAGCAACGGGGTTAGAACCAAAAGTGTATATTTGCCACGCGTCAGATGGGGCAAATATCATTAATTAAGATTTTGGCAGCAGTGGAATAATTTTTTCGGCAATTTGCTGTACATATGGCTCTGAAAGAATATCGTGATGGTAGCAATTGATTAATTGCACATCCAGTGTATTAATCTCTAATCTTTTCCAACTCAAATCTGGTCTTTTTTCTTCAAATTTTAAGTGGCCTTTAATCGCTCCAAATAACAACACTTTTTCGGTGTATGGTTTGGGGGTGTAGGCTTGCGCTGCCATATCGTTAATTTTTTCTACTTTTTTATAGAGTGTATAGACATCGGTGCGTTGGGCTAGAATCTCTTTTTCTTTTTGCTTTTGGATTAATCGGGTGATTGCGAATATGACATACTCTATAAGATAGGTTAAGTAAAATCGAAACCCATTTTGCTGCCAAATTTTTATGTTGCGATTAATTAAGGCCAATAGTTGCCCGGCTAGTGAGCGTTTATCTTGCAGGGCGGCAAGGTATGAATCGAGCGCGGCGATAAGGTTGGTTTCTTCTCCTTGTTGTTTGAGTTGCTGGGCCATTTCGTACGCAACCAGCCCGCCGCTTGAGAAACCGATGAAGTGGTAGGGTCCGTTTTTTTGAATTCTTTTAATTTCTAACAAATAATCGGCAGCAATGGCTTCTATGCTTGTTTCAATCGTTTCACCGGCTTCTAGCCCGCGCGAACGCAGAAAATAAACGGGCTGATTTTTAGGCAGATATTTAATGAGCGGGTGAAATTTAAGGGTGTTGCCGCCAACGCCTGGAAGGCAGTAAAGCGGGTTTTTCTTTCCGTTGGTTTGAACAGGAATAAGAATGGGCGCGGCATTAAGCGCTTCTTTATTTTCTAATATACGAGCTTGTTCTCGAATGGTTGATGCTTTGGTAATAATCGATAGCGGCATTTGCCTTGCGTATTCTTTTTCAATTTCAACCAGAAGCTGCATCGCCATTAAAGAATCGCCGCCTAAATCGAAGAAGTTTTCGGTAACGCTTAGTTTTGCTTTTTTAAAAATCTTTTTCCAAATGGCGGTTAATTTCTCTTCAATTTCTGTGGCGGGTTTTTGGTAGGGTGTGGTTGTACTTAATTTAGTCTTTATGGAGGCTAAGGCTTGATAGTCAGTTTTTCCGTTAGGGTTTAATGGAATGCTCGGAATGTTGATAAAAACAGTTGAAGCCAATAGGTTCGGCATTCGTTTGTGCAGGTGAGAGCGAATTTCAGTGGGGCTTAGAGAATCTTTATTTAAAGTGTAATAGACGACCATTTGCAGGCGGGTTGAGTTTTTGATGAAAGGGCGGGTAGTAACGGCTACTGCATTAATGGAAGGATGCTCTTTAATAATAGCTTCTATTTCTTTTGTATCTACTCGTTGCCCATTTACTTTAATCATCGAATCTTTGCGGCCATGGTGCTCTAAAAGCCCGTCTTCACGAAAACGCCCTAGGTCTCCGGTATAAAAAAGTGACATGGATGAATCGGCGGGGTCCGGTTTAATTTTTTCGTTGGATAGGTTAGGGTTTTTCCAATATTGTGTATTAAATGCTTTGGCTTTTACAACAATTTCGCCAATTTGCCCTTGTTCTACAGGGCGGTTCTCTTCATTTAAAAGGAGAACTGTTTTTCCGGCAATAACTTTGCCAACCGGCATAATGGCTGTTTCTACTTCTGTTGTGTGATCAAATTTAAAGGAGCTAATTAAACCGGTTTCGGTAGATGCTAATTTAATTACGCCCCACGCGCCCGATACAAAACAACGTTTAAAAATATCTAAATCTTGTTTGGTGGCTGCCTCACCACCCAATTGGAGTGTTCGCACGGAGGGGTAGGTTTTTCCTGCTGGCGCGCTATTAAAGCCGCTTCGAAACAAAGAAGGGGTGATGACCAAAATGCTGATTTGGTTGGTTTCGACCCAGTTGGGTAAATCTATGCCGCCTTGCGCGCGGATATCATATAAATAGATGCACGCGCCCGAACGCAGGGTAACAAACATGGCATATTGATTTTGAGAATAACCCAAAAACCCTGGCAGCATAACACGGTCTGTTGTTAAAAAATTGGGGTCGTAGGGGTGACGATATAAGACGGTTTGAAAGGTGCGCAACAAACCTTTGGGTTCACCGGTAGAGCCGGATGTATACAGCGCGACAGCATAGGCGTTGGGGTCAATGGTTAAATTTAAGTTGTCGCAAGGCTCTTTATTCAATTTATCCAGATTAATTAATGAAACGTTAGTACCGTGAACGACAGATTGCGCCATTGTTAAGTGTTGTGTATCTGTAATTAAGATACGCGAATCGCTATTAATTAATATGGCTTTTGATTTTTCGATTGTTGAAGTTGGGTCAAGCGCGACAAAGCCCTTGCCCGATTTCAAAATTCCCCAAACGGCTTGTACGCTATTAACTTTATGCCCCAGAAGGAAGGTAACCAGTTCTGGACCAGCGGCCAATTGCTTGATTAATTGGTTTGCTAAGCAATTGGCCGTTTGGTTAAGTTGTGTATAGGTCAGTGTTTGCTTGCCATCCCAAACAGCGGGTCGGTTTGGGTGTTGGGCAGCCACTTGTTCGAAGGCTTGAACAATGGATGTTATTTCTGAATTCGCTGATTCAGGTTGTAACCGTTTTTGTTCGTTAACGCTCACGTTTATTTAAGTTGTTCTTGTGCAAATTCAATATAAATAGGGTTCCAAAACTCATCTACGCTGACAGCTTTTTCTAAATAGCCTTTTGTTACAGCCCAGTTCTGAAAATCTACAATGGTTTGGGTATTAATAGCGCCATCTGCACGGATGGGCTGCCAGCAAAGGCTTTGGAGTTCGGCTGGGTCTAGCTGGGTGTATTGGTTTGCAATGGCTATATTTCGTTCTGTTTTGCCTTCAAGGTATTGTTTTAAGCCCTGCAAATAAGCCACCATAAACCGTTTTCCGGCTTCTGGGTTATCTTTTAATAGGGTTGGGCCAAACATCATTACAGAGAATTCTGCATTGGGGAAGTCGTTTTTATAATCTCTTAAGGTTACCGCTTCGCCAGTGTTAAGGATGCGGCTAACCCAAGGTTCGGCCATCATTACCAAATCCATATTGCCGGTTTTAATTGCTTCGGGAAGTTGGTTGTACGGGAGAAAAATATCTTCGATATCACTTGAGCCAGCGCCAAATGGGCTCATCATGCTGTCGTAAAAATATTCCGCAATGGTAGATTTAGAGTAGGATGCTTTTACATTTTTAATGTCACTTGGTGAAAGGTTTAATTCTCCATCGGTCACAATGGCTTTACGAGCAAGCAAGGCGGCTCCGGTGCAGCCCGCGGGGTCTAAAAACCCTTTGGAAGCTACAATTTGAATTGTTTCACCCTGACCAATGGCATTCATTAAACCAACATTGATGAAACCAATGCCCACATCAATTTGACCGGCGTATAAAGCGGTTGTATTTTCTTGCGAGGTTTGTAAATTAACAAACTCTACTTCTAGGTTTTGAGCCGCAAAGAAGCCTTCTTCTTGTGCAATAAATAAGGGCGCATAAGAGAGAAACGGCAGTATGCTAACTTTTAAATGAACCGTTTCAGGGGTTGGGGCAGCGGTAGGTTCTACGGGAGCGGCTGTTGCTTCTTCAACGGGAGCAGGTGTTGGGGTAGCAGCCACAGCGGGGGCGCAGCCCATCAACAAGCTGATAAGGGTAACGGTGATGATTATTTTGGTGAAGAACGTTTTCATTTTATTTTCCTTTGTATTAATATTCGGATTGATTTTGGCTCGTGTGCCAAGGGCTAAACCAGTGCAGCAGGGCGTTCATGGAACTGTTTAAGAGTAGCCCGATAATGCTAACGACAAAAATAATTCCATACACTTGCTCTAGGCGCATCATTTGCCAGCCGAACCACATCATTACGCCTAAGCCGCTACTGCCATTAATTAACTCGATGGTTAAGGTGACGATAAGCCCAATGTTAAGCGCGATGCGCGCGCCTGCCAGCATAAAGGGCATACTGGCCGGTAGAATGACGCGATAAAAGGTTAACCCGCGTGAAGCGTTAACGTTTTGGGCTACTTCAAAATAAACGGGCGGGATTTGGCGGACACCTTCGACCGCATTAATTAAAGTGGGGAAGAAAACCGCCAAAGCTATTAATAAAATACTGGATGTTTCTCCGATGCCAAAAATGACCAGTAATAGAGGAAATAAAGTGATTTTTGGAATGGGGTGTAACGCGCCAATGATAGGTTCTATGGCAGACCGCACCCTAGGCTGCCAACCCATTAATAAACCGAGCGCCAGCCCGGGCAAACCGCCCGCTATAAAACCAATTAGCAAACGAGAAATGGTAGCGAAAAGATTAATCCAAAATTCGCTGGATTGTAAAGCTGTAAATAAATATATGATTATTCGAGAAGGTTGGGGAAAAATGAAGCGGGAAATGATGCCAGTGCTTGAAGCCCATTCCCAGCTTAGAAAAAATAAAGCCGTAATAATGAAAGGAATTGCTTTTTCTATATTTTTGAAAATTTTCATGGAGAAGAGACAGCCAGTTCTTTATAGACTTCTTCTTTTAACATTTCCCAAATCTGAAAACGTAAATCGACAATTTCGGGATGCGATTTGTCTGTTAAATGGCGTGGGCGTTCAAGTGGGATTGAAATGTCTGCTCGAATGGCGGCTGGGCGGCCCGTCATGACCAGTACGCGGTCGCCCAGTAAAATGGCTTCTTCAATATCGTGTGTGACATAAACGACCGTTTGGCGAAATTCTTTCCAAATTCTTAGTAATTCTTCTTGCATTACCAAACGCATTTGTGAGTCTAAAGCGCTAAAGGGTTCATCCATTAGTAAAATTGGGGCGTCGCTTAAAAAGGCTCGTAAAATGGCAACGCGTTGGCGCATGCCGCCCGAAAG
>CAYOGW010000094.1:0-10932 GCA_964403635.1 uncultured Anaerolineaceae bacterium | reverse complement strand
CTCATCCTTATGGCTTCCTTACTCGGCTTGGTCGGTTTGCCCTTTGTCCAACAAATCCCTGCCGTAGCCAAAGATGTACTCGCTCAGGCAGGCGATACCAGCGCCAGCATAGCCGCGCGAAACAGCGGGCTTTACATCGCCCAAGGCGTGGGCGCGCTCATTGCAGCCATTGTCTTAGCATCTCTTAACCCGCGCCGCAAAGGGCTTTTGTTACTCGCTGGCCAAACCGCTTTCATTGTAGGCATGTTTTTCATCGGTTTTACCAATAATCCAACCATAGCCCTTGGCTTGCTCGTTTTCATGGGCTGGGGGTCTGTTACTCAACTGGCAACCATGAACACACTTATTCAAGTGGAAGTGCCCAATCACCTACGAGGGCGAATTTTCAGCACCTACCTTTGGGCTTTGCAAGGCATTGCCCCGTTTGGCAGTTTATTAGTCGGTTGGATGTCTCAAAACTGGGGTGTTTCATTTGCCATTCGTATTTGTGCGCTCCTCTGCTTCATTGGCATTGGCAGCATTCATCTTTCTGCCCCGTGGCTACGCAAACAAAGAGATTAAGCTTCGCTTAATCCTTTGCTTGACGATGCTCAAAATGGCATGTTATGATGATTTTTTTATAAAGGGAAACCTGAATGACCGAACAATTTGATGAAATAAACTCGCTGCCCGAAACTCCAGAAACAACCCCAGCGCCCGCAAACTCTCCCGAACCTGCCTCTCGTTTAAACAACCCATCTTGGCTAGAGATGATTGCTCAATTTGGCTTAGGTGAAACAGTCATTCGAGTAGGCACGGCTGTTTTAACATTTGCCAGCATAGGTTTTGTCATTTGGCTAATGCAAACATTTATGAGTGACCTAACTTCGGGAGCGGTACCTAACACCAGTGAAAAACTGCAACCGACAGCTACGCCCGTCATGCAAGTTTCTTATATTCCACAAGTACAAAGCGGCTACAAGGGCATTCCACGCCTAGCATTAATTCACACCACTATTCCATCTCGTCCGCGAGAAAAAATTACTTTTTATACGGTGCAAGAAGGCGATACCGTTTTTGGCATTGCTGAAAAATTTGGTCTTAAACCGCAAACGATTTTATGGGGTAATTATTACACCCTAAGAGACGACAGCCATAATCTAAAACCTGGTCAAGAACTTAACATCCTGCCGCAAGACGGCACCTACTACGAATGGCAGTCTGGCGATGGATTAAATGGCGTGGCAAAATTTTTTGGTGTCACCCCTGAAACAATCATTAACTATCCAGGAAACAATCTAGACCCAGCCACTATTGGAGATTTTACCAACCCAAACATTAAACCCGGCACTTGGTTAATTGTCCCGGGCGGCACTCGCCAATTTATTTCTTGGAGCGCGCCTATCGGAGTCACCCGCGAAAACCCAGCCGTGGCACGCCAAATGGGTCCGGGTGCGTGCGGAGAGATTACCGATGGCGCAGTAGGTTTCGGCACATTTGTTTGGCCAGCCAATAAACACTATTTATCTGGTTTCGACTATTCACCCGATACCAATCATCGCGGCATCGACATTTCTGGCAGTACCGGTGAAGGCGTTTACGCGGTAGATGCTGGCGTAATTGTGTATGCAGGTTGGAATGACTGGGGTTACGGAAACATGATCGTGATTGATCATGGCAACGGCTGGCAGTCTTTATATGCTCACTTGAGTGGTCTTAATGTCGTCTGCGGAATGAGCATTGGTCAGGGAGAAGTAATTGGTGCCATTGGCAACACCGGGCGCTCCAGCGGCTCCCATTTACACTTTGAATTAATGCACAGCCAATACGGCAAAATTAATCCTTGGGATTTTCTACCGCCTCCCTAAAACTAGTTGGCTTGCCAAAGCCAGTAACCTGCCATATAATCTACCCGCAAGTTCGGGCACGTAGCTCAGCTGGTTAGAGCGCACGGTTCACATCCGTGAGGTCGTGGGTTCGAGTCCCTCCGCGCCCACATTCATTAAAAGACCGTAGTGTAAACTGCACTCGGTCTTTTAATTTCTTGTCCTCTTGCCTTTTATGAACGAATATGCTATTTTTATCCCATTAGGAAGCCTGAAATGACTGAAAAGCAAAAAACTGTAATTGTCGTAGAAGACGAACCAGATGCCGCAGAGCTATTTGCAGAAATGATGCGTGTGAATGGGTTTCGAGTCGTAAAAAGCCACTCTAGCAGCCCTGCCATTAATTTAATTGCCAGTGAAATGCCAGATGTCGTAATTTTAGATGTCATGATGCCGGATATCTCTGGCATTGAAGTGCTTAAATTTATGCGCCGAGAACCAAATTTAGTACATATTCCCGTTATTGTTGTTTCAGCCAAAGGAATGCCATCTGACATTAAAACCGGTTTAGATGCTGGGGCATCCATCTACTTAACCAAGCCAGTCGGTTTTCAAGACCTTAAACAAGCTGTCGAAAAAGCACTCGCCCCGCAATAGCGGTCATGTCTTTAATTCGTGCATTTATCGCAATAGAGATTCCTGCTGAAATTAAACAGCATATCGCAGAAGCAACCGGACCTTTAATAAAGCCAACCGCTGCATTCGTTCGCTGGGTTCCAACAGATAATTTTCACGTAACACTTAAATTTTTAGGAGATATTTCATCCAACCAAATCGAATTACTAACACAAACACTTCAAATGGTTGGGGCATCGCACAAACCGTTTAATCTTCAAGTAGGAGGGCTGGGGTGCTTTCCCAATGCCCGCCGCCCCAAGGTGATATGGGTGGGCATTAAAGCACCACAAGAACTAACCAGTTTATTCCTTAGCATAGAGGCAGGCACTCAAAAAATTGGCTATGCGACTGAAGAAAAACCATTTTCGCCACACTTAACCATAGGCCGGGTCAGCATTCGAGCCAGCAACACCGAATTTGCTCAATTACGCGAAAAACTTAATCAAACCCAACTTAATTTTTTAGATGTTGCTCAAGTTACTCACATCCATTTATATCAAAGCATTTTACAAACCGGCGGCGCTCATTACACTCAGCTTTTTACCGCCAAGCTAAAAACATAAGAGGTGCATTCTGAACACAATTGAACTTGCTCATACCATCGTGGAAGCGCTTGAAGATAAAAAAGGCGAAAATATCATACTGATGGATTTAAAAGATATCGTTTCATTCACAGATTATTTCATCATCTGCAACGGCAGCACAGACCGTATGTTAGATGCTTTAGCTTCTGGAACCATTCGAAAAGTAAAAGAAGTATATGGTCGAAAAGGCCGAAAAGAGGGGCTTCCTGAAGGCGGTTGGTTAATTGTGGACTTTGGAGATGTCATTGTGCATTTATTTGCACCCGAACAAAGAGAATATTACGACTTAGAAGAGTTATGGAAAGAAGGAAAGATTTTGCTTCGCCTACAATAAATAATTAAAAAATTCCGCTGCGATCGCAGCGGAATTTTTTAATTAAGGTAAAAATTAATTTTCAAAAATCCAGCGGTCAACTTCTCGCGACCAGCTTACCAATTCAGAATCATGGAACCACAAACCTGTTTCCTTAAGGCCATTTTCAACTGAATCAGAAGCGTGGGTAATATTTCGACCAACTTCAAGCGCAAAATCATGCCGAATTGTTCCGGGAGCAGCTTCCCAGGGGCGAGTAGCACCCATCGTTTGACGAATAATTTCAATTGCTTTGGGTCCTTCCCAAACCATCGCCATCACTGGCGCAGAAGTAATATATTCAATTAATCCTGGGTAAAACCCCTTGCCCTGATGTTCTGCGTAGTGTTTTTCAGCCAACTCACGTGGCACTTGCATAAATTTTGCTGCTACCATGCGCAAACCGCGCTTCTCCAAGCGGAGAATAACTTCACCAATCAGGCCACGTTGAACGCCATCTGGCTTAACCAATACTAAAGATTTATCCACATTTCCTCCAAAAAAAATCGACTTGGGAACTTACTCCCAAGTCGGAAATTCTACCATATCCAATCAAAATTTCTTTTCTAGCGCAACAATTCTTCAGCTTTGGTATACGCATCTAAGGCTTCTTGTAAACGATTCACCCGCATAAAAGCATCTCCCAATGTTTGCCATACCACGACATCAACCGGATGTTGGTAAGTGGCTTCTTGTAAGTCGTAAATGCTCTCTTCTAACAAGCGTCCTTTTTTAATTAAACGTGCATACTCAGCCATTGCGTTTTCTAAATCACCACTCTCTAATAATTCACGCGCTTGTTGTAAAGCTGGGCCATCTTTATCATCTAAAATCGACGCTGACCGTAATCGTTCTTGAACATCTGGCTTTGGTTCTTCCTTTGCCACAGGTTGATTAAATTCAGGTTTTGATTCTTCAACGGGAGTTTCAACCGGAGCTTCCGCAGCAGGAACCCAACCAGCAGCCACATCTTGAACTTCAACCGGCGCAGCCGCATCATTTTCAGCCTGACGCAACCAAGCAGGGATATCATCATCCGGGCCTGAAGTTTCTGGCCCTAACTCATTAATCCAACTCGGCATTTCAGAAGACGGCGCGGCGATTTCTTCGGGGTTAAGTACTTCTGCAGTTTCATTATCAGCAGGTTGATTAACATTCGAGTCATCTAACTGGCTAAGCCACTGCGACAAATCATCCGTTTGTTCAGCTTGAACAGGCATCGAATCACCACCAGTTGATTCCGTTTCAACTGCTGCTGTATCCATTTCTGAAGAATCATCTGACTTTGAAAGTTCTGCTAGCCAGGTATCTACCGGAGCCTGATTGGTTTCTGCCACTTCATCTTGCACTTCAGCAGAAGCCAACCATTCTGGCACATCATTGGAACTGTCGCTTTGGCTATTCCCCTCAGCAGAAACACCGGATAAATTCTTTAACCAATCATCTTCTTCAGTATCGTCTCCATCTTTCATATTATGCTGTTCAGGCGATACCACTTCACTGTTACTTGCCGAATTATCACTTTCAGCGTTTTCATCGGATAACCCACTCATCCAACTGGGCAAAGTTTCTTCAGAACTTGCTGGTTCAGAATTTTCTGACTGATTTCCAGCAACCAAATCATCTAACCAATTCGAATCTTCATCCGATACAACCGCTGCCGCTGGCTGCCCCCCATCAGATTCAACTGCGGTCGATTCATCGAATTGGCTAGGTACAACTTCACCAGATAGGTTAGCCAGCCAATCAACGTCATCTTCTTTACTTTCAGGTGCACTTACCGCTGGCTCAACAGGCTGCGATTCAGAAGAAATATTTTCTAACCAATCTGGCATATCTGCCGAACGCTCTGTTGGAGATGTGATTAATTCTTCAGGGCTGGCACCCTGATTAGCAGCCAAGCTTTCTAACCACTTCATCGCATCATCTTGGTCTGCTTCGCTGGTTCCAGGGCCAGTCACCAAGGCTGATAATTCTTCAGTGGCCGAGGTTTCTTCCATAAAACTAGGCATTTCTGTCTCAGCTTCTGCTGGTTGAGCTGCCTGGCCCATTTGATTAAGCCAATCGGGCGCTTGTTCATTGCGATCACTCGGCTGGGTTAATAACTCTTCTGGTTTCGCACCCTGATTTGCCGCTAGGCTTTCTAGCCACTTCATGGCATCATCTTGGTCGGCTTCACTGGTTCCCGGGCCAGTTACCAAAGCGGATAATTCTTCGGCAGCCGGGGTTTCTTCCATAAAACTAGAAATCTCCATCTCAGGTTGTACAGCAGATTGAGATGGTTCATCCATTTGATTAAGCCAATCAGGCGCGGCTTCGCTTCTTTCACTCGGCTGGGTTAACATTTCTTCTGGTTTCGCACCTTGCCCTGCTGCTAACCCCTCCAACCATTTCAGCGCATCATCTTGGTCTGCTTCGCTCGTTCCCGGGCCAGTTACCAAATTAGAAAGAGTCGGAGCTTCGCTTTCATCGGTAACATCTTCAGAACTTGCTAAATTCCCCAACCAATCGGGGGTGCCATTATTTTCAGACGCATCCTCAGAATGATTATTTTCATCAATTCCATTTTGCATTTCGCCCATCCAATCTGGCGAGGCACTTTCAGCCTCCCCTTCCGATTCTGATTGCGCGCTAGACATTTGGTCTGAAACAACCGCCGCTGAGAAATCTGGCATTACGGCAGGTTCAGATGTTTCAGATTCTTCACCAATTCCTTTTAACCAATCAGGGAAATCAGCTGGTGCTTGGCTCGATGGAGTCGAATCCATCGAAGTTACAGGCTCCAAACCAGAATCAGCTACCGGAGCAGGGGCAATTCCGGCTGAGCCAGCCATCTCATTTAACCAATCCGGAGTAGCAGACTCTTCCGAGTTAGTACTTTTCGTATCATCTCCCGCAACACCCGCGCCAAGCCCAGAAAGCCAATTTAAATCTTCTTCTGCAACTTCACCAGTGCTGGTTGAAGCCGATGTCTTTTCGGGTGGAGCCATCCCCTTTAACCAATCAGGGATTTCTGCAGTAGCCAATTCAGAAGGAGCAGCCGGAGTATCGTCATCAAAACTCATCGGTCCGTCTTGAAATTCACCCGTCGATTCACCCCAGCCCGATGTCTTCATCCAATCTGGGATAGCCCCATCCCCTGCCGAAGAACTAGCCTGCGACTCGGCAGACCAAGCTGGCTGCTGGTTTGGGTCATAATCTAACCGATCAACGGTAATAGCGTGTTCTTGAACATTGGCAACATCAAAAATATTTTGAGTCGCGAGAGCCGCATAAGGGTCTAAACCCTGAACCCGCTTACGATAAGTTTCTACACTGGCCGCTAAACTGGTACCTGGAAGCACTTGCACCAATATTCGGTTCGCATCCAAAGTAAATGGATATTGCCCCAATAATTCGGTACAGACCTCGGTGGCCTCCACTTTTTGCCCCGCCAAATAATATGTGCGAGCCAAAAGCAGTTTTAAATCAACCCGAGAAGAATCTTCTGCCAAAACCGATTTAATTTCAGCGATGGCTTGCGCATATTGCCCGCCTTTTGAATACATATGCGCCAAAGCGCCGCGCGTTAAACGAATTTTCGGCGGTTCCAAACCATCCCGCCGACCATACAAACGCCGCAATTCATTTTGTACACCAGCATTCGAAGGATTAATTTCAAACGCTCGCTCCATGTGCCAAATCGCGCCGTCGATATCTTTTTGTTCATCACGAATCACACTCATTCCCAAATGAGAAATAAAATCATCAGGAACAGCAAGCAACACACGTTGAAAAATATCTACCGCATCATTATAGCGATGCGCCTCTAAATAAGCCTTACCCAACAAGCGATAGGTTTCAATATGCTTTGGGAAACTCTTAAGGATATGTTGACAATGCGCAACCGCCTCTTCAACATGCCCCTGATCTATTAGGGTTTCAATTTCTCGGTTGTATAGCCGCAAAGCAACTTTACTCATGAAAAACTCCTCATACTAGTATGCAACAATCTTGAAATTTGTGCAAGTTCACACAATTTTAATGAAAATGGGGCAGCGCAGAAACGGGTGAGTCACTAAACTGGCAGGCTGCCAAAATGCTAGCTTCCGCTACCACAGCCGATTCTTCGCTGGCGGCATGAATAACACACAAAGGCTCGCCTTTTTTGACTGAGTCGCCTACTTTTTTATTAAAAACAAAACCAACCGCATGATTAATTAAATCGGTTTTCTTGGCTCGTCCAGCGCCCAACACCACCGCCGCTTCACCAATTGTTCTGGCATGCAATTCCTTTAAATAGCCATCTTTACTAGCAAGCACTTCTTTCTTAACCGGTGCAACAGGCAATTTATTTAAATCATCGATTACGCTTACATCTCCACCCTGAGCAATCACCAACTGGCGAAATTTCTCAAAAGCTGCGCCTGATGAAATGCTTTTTTCTAATTGTTCACGGGCATACTTTAAATCAACCGCTTGCTTTCCTAAAACCAGCATATGCGCGCCAACAATTAAACAATGTTCTAAAAACTCTTCGCCGCCTTTGCCTTGCAGGGTCTCAACCGCTTCTTTTAATTCAAGCGCGTTTCCTACGGTTGAACCCAGCGGCTGATTCATATCACCCAGCAAGGTTACCACTTCTCGCCCGGCTAATTTGCCAATGGAAGTCATTAATTCAGCCAATTGGCGGGCAGTTTTTAAATCGGTCATAAACGCGCCGTTGCCTACTTTTACATCCAAAACAATGGCATGCGCGCCGCCAGCCAATTTTTTACACATAATTGAAGAAGCGATTAAAGCAATCGAATCAACAGTGCCGGTTACATCTCTTAAAGCATACAATTTGCCGTCTGCGGGAGCCAAGTCTAAAGACTGCCCAGTTAATACAGCCCCCACTTTTTTTAATTGCTGTTTAAACTCTTCGGTCGTTAAATTTACGCGATAGCCAGGAATTGATTCCAATTTATCCAATGTGCCGCCGCTAAAGCCCAACCCGCGGCCAGACATTTTTCCAACCGGCAAACCGCAGGCTGCCACCATTGGCAAAACGGCAATGGTTGTTTTATCTCCCACCCCGCCGGAGGAATGCTTATCTACAGCAATATCCACCGTGTCCGAAAGGTCTAAGACCGTGCCTGAGTAAGCCATCGCCAGTGTTAAATCGGTTGTTTCTTGGTCAGTCATCCCATTTAATAAAACCGCCATCGCAAAAGCGGCGGCTTGATAATCTGGAATATCCCCGCTGACATAGCCATCCACAAAAAATTTAATTTCTGCTTGTGTTAATTCAATTCGGTCGCGTTTTTTGATAATAATGTCTACAGAACGCATAAGGCTTTCCTTAAAAAATGTTGATGTACCTTATTTTATCTTATTAATTTAAGAAAGAAACAGGGCTGTCAGACAACAGCCCTGTTTCTTTAATTTTTCACCAATTCAAATCCTTCTGCCGTATCTTTAACATGCCAGCCCAACCCTTCTATCTGGCTGCGAAACTCGTCTGCCGAAGCCCATTCTTTATTGGCACGCGCCTGCAAACGGGCTTGCGCGAGTGAAATTACTTCGGGCGGAGGGGGCTCTTCTTGAATGGAGCCCGGCTGGGGGGCGTCTGCCGCCATTTTCCATATCTCAGGATTAATTCCCGCAGAAATAGAATCAGGCAGTTTAAAGCTGGCTATTTCATCCAATAAAACGGTTTCTCCCGCTTGGATGGTTTTACTAGATTTTTGAGTTTGAATCGTAACAGCACTAACACCCATCACACTGGCTTGACCTGTGTTTAGATTAAAAATAATGCCAGTGTGTTCGTCTAAACCAACAATAATGTGATTTTTTGGAATTTGAGTTTGCCAATCTTTAAAACGAGTTTCCCCAATAAAACATCGGCTGGTATCCAAATCAGCTCCGCCTTCGGCATTGTTCCAGTGCGGCACAAAAGATAGGGGAACGTTGAAATCGGCAAATAAATCCAGCCCCTGGGCGACATGCACATCCATACCAACTTTGTAAATTTCATAAACTGGCAACGCGCTTTGCCCAATGGCAACAGTTGCCGCACTGGCAAAAACGAGGGTAGCCCCCAAGCGATGCCGAGCGCGAATGATTTCCCAGGCTTTGCTGTTCTGAAGCTGGCGGATGGCATAAGTGGGGCTGCCGGGACCCATAAAAATTAAATTAGCTTGCAATAATGGTTCAAGTATTTTTAAATCGTCTGGGCTAAAGGGGGTATTCTTTTTTCTGGCTGGGATAATATCAATTTGCGGGGTATAGTTTTGCAGTCGGGTTGCCATGTAATCAGCTACACGACCCGCCACCAATGCTGAATTAAGCTCGAAACCGGCCGGGGTTTCCATCACCGCAATGCGAAGCGGACCATCTATTTGGCGGGCAAGTTGTTCAAATATGCGCCCCCCCGCCTGAGATGTTTCACCCGAGCCAAGGAATGCAATTGAACCAAGAGAGGTTGTCATAAGCCACCTTTTCTTTATTCTACGTTTATTTTGTCTAACATTTCAAGCAAAAGTTGATTATCAGGAATATCCTGCATTGAGTTTCCATAGTGCTGATAACGAACATGTCCTTTTTTATCTACCAGCAGTAAAGCGGGAACACGCCCAAGTTTAATTAAATTCCACTCTTGCCCATATAAATTGGCTACGGTGTGTTTTGGGTCTGGCAAACCAATAAAGGGTAATTTATTTTCTGTAAAATATCGTTTAAATGCCCGAGGCCCATCTGGACCGATACATAATATTTCTGCGTCACGCGCAGTAAAAGCGGAGTACTCGTCTCGCAGTCTTGCGAGATGCGCTCGGCAGTAGGGTCACATAAACCCGCGTAAGAAAACGAGAATAATGTTTTTCTTACCGGCATAATTTGTAAGCTGAACAAGGTTATTTTGATAATCCTCCAACTCGAAGTTGGGGGCAATGGTAAAAACTTTCATTTAATTATTGTCCTAACGATGCTAATAGTGAAATGGTGGCTTCGGCAATTCGCTGCCACTGAAATTCTGGAGTGATGCCCGCGGCATTATCCCCTTCTTGAAAGCCATAATCACCAAATTGTGAGTGATTGCCGCCTTCAATAGGTATAAAAACGGTACTTTCTGGCAAGAGCACCTTCGAGCGTTCTATTTTATCGGGTGAAGCAAGCCCGTCTCTTAAACCATAAATGGATATCACCTTTAAATCCGTGTTTTTTAACGCGCCGTCGGCTGGGTAAGCCGCCCAAAAAACTACCCCAGAAATTTGCGGATGGCTGGCGGCAAAAGTAGCGGCGGCTACACCTCCGAGCGAGTGCCCGCCAACAGCCCAGTGTTCCATTTGCGGGTAGGCTTTTAGTACCGGTTCTGCCGCATCTACATCGAATAAAGCCAAATTAAGGTTTACATTTAATAAAGCGACAAAATACCCTTGCTGAGCAATTAATCGAAGCACAGGCGCGTAAGCGCGATAATCTACCCGACCACCCGGGTAAAAAATTAACCCAGTTTTTGCCGGTTCTGCCACAGGCTCAAAGGTGATGTACT
>CAYOGW010000093.1:0-10940 GCA_964403635.1 uncultured Anaerolineaceae bacterium | reverse complement strand
GGAACGCCGTACGACTAGACACCCGCAATGCTCAAATTTGGGCGTCTATCGGAAATGTTTATTTTCAAGCCGAATCTTTTGAGGAAGCCTTACGAGCTTATCAAAAATCAATTGAGCTAGACCGCACGGTAGATATGTTTTACAGCAATGTGGCCGTTGCATGTTCTCGTACTGGCCGCCATGCCGAAGCAGAAATTTACTTTAAGAAAAGCATTGATTTTCTTAGCAAAAAAGAGAACACAGTTCAGAAAGAAAACACACAGCCAGACTCCCCTCAGCCCGTTTTACCAATTTCAGAGCTGGTTCCTACCCTAGAACACGAATTAATGAATTCAGAGCCATTATCCACTTCACCTGAATTAGATGAATTTTCTTTCTCAGCAGAACAAAATTGGGACAAATTTTTAACTTCAGATGAAGAAAATTTACCCGAGCGAATTCAACTTCAAGAAGAAGCAGTAGCCCTTATTCAATCTCAGACCCAGTTAGAGTCACAGGAGGAACCCGCTATGCCCGTTATTACTCAAATTAGCCCAATTGACGGTATCCCCGCAACCGAAATGGATGCCCATGCTTGGCACGAAGTAGGTAATTTGCACTTTAATGCCAGTAACTATGCCGAGGCGGCTCGTGCCTATCAACAAGCCATAGATTGTGATTCGGCTTTTGGGTTAGCGTATAACAATTTGGCATTATGTTATTCCTTGTTGGGTCAACCACAGTTGGCTATTCCACTGTACCAAAAGATAATAAATTTAATGGCCAACCAAACTGGTGAACAATTAAGCTGGAAACCAACCGGAAAAATAACTGGCCCATTAAATACCGCAACAGGTGTAGAGCAAGACGGGGCTGTCATGGTGGTCTTTCCAGAAGAAACCGAAGCGGTGGTTCGCCAAATTCGTATTGCATCTATTCAACCAAACCCATACCAGCCGCGCAAAGTGACCGACATTACAACCTTAACGGAATCGGTTCGAAAACTGGGTGTTATTCAACCCTTGGTTGTAATGCCCAGCGGCATTCAGGGAGAATATTACCTAATGGCCGGGCTGCGCAGGTTAGAAGCAGCAAAACAAGCCGGGCTAGAGAGTGTGCCAGCCATTGTTCGCAGCTCAGCGGAATTAGGTTTGTTAGAAGCCAACTTGGTGGATATGGCAAAGCGCAAAGATTTAAATGCCTTGGTTCTAGCCAACCTTTACCAACGCTTGTCAGACGAATTCAGCTTATCTCATGAAGATATCGCAACTTTGGTAGACCGTACACCAGCAGCCATAAGTGAAACAATGCGCTTGCTAAAGCTAAACGAAAAAGTGAAATCGGCATTAATGGATGGCCGCATTTCCTACGAACATGCCCGAAACTTGTTATGGCTTTCAACGCCTCAAGCGCAAAATATCGCCTTACAACACATTTTAGATTACGACCTAAACGCATCTCAAACCGAAATGTTTGTTAGAAATTCTTTAGGCGGTCAGTCCATTGCTGCTGGAGAAGAAGTGAAAGCATCAGAATTATCTGATTTGGTAGAGCAAAATAAATTAAATGAAGAACCCCTTAATGCTCAACAAGCGGCCCGTTCTTCTAGCGATTTGATGTCCCGCGCCCGCGCCTTATTAATGAGCAATCGTTCAGTTCAACAATCAAACGTGGCCTAAGCGGCCAGTAAAAAGAAAGGAATTAATTAAGCATGAATACACAATCCACCCCTGCAAATTTATCAGCCGCTAGCCAAACCCCTGCCGAAGTAAATATTAACGGCTACCCCCTGTGGAATGAGTTGGGCAACATCTACAAAAAAGCAGGCGATTATCAGGATGCGATTAATGCCTACGCAAAGGCCATTGCAGCCATGCCAGATGATGCTGGAAAAGCAACGCTTTGGAATGAAATGGGCGAAACCTACTTGCAGCTTAATCAAAACGAAAGCGCAGCCGCCGCGTTTCAAAATGCGTTGGCAATTTCTCCACAGCACGAAAAGGCGCGCAATAATTTTTTAAGCGTTGCAGACCGGTTGATGGAAGGAAAACCAGAACCGCTGGCGCCCGAGCAGCCTGCTTCTAGCGAACAAATTATTTCTACGCTGGAAGTGGAAAACGCTCCAGAAACAGAAACTGAAGAGCAGAGCATTGAATTGTCAGAACCTGAGGTAACTGAATCTAATTCTGAATCCAGCCAAACACCATTAATTGTCACCATAGAAGAAGAATTGGCACACACCCAGCCACAGGTTAATGACGAAGAATTAAATGAAGGTGAAGCATTACCAGATATTGCCACAGCAATGGCTGGTTTAGTAGAACCAGCCGATAGCGAAATACAAGCTGTCGAAACGGAAGTCAGTTCTGGCTGGGAAGCCCCAGAAACGCTTGTTTCAGATGGTATTGCTATTTTGCCTTCCCCAGCCCCTTACCAAGAAATCTCGGTCGATTTAATTAATTCAAATCCTTATCCTATTCGTGAACATTTAAATGTAGATAGTTTGCTGGACTCGGTGCGTTTGTATGGGGTATTGCAGCCATTGTTGCTCGCGAGCGATTCTGATCAAGATTATTTCGTTGTGATTTCTGGCGAAAGGCGCTTAGAAGCCGCTCGGCAGGTTGGGTTGCAAAGCGTTCCAGCCATTGTGCGTGAAGCCGACCCACGCTTACGACTTGAATTAGCACTGACAGAAAACCTGCATGTTGACACGTTAAATCCATTAGATGTGGCTAGAACATACCAACATTTGCTGGCCGAATATGAATTAACCATTGAGCAGTTGGCTGAACGTATTTGTGTTACCGAAGAATCGATAAAGAATGCGCTGCGTTTGCTCGAACTTTCTGAAGGGGTTCGCAAGGCGCTAGCCCAAGCTGAAATTAATATTACTCAAGCCCTTTCTCTCTTAGAGTTAAAGACAGCCCAGGTGCAAGAAAACATGTTGCGCTTTGTCTTAGAAAATAAACTCTCTGCTCGTGAAACAATTGAATTAGTCCGCAAAGCGCTGGGAGAAACCGCGGTCATGGCGGCTATTCAGGGTGGGGAAGAAGAAGAAAATAAGATTGAGTTGATGGAAGATGATGAAATTGTTACTGAGTCTGAACATTTGGTTGAGCAGACAATTGAATCAGTGGAAGCAGACGAAATTAAAGAGAACTCTGCTGAAGTTGAATTAATCGAAGAAGTGGAAAATACTTCACAAATGGTGCTGCCATTAGCAGATGTGCTGCGAGATGAGCAGATAGACCCAATAGAAGAAATCGAAAAACCGTATGACCAAGAATTAATCGTTGATTCGATTTCAACCGAGGCCTTGCTTAATCAATTGCCAGATGATGTTACCCCTGCTCTTGCACTGCAGCCAACTCCGCTAGAAACCGAAGTGGATGTAATGGAACAGCCCGTACTGGAAGTGGTTGTAGCGGAAGAGCAAATAGAACAAGATTTGCCGCTTGTTGCAACAGAAGAAATTGTTGAAGAGCAATCACCAGCAAAGGTTTTAGACCAAAAAAGTTTAGCTGAACTAGAAACGTATAAATTGGTTTCTGAAATAAACCCTGCCAGTGATCGAGCCTGGGCGACGTTAGGAAATTTATATAGCGATATGGGATTTTATGAAGATGCCGTTATTTCTTATCAGCAAGCCATTCAATTGGTTCCAGAGCGGGTTGCTTACCATAACAATCTTGGCAATGCCCTTTCGCACCTTCAACGGCACGAAGAAGCCATTGATGCTTTTCATAAAGTAATCGCTCTAGACCCAGAACATGTATTTGCGCATTGTTCATTAATTAGTAATTTCCGCAAATTAGGGCGAGAAAAAGAAGCGCAGGTACACATCAAATTCGCGGCTTCCCGTATGAAACTAGAAAAAGCCTATAACCAAGCTTGTTTTCAAGCCATATGCGGCAATAACGACTTAGCAATCGACCTTCTAAAATTGGCGCTCGAGCGAGAGAATCCATCTGTAGAAATGCTTAAGAGCGACCCCGATCTTGACTTTTTACGGGACGACCCGCGCTTTGCTGAACTAGTAGAGGCTTACTCGTCTGTGGCACCACTGGATAATTAAGTTATTGCAATAATTCTGCAATAATTGCTTAATGGTCTTGTAATCCGAATTAGCAAGCTCCTGTGTAAGAATAGGACCAATGTCCTATTTGAATTAGAGACGCGGAGCTTAGAAATGGCAAGAGTCTTGAGAAAACATCACTTTCGCGAAGTTATCATCAACAAAACAGACGATGACGAGTACGCCCGTTCGGGCTCGTTCTCCTCATTTTGGGGTTTTTTGCTGGTGATTTTGGTCATTGCCCCATTGCTGTATTTTGTATTACCAGGTGGGAATTCTATTATCATCTTCCTATCTATTAGCATGGGCATCATATTAATTCAAATTATCCTTTCAGTTTTCAAGGAAGGCAATTACGATTAATTAATAATTTTGGGTTGATTAATTAAAAAGAACTGGCAAAAGCCAGTTCTTTTTATGTTTCAATCACACCTGCTTTAATCGCGTACCGTACCATTTCTGCTTGAGAATTAATATGGAGTTTTTTCATAATATGAGCGCGGTGCGTCTCTACGGTGCGAGCGCTTATTTTTAACTTTTCTCCAATGGCGATGCTGGTCAAGCCCTCAGCGACCATTTGCAAAATTTGCCTTTCTCTGGCTGTTAGTTGCTCTGATTCTTTAATATCAGCTTCGTCTTCATTTTTAAGCAACGCTTCAAATACATCTGCAGAGATTTTTTTACTCACATAAAGTTTGCCATCTAAAACGGTTTGAATGGCTTGATCGATTTCTTGCAAGTCATCATCTTTTAGTAAATAACCTTTGGCGCCATTTCTTAAGGCGCGAATAACATAGGAAGTGTCTGCGTGCATGGAAAGCATTATCACTTTGCTGGTTAATTTTCGCGTTTTCATTTGTTTGCATGCATCTAACCCATTTAACGTTGGCATCATAATATCCATTAAAACAATATCTGGGTTTTCTTTTTCTACCATTTGCAAGGCAAGTTCACCATCCGAAACTTCCGCAATGACCTCATAGTGGGGTTTGCTTTGCAGCAAAGCGCGAATGCCTTGGCGAATTAATTTATGATCGTCTGCTATCGCAACTCTAATTTTGTTCATTTTTTCTCCAGCGTAAATTCAGCAATGATTTGGGTGCCAGATTCTGGGGATGAGAGAATTTGAAAATAGCCATTAGCCATATGGGCACGTTCGCGCATGCTAGATAAGCCGGTAGTAAAACTAGGCTTATTAAGAATATCGCTCATAATAAACCCCTTCCCGTCATCACTTATTTTAAGGGTTAATTTATTAAACACATTAATTAATTCAATATTAATGGTTTTTGCTTCGGCATATTTGGCTGTGTTATTAATCGCTTCCTGTGTAATGCGGTAAATAGCCGTTTCTATTTCTGCTGAATAGCGGGTTTCATCAAATTCGGATAAATTATGCTTGATAATAAGCCCAGTTTGTTGGCTAAACTGATTTAATAACCCTAGCAAGGCAGAATTTAAGCCGAAGTCATCTAATGCGGTGGGGCGCAGCCTTTGTGAAACATTTCGCACGCTGTTAATTAATTGCTGTAACAGGTCTTGAACTTGACTGCTTGCAAAGAGTTTTTCTTCAGGTAAAGGTAATAATTGATTAAACATAAACTTAAGCGCCGTCAAATTTTGACCAATTTCATCATGTAATTCGAGCGCAAGCCCTCGGCGTTCAATTTCTTGAATTTCTGTAATGCGATGAGAAAGGCGTTTAAGTTCTTCATTTTTAAATTCAAGAGATTCTAGCGCTTCTTGTAACTTTTCGCGTTCAATTAATAAGGTTCGATAACGATTTAGCCGCAGGATTGAGCGGACCCGCATTCGAAGTTCTAGGTGATCGTACGGTTTGGTGATGAAATCATCTGCTCCAGCATCAAAAGCCTTTAATCGTGACAACGGGTCGTCTAAAGATGAAATGAGTAGAATGGGCGCTTCAGAAATGGCTGGGGTGTTGCGAATTAAACGCGTTAAGTCATACCCGTCCATTCCTTCCATTAATACGTCTGAAAGAATTAAATCTGGGGATATGCGGGTTGCCTGTTGAATGGCTTGTTGAGCACTTGTAGCAACTTCTAGAGTGTAAGGTTCGTCTGCTAACAAACTCGTGATAATTTCAACAGCGATGGGGTCATCTTCTACAATTAATATTTTCATTACTATCTTACTATATCTTAATTTAATTAAATAAGTATCAAATACGTAGATGTACTTGTTTTACGGTCTATTACAAAAATTTTTATATTATTTTATTCGGTAGTATTCCGTATATCGAAATTTTAAGTTAAGGGATACGATGCTGTTGTAAGTTAAAGACCAGCTAAAGGAGCTGCCTACTAGAAAAACTCACACTCAGTGCTCGATAAAGGCAAACCTGTTGAAAAGCAGGGACGCAAAGCTATGGATCTAAAGACATTCAACAATGTCCATGATCGCCAGGCCGCCGAAAGTAAATTGATGTTTTACATTGTTTTTTCAATGTAATCCACAAAAGTTAAAGCGGACCTGGAAAAAATTTTCCAGGTCCGCTTCCTTTTTCCGTCAAAAGAGGTGAGCGATATGAAAGCGCCTGCATTCACAATTATTACGGGATTAACCGTTTTTTCTCTGGCATTTACAGTTTTACCGCAAGGTTTGGAGCAAAAGATGACCGTTGCAAATATTTTTCAAACCGAACAAATGAATGAAAACCTAACAGGTTATCCCTTCGGTAACCCTGCGGGATGTGCTGCTCAAGCTCCGATTGGGTTAAGCGGTAGCCAGCTAGTAGATATGGTGCAAGTTCGTTTAGGGGCAGCAGTTTCTTTAGCAGAGCGCCGTCAAACCTATATCTGGAATGGCCCTTTGGGATCTTATTTAGACGTTTCGAATGACCGTTACGCATTTGAGTTCGAGTTTAATGCTTTTCAGCATCCATTAACCTATCGCGGTGATGAAGTAGCGACAATTTTTCAAACTGCTGGGTTTGTAGTTTGGTTTCGTTCTTATGGTGATAAATTTCGCATTTTAGCTGTTGCAATGTTGCCCGGTGTGATGGAATCTCCTTGGGCTTCTTATGTTAGTGAATATTGGCAAGCGGGTGGGTTACCGCAAGATCAAACAATTTACCCTGTAATGAAAAAACTACCTTGCCGTTGGGTTATTGAAAACGGTTTTGCGACTTCAGAAAACTTACTCGGGATGTTTAATTTGAATTGGAACTTGCCAGACTATTTGAGTGTTGGGCAACAGTACCTTTCTTCTAATTGTTCCGAAGCAAATAAAGTTTCACAAGAAAAGCTAGGCTATTGGACAGCTGCTTCGGTATGCGGGCCATTGGCTTGGGCTTTGACTGAACAGGCTGGTGGTTTTCCTTATCGAATAGGTAGCTGGAATGCAACATCATCTGTCTTTATTTCAGCGAACCCCAAAATTAATGGTCAGCCTTGGGGCAGCTTTGACCCAGAAACATTTGATGTATTTCATACCGACCAGTCTTTGCCCGGGTATGACTTTGAAAAATACGGCAATTTGTTCCCCGGTGATATGGTTTATTCGTATAGCACTTTATATGTTCAAAATGACAGCCAGTGGTTTGATCATATTTTTTTAGTAGCTGGTTTGGCTTCTGATGGCACTCGTATAAGTATTTCCAATATGGTTCGAAATTTTCCTTATAAAGACTGTTCTATTGAGCAGGTTTCGTTATATACCCCGGGAAATCGTAGTATGGGCGTTGTAAATAGCGAATGGAATGGAAACAATTTTGGTTCGACAGGAACATCTGGTTTTGATATTTTTCGCTGGAAGTGGGTTACCTACCATATCAATGGTCAGTCAATTAATTATACCGTCCGTTGGGGTGAGACGCTTGAAACCATTGGGTATGACTGGAAGGTATCTCCGCTCGATTTGCAAATTGCAAATAATTTGCCAGAGGGTGCTCAGTTGCAGCCTGGTCAAACCATTTTGCTGCCCGCCCCATTGACTTTTGAGATGGCGCAATCTGGCTCAATGGTAATGAGTTCCATTCCTTAATGGGAAGAAAGGCAATCCGATGAGCACACTGCTAAAAATCTACTTTTTTATTTTTCTAATTGTTGTAGCAGCCACGGCATCTGTGGTCTTTGCTTCTTCACAAGGGCAAATAACTGGTTTGCAAGGCGGCGAAGGCAGCTCGGAGATTAGCGGTTGGGTCGTGAGCAATGTACATTACCAATTGGCAGAAAATGATCCCACTAAGGTGATGGGTGTTCAGGTTGAGTTGAGTGGACCGGCGGGAATGGTACAAGTGAAAGGGTCATCTGATCAAGAGAATTTTGCTGTTTGCCAAAATATAACTGGGAACATTTGGCTTTGCAACTTTTTTTCGCCTTTGTCTTTGTCTGAAATGGACCAATTACGTGTCATTGCTCTTAATTAATGTATGAATTGGAGAAGCCCTATGTTAAAAGAAATTTTAAACATTCAAGAAGAAACGTTTGAGGTTTGTTTATTAATTAATCGTCAAGCTATTCCCATTAGAAATGCAGTTATTCGCTTGGGAAGGCATTTGGATAACGATGTTGTGCTTAATGCGGAGGCGGTTTCTCGTTTCCATGCTGAAATCCATCACATGGATGGTAGGTATGTGCTACAAGATTTAGACTCAACCAGCGGCACTTTTGTTAACCGTAGGCGTGTGCAGCGTTATGTTCTTGAATCAGGAGATATTATTTCGTTAGCAAACTTAGAATTAACATTTGTAGAGCGTGTTCAAAACCGAGTAACCCGCTCGGATGTTGTAACCAGTTCTCTTGGAAAGGCGGAAAGTTCAGAGCCGCCCGCCCCAGGGAATTATCGCATTGCTTTGGTGGATGATGATTTATTTAGTCTAACTGGTTTGTCGGGTGTATTAGAAGGGCGGGGTTATCAAATTGTAACGGCCCTTAATGCGGAGCATGGTTTGGAGATTATTCGTCAAGACCCGCCCGATTTGATTATTTCTGATTTATTGATGCCGGATATTGATGGTTTAGAGTTTAAACGAAAAATTAGTTTAGAGCCTTCTTTAGCCAATATTCCATTTGTATTTTTAACTTCTTGTGATGATGATGACCAGCGGGTGAAGGGTATTCGGCAAGGGGCAGATGACTACATTACCAAGCCATTCCATCAGGATGAGTTGTTTGCGCGAATTGATGCAATCTTTCGGCGGGTAGAAACTAACCGCCAAAAAGGACAAGATGAAGTGCGCCTGCTGGCTCAACAAGAAATGGACCGTCTGCGAACAGAAATTATTCAAAATATTCAACACGAATTAAGAACACCCCTTACCAACGTAATGATGCCGCTTGAATTGGCCATTACGCAAAAATTTGAAAACCCAGAAGAGCAATTACGCTTTATTCAAATGGCTTTCTCAAATTTGGGGCGTTTAGAATCGATGGTGACTGACATGATACTGTTGGCTGATATTGACCATGGCAAATTAAATATTATTCGCCAGCCGTTGGATGTAGACTTGCATTTATTAAAACCGTTTCACAAAAGAATTGAACGGTATAAAGCCAAAAAGTTACAAGTGACGATGGATATTGGCGCCTATCAGGGGTTAACCGCGCCGCGTCGAGAATTGGCTCATGCTGCTTTTCACTTACTGGATAATGCCCTTAAGTTTGCGCCCGAGGGCGGCCGCGTGTTTGTTAAATTAACTCGTTCTGGCAGCGATGGTTTTCATCTACAAGTGACTGATAGCGGTGAAGGCATTCCGCCAGAGCTTCGCAAACGTGTGTTCGAGCGTTTTTTTCAAATTAGTCAGGGAGATACCCGAAATTATGAAGGGCTAGGAGTAGGCTTAACCATTGCGAGAGAAGTGGCGCACTCCTTAGGCGGCAAGTTAGAGTTTCACGATACGCCGGAAGGTTTTATGGTAGGTATGTTTATTCCCGCTAGTAAAACAGCCTAATTAATCAATTACTAAGTTCATCATATCTAACGCCGCAAGCCAAGCGCCGGTCCACGCGTTTTGAAAATTAAAACCGCCGGTCAAGCCGTCAATATTTAAGACTTCTCCGGCAAAATATAAACCGGTAGTTTTGCGGCTTTGCATGGTTTTAAAATCTATTTCACTTAACGCTACCCCGCCGCAAGTCACAAATTCGTCTTTAAATTGCCCTTTACCGCTCACCCAAAATTCTCCTTGGGTCAGTTCTTCAACCAAGCGGTTCATCGTCACTTTAGAAAGATCAGCCCAATTATTTTGCGCCTGCACACCCGCCGCTTCTGCCAATTGCAGCCATAACCTTAATGGAATGCGAGAATCGGGGCTGGAGGTAAACGCCCGTTGCCGGGGATGTTTCTGGCGAAGGGTTTCTAGCATTTGTAAAGCATCACTAGCAGACTCCCCCGCCAGCCAGTTAACCGTTAAACGAGCTTTATATTTGCTTCCATGCAGTTCTCTTGCTCCCCAAGCGGAGAGTTTAAGCACAGCCGGGCCGCTCATTCCCCAATGAGTAATTAATAGCGGGCCTTTTGCTTCTAGCTTTAGGTCTGGCATTTTTAATACAACATTTTCAACGCTAATCCCTTGCAACCCTTTAATTCGGGCATCTGCCACATTAAAAGTGAAAAGAGAAGGCACGGGTTCTTCAACCGAATGACCCAATCGTGCTGCCATGGCAAGGCTACTACGGTCTCCACCACTGGCTAATAAAACCAATTTTGTGGTTAAGGTTTCTCCATCGGCTAGCTCTAAAACAAATTGTTCGGGGGTTTTAAGTATTTTTTTAACAGTTACTTTTGTAAAAATTTTAATACCTAGTTTTTTGGCGTGCCCGAGTAAACACTCAATAATAGTTTCAGATGAATCGGATATTGGGAACATACGCCCATCGGCTTCGGTTTTAAGTTTTACACCGCGTTGATTAAACCATCCAAC
>CAYOGW010000092.1:9396-10951 GCA_964403635.1 uncultured Anaerolineaceae bacterium | reverse complement strand
CTAAATGGACCAAAGTATTAGACGACAGCAACGCCCCGTTTTTTAAATGGTTCGTCAACGCAAAAGTGAACATCGCCCATAACGCGGTAGACCGGCATTTAAATACGTTTCGTAAAAATAAATTGGCTCTCATTTGGGAGTCCGAAGACGGCAAAAGCGACCGAACTTTTTCGTATTACGCTTTAAACCGTGAAGTTACACGCATGGCAAACATCATCAAATCAATGGGTATCCGCAAAGGCGATATTGTTACCATTTATATGGGGCGCGTACCCGAAATCGTCTTTGCAATGCTGGCTTGTGCCAAAATTGGAGCCATTCACTCTGTTGTTTTTGGCGGCTTTAGTGTAGATGCGCTGGCTGGTCGAATTGCAGATTCCGGCACCAAATTAGTAATCACTTGTGACGGCTCATTTCAAAATGGAAAATTGGTAGACTTAAAACGGATTGTAGATGATTCGCTGAAACAATGCCCCTCTGTAGAAAATGTGATTGTTGTCAAGCGCACCGGACAAGAAGTAGCCATGGAAGCAGATCGTGACCATTGGTACCATGACCTTTGTGCGATGCCCATTGCCAAAGGCAAATGCGAAACGGAAGTGATGGATGCAGAAGACCCACTCTTCATCCTCTACACATCCGGCTCTACTGGCAAGCCAAAAGCCATTTTACACACGCACGGCGGATACATGGTTGGTACCTACGCCACCCTTAAATATGTATTCGACTTAAAAGACGAAGACCGCTTTTGGTGTACAGCCGACCCAGGTTGGATCACCGGTCACTCTTACTTAACCTATGGCCCCTTAATTAATGGTGCAACCGTATTTATGTTTGAAGGCGGACCTACCTGGCCCTACCCCAACCGCTGGTGGCAGCTCATAGAACGCTACGGAATCACCATTTTTTATACCGCCCCCACTGCTATTCGCGCCTTAATGCGCTTCGGCGAAGCGTGGCCCAACAAACACGACTTATCTTCCCTGCGGATTCTTGGCAGCGTGGGTGAACCAATTAATCCCGAAGCATGGAAGTGGTTCTACCGCGTGATTGGCAAAGACAAACTACCCATTATGGATACCTGGTGGCAGACCGAAACCGGCGGATTCATGATAACGCCTACCCCTGTCGTACCGCTTAAACCCGGCTCTGGCACACGCCCCTTCTTTGGTCAAGCGGCAGAAATTGTAGATGAAGAAGGCAAACCTGTAGCGGATGGAGAAGAAGGCTATTTGGTACTCAAAAACCCTTGGCCTTCCATGCTGCGAACCATTTTTGGCGATGACGAAAGATACGTAAGCCAATATTGGAGCAAATACCCGGGCAAATACATGACTGGCGACAGTGCGCGCCGTGATAAGGACGGCTATTATTGGATTATTGGCCGCGTAGATGATGTCATCAAAGTTTCTGGACATCGCCTTGGCACCGCTGAGATTGAATCCGCGCTCATCACACACCCTGCCGTTGCAGAATCAGCCGCCATTGGTCTATCTCACGAAATTAAAGGACAAGCCATTTACTGCTATGTACAACTAAAACCAGGTTTCGCCCC
>CAYOGW010000092.1:0-9296 GCA_964403635.1 uncultured Anaerolineaceae bacterium | reverse complement strand
GCTCTCTTCTCTCGATTACGGTTTTTTGCAAGCGAACTCGTCTTAGGCAGCTTAATTGCTCTGCTGAGCATTAGCACAGCCGTTGCCAATTTTCAAGGCGCGATGTCTGATTCAGAGCAAAATAAATTTGAAGTACAAGCCATGCAAATCCTAACTGATGCCAACGCCGAATACCTGACCGCCAACCAAGACATCATTCAAGACTACAGTTACTTCGATACTTGGTACCTTAATTACGAATCCAACCCAGATGTTGCAAATTACTACGCCGAGAACTTCTCAGAACCCTTAATCGCAGCCATGAACGGAGATGAATATCCCTTCTCTGAAGAGTATTACACCGCCATGTACGCTGGCCCCAACGAAATGTTCGACGAATCAGACAGGTTATTTAATATCGGCGCCCAATGGGACGAGCGCGGCGACCAACTACAACTGGTCATGATGATTATGGCAATCGGCTTAACCTTCGCCGCCTGGGCGTCATTACTCAAAGAAGAAAGCCGCATGCGCGTCTTATTTTCCATCTTTGCTACCCTCATGTTCATCTACGGGCTCATTCTATATATGGGCGTCCCAACCGTGGCTTAATTATTTAAATTCACCAAACAGCCTGCACTACTGGTGCAGGCTTGTTTTTTTAATTTTATAAAAGGTGATCAATGTCTACCCTGCAGAAAATACTCCTAACCAGCTTAATCTTGGCTTTAAACGCTTGCAACATCCCAAACACAGAGGCTGGCTCCCCCCCGCCTGAATCTACAACCGAAAGCCAAGCCACCCCTGAGAGCCTGCCCGCCGCCAACAGTGAATTAATTAACCTGTGGGTAGACCCGCAAAATGGAAGTGACTCAAACGATGGATTAACCCCCACTACCAGCCTTAAAACTCTCGATGCGGCTTGGCAAAAAATTCCTCAAGAACAAGCGTTGATGAACGGATATACCATTCACATTCTGCCGGGGGCGCTTTCAGCAGAGCAAATGCCCAATTATTGGGAGTACCGCCAAGGCACGCCTGCCAGCCCCATCACTATTTTGGCAGAAAACGGCTTGGGCTCGGTCACGCTGACAGGCGGAATCAACATGTTCGAAGTGCAATATCTCACCTTGCAAGGGTTGCAAATTATCCCCGAACCCGCCGGAGACGTGTTTCATTGTGAAAGATGCCAACACATTACGATTAAAGAGAGTATTTTAAATGGCAGAGACGGCGCGCAAGAAACCGTCAAAATTAACCAATCTCAGCATATCTCCTTAATTAACAATGAAATTTCTGGCGCCTATGACAATGCCATTGATTTTGTGGCGGTGCAATTTGGCGAGATTACCGGAAACCGTATTCACAACGCACAAGACTGGTGTGCTTACGCGAAAGGCGGCCCGGCTTATTTAATAATCCAAAACAACGAGATTTTTAATTGCGGCACAGGCGGTTTTACAGCGGGGCAAGGCACTGGTTTTCAATTTATGTCTGCCCCATGGCTCAATTATGAAGCGTATGACATTAAAGTAATCAACAATGTCATCCATGATACCGAAGGCGCGGGCTTAGGTGTGAATGGCGGCTACAATATTTTGCTGGCCTATAACACCTTGTATAAAGTAGGCAGCCGTTCGCATGTCATTGAGGTGGTCTATGGTTTACGCTCGTGTGACGGGCAGCCCGGCGACGAAGGGCGAGAACGCTGCCAAGAATATTTACAGGCGGGCGGCTGGGGCACCACCGCGGTAGATGACGGCACCAACGCGATTAATATCGGTAACAAAAATGTGTATATTTTTAATAATTTAATATACAACCCAACGGGTTTTCGCTCGGAATATCAACATTTTGCCATTTATGGCCCGCGAAGCAACCCAAGTGAAAGTGGTTTGCCTTTGGCGGTGACAGACGATAATTTGTTAATTAAAGGAAATGTGATTTGGAATGGCGATGCTAATATGCCGCTCGGGATTGAAGGCGAAGACGGCTGTCAGCCGAGCAGTAGCACTTGTAATGCCAACCAATTAATGGCAGAGAATGCAATTAATCAATTTGAGCCTTATTTAACAGACCCAGAAAATGGCAACTTTTCTCCGTTAAATGGCTGGGCTTGGGCATCGGTGGAAATTCCAGATTTTAACTGGGACATGAGCGTAAGTTTCGGAGATGTACCAGCCGGTAACACTTCCAACCACGTGTCTTTAGACTTTAATAGCAACCCTCGTTTAGCCAATGGCTTGCCCGGTGCATTCATTAAATAAACCAACATGCTATACTTTAATAAATGAAAAAAATTGCGATCACTTTATTGCTTTTGCTACTGGTTAGTTTAGCCGTCCTAGCCGCTTGCGGGCAGCCTGACACAACATCTGACAATGCCCGCATCTCCGCGGCGGTGGTTGGCACGCTGAACGCCATCCCCAGCCAAACGCCTTACCCATCACCTACTTTTTCTATTCCGCCTACACCAGAATCGCTGGACGGATTATTTTGTGAATATAGCTTTTGCATCGGTCACCCCGCCGAGGTGAACTTTGTAGATGCCAGCACCATCCGCAATCCCGCCACACCCAGCACACGGGCGTATGGCATTCTGTTTGCTTTTAATGCCAACCTATTTATTCAGGTAGTGTGGACAGGCGCGGGCGGTGAATTTGATTACGCTACGGTTATGCGCTATATTCTTGAAGAAAAAGATATTCCAGCGGGCAACCAAGATGTGATTTTAGTACGCGATTTAAATGTGTTTTTTCAACCCATTGGGCCAACCGCAGCGGATTTATTACCTTATGGCGCGGTAGCCGCTTGGCGCTGTGGAGACCGAGATTTTGCTTGGAAAGCTTATACCCCCAACGAAGGCATGGCACGCGCTTTGCTCGAACAGTCACTGGCGCGTTTTCGCTGCAAATAAGAAAACTGGAGATTATATGGAATGGGTTTGTTTAATTAAAGTATCCAATCGCTTAGAAGCCGAAATGATTAAAGCCGCACTCGAAGCACAAGAAATCCCTACCCATATATTTCAAGAAGGCGCTGTGCGCTTTGGTTATGCTATGGCAGTTGGACCACTAGCAGAAATGGAAGTGTGTGTTCCATCCAACCGAATTACAGAGGCAGAAACTTGGCTAGAAGATTATTTAAACGGGGAAATCGAAGAAATTTCAGACGAGTCAAATGACGCAAGTTGAATTAAAATAAACTATCTCATCCTTAAAGGCGGCAATTCATGACCACTGAAAATAAACAAGTTTATATTTCATATGCTTGGGGCGGCGAAAGTGAACGCATTGTCAACGAACTCGATACAGACTTAAAAGCAAAAGGGATAGAAGTCGTCCGTGACAAACGTGACCTTGGCTTTAAGGGCATGATTCGAGACTTTATGCAAGAAATCGGACGGGGGCATGCCGTTATCGTCGTCATTAGCGACAAATACTTAAAATCCCCCAATTGCATGTTCGAACTGGTCGAAATTGCCAAAAATAAAGATTTCTATGACCGTATCTTCCCCATTGTTTTAGGTGATGCCGATATTTACAACCCTGTTCAGAGAATTGCCTACATCAAACATTGGGAAGACAAATTAAAAGAACTTGACGAAGCCATGAAATCGGTCAGTTCTGCTAATTTGCAAGGCATGCGAGAAGAAATAGACAGTTACGACGAGATTCGAGACAACATTTCTAACTTAACTTTCTTCCTTAAGGATATGAACACCCTCACCGCTGAGATGCACGAAAACTCCAATTTTTCCAGTTTAATTTCAGCCCTAGAAGATCGCCTGCAAAAAAGCGGATTCAAACCCCCTCAACCAACTTCCACAACCGAAGCCGCTGCGTCTCCCACAGGTTTAACACCCTATTTAACCGAAGCCATTAAACGCCTTCAAGCTGAAAATTATGTAGAAATGCGCGGTGAACGATATGGCGAAATACGGTTTAAACTCGCTTATCAAAAAGATGATACCGATGAAAACGGCACTGATTATTACCGAGTATTAATTTTAGAAAAAGAAGACCTAACCGAAGAACTCTATCTTTACTATGAAAAAGAATTTAAAAAATATGTTAAAGAAGCGCACGAAGAATTAGGCATTAACATTTACGGCATGTTTTTAATTATGACCAGCCAAATTTCAGACGCGCTTAAAAATCGCATTTACGAAAACAAGCCCCAGCCGCAAGAGGAAAACCAAGTGGCTGGCTACGCTGAATTAATCGTTTACTCCAGCAGCGAAAACGACATCGTTTTCCCCAAAAAATCACCACTCACTTGGTATGGCAGCCTTGGCAATAACATTAAAAGATTGCTCGCCCCTTAATTAAAGCAAAGCCCTACGGGGCTTTTTTATTTTCGTTATAATGAGATTAACTAAAATTAAGGAGAAGTGAATGAATTTTGAACTTACCGAAGAACAACGCATGTGGCAAAAAGCCGTGCATGATTTTGTAAGTAAAGAAGTAAAACCCAAAGCCAGAGAAGTAGATGAAAATCACACTTTTAACTGGGAGGCCGTTAAAAAAGGCGGTCCGCTAGGCTTGCTTGGATTAAGCATTCCTGAAGAATATGGCGGCGCGGGCGTAGATGCCATCAACGCGGCCATTGCCATCGAAGAGATTGGCTGGGGTTGCGGCTCCACCGCTTTGGCATTTGCCGCTCACAATGGGCTGGGCAGCGCTCCCGTTACAGAATTTGGCTCCGAAGAATTAAAGAAAAACTGGCTGCCACTGGTAGCCAGCGGAAAAAATAAATTAGGCGCACTTGCCTTAACCGAATCAGGCGCTGGTTCAGACTTGCAAGGCGGCGTGCGCACCAAAGCGGAAAAAGTAGGCGACGAATGGGTCATTAATGGTTCAAAAATGTGGTGCACAAACGCATCGATAGCTGAATATATCATTACCCTCTGCCGAACCAACCCAGAAGGCGGCTCCAGCGCATTAAGTATGATTTTGGTTCCAACAAGCTCGTCCGGCTTAACCATCCATTCTGCTGAAAAAAAGATGGGATTAATGGGCTCCCCCACCCACGCCTTAACCTATGAAAATGTGCGTGTACCTGCTGGTAATTTAATCGGTCAAGAAAACCGCGGCTTACAGCAAACCCTCGCTACTTTGGATGGTGGCCGCATCTCTATTGGGGCACTCGCTTTGGGCTTAGCCCGTGCCGCATTTGAATCCGCCCTAGCCTATGCCCAGCAACGGAAAACCTTCGGCAAGCCAATCGCCGAACATCAAGCCATCCAATTTATGCTGGCGGATATGGCAACCGAACTAGATGCCGCGCGCTTTATGGTTTACCGTGCCGCTTGGTTGAAACAAAATAACAAACCTTACAGCAAAGAAGCGGCCATGGCGAAACTGTTTGCTACCGAAATGGCAGAAAAAACCGCCCGCAATGCGATTCAGGTACATGGCGGATACGGCTACAGCCGCGAATATCCTGTCGAATTAATTTACCGCGACGCGCGATTAATGACCATTGGCGAAGGCACCAGTGAAATTAATCGGCTGGTCATCGCGCGGCAAATCCTTTCAACATAAAATGCCTAGCGTTTCAATAATCACTGCCACATACAACCGCGCAAATGTACTTCGCTACAGCATCGCCAGTGTGATTAACTCCACGTTACAAGACTGGGAATTAATTATCATCGGCGATGCCTGCACCGACCATACCGAAGAAGTGGTTAAGGGTTTTAACGACCCGCGCATCATTTTTAAAAACCTTGAGCAGAATTTTGGTGAACAAAGCGGACCCAACAATGTTGGCTTTGAAATGGCCAGCGCCGAATATATTGCCTACCTTCATCAAGATGATTTATATTTTCCTGAACATTTAGCCAATAGTTTTGATTTTTTACACAGTACCCAAGCAGACCTTGTTTTTTCAGCCATGGCAACAGCCAAACCGATGACCGCCGATGAAATTAATTCCGGCCGGTTAAAAATAGATATGTACCGTCTGCCACCTGATAAAACCTATCACCCATATCTTTTTGTACATCCATCTTCTTGGTTATTTAAGAGAGAGCTTATCGAGGACGTCGGTGGGTGGAAATTTTCGAACGAATGCCACTACACACCATCCCAAGAATTATTATTCCGCTTTTACAAAGCAAAAAAGAAGCTACTTTTTCATCCAAAAATTGGTTTATTAAGTGTCCCTTCAGGAAGTAGAAAGAACTCCTATCTTGGAGAAAAGGATTACGAAAATGAATATTATGGCAAATTAATTACTGAAACAGCAAATTTCCACAGAACAATATATGAAAATACTGCCATCTATCAACAAAACAAATACACCCAATCCATCCTTAAACCCCCAATCAACGAGATTTTATTTGGTTTATTTAATTGGCTTTTTTACAAACTACTTATTAAATTTGGCATCAGCCCGTTAAGTATTACAGGTTTTTTCAAGTTTGGCAAACGAGGAAATTTAATTAAGCAATTACGCAAATATCGCGGGTTGCCGGAGAAAGCGTGAAGAAATGACCGATCAAAAAAAGTGGCACCTTTCAGGCATGAAACAAGATAAACAAGGGATTACCCACGACTGGGATCCACTGCAAAATTTAATTAATGGTGTTGTTGTTAAAGAAATCAAAAATGTACCCACAGGATATGGATATTTAACTGAAATCTTTCGAATAGATTGGGGGTTAGATAATTTTGGCGTCGATCAAGTTTTCCAGTCTGTCCTTGAACCAAACGGTTTTTCTGCTTGGCATGCGCACGCCATTACCACAGACCGATTATTTATTAATTTTGGCCGCATGAAAATCGTGCTGTACGATAGCCGCAAAGACTCATCTACCTATGGATTAATTAATGAATTCCGCTTTGGAACAGAACGACCCGCTATGGTCATTGTGCCGCCTGCTGTTTGGCATGGAATAGAAAACATTTCCAGTTCTGTAAGTATGTTAATTAACGTTGTAGACCATGCCTATCAATATGAAGGCCCAGATCACTTTCGATTACCACACGATACACCTGAAATTCCTTATCAATTTCGCTCCAACTAACCTTGGATAATAAAAATATGAAAAAACCAAACCCCCGCTCAGCCTTTAGCACCCGCGCCTTGCACGCCGGAGAACACCAACCAAAACCGGATTACTCTCCCGTAGCCAGCCCCATTTACCCCAGCGTTGGCTACACCTACGAAAGCATGGATGATACAGACGCGGTGCTCGGCAGCCAAAAAGAAGGCTTCATCTACCCGCGCTACGCCAGCCCCACTGTACACGCTTTCGAACAAGCCGTAGCCAGCCTAGAAAACGGCTCAGCCGCCCAAGCCTACCCCAGCGGAATGGCAGCCATTTACGCCGCCTTAATCGCCGCCGGTGCCACCAACGGCGCACATGTTGTCGCCGCAACCGACATCTACGGTGCCACTTATAGCTTGCTTAAAAATTTATTTTCAACACTTGGAGTTACCAGCCAGTTTGTAAACTGCAGCGATTTATCTTCTGTAGAAAGCGCCTTGCAAAAAACACCCACCAAAGCGCTCATAGTTGAAACCATCTCGAACCCCCTGCTCAAAGTGGCGAACCTGCCAGAATTAGCAAAAATTGCCAAAAAGCACAACACCAGCCTGCTGGTCGATAACACCTTCGCCACCCCCTATTTAATTAATCCGCTCGAACACGGCGCGGATTACGCCATCCACAGCGCTACCAAATATCTCTCAGGGCATGGTGATGTTCTGGCAGGCATAACCGTTACATCCACCGAAAACAAAAAGAAACTTTACGAACTCAACAAATTAATCGGCTCTAATTTAGGACCCTTTGAAGCGTGGCTGGCTTTGCGAGGCTTAAAAACTTTACCACTGCGGGTAAAGCAGCAATTTGAAAACGCTCAAAAAGTAGCCAACTGGCTAGAAAAACATCCAAAAATCGCCAAAGTAAACTATCCAGGTTTAATTAATCATCCCGATCATAATCTTGCCAAACAACTTTTTGAAGATAAAGGCTTTGGCGGAGTGTTATCGTTTGAAATTAAACAGGCTGATAAAGCGGCTGCCTTCCGTTTTATGGAGCGGCTACAACTCTGCCAGGCTGCCACCACCCTCGGAGATGTATACAGCTTAGTGCTTCATCCCGCTACCGCATCTCACCGCGCGCTGACAACAGATGAACGTTTAAAAATCGGCATCCCCGATGGCTTGGTGCGCTTTTCAGCGGGCATTGAAGAATTTGACGATATTTTGGCAGATTTAGAACAAGCACTTAATTAAATAAAAAGCGGCCAAATGGCCGTTTTTTATTTAAGCGGAAATGCCCATATTAAAAAATCGGGTAGCGCTTCTGCCCATGTGCTGGGGTTATGCCTGCCGGTTGGCAGCTCAATTAAACGGATGTCTTCATCAGAATAACCAAGGGCTTGTAGTACGGCGACCAGTTCTCGGGTGTCCTGCACCATGTCAATTACTCCGTCCGAATCTCGGTCATCTTCTTCGTCTAAAAAGCCTGTTTCAAACCAAAATTTCAACCCGTCTTGCTTTTTCCCACTACGAACCATCTCATGAACAATGCGTGAGTTTAAAACGGTTTGCAAATTTTCATTATCGGTATGCCACCAAAAAGAGCCAGAAAAAGCGCCGACCATTCCAAAAGTATCCGGGTGATTCCAAGCCAAGTCAAAAGCCATTAACCCGCCCAAAGACCAACCCATCACGGCTGTGTTTTCTGGCTCGGTTAAAGTTCGGTACTTGCGATTAATCTCCGGCATGATTTCTTCTAGCAACATACTGGTATAAGCATCTGCCCGGTTACCCCGAAACTGATAATCTGGAATGCCCGCCGTGCCATATTCACTCAGCCTTTCTCCGCTGGCGTGAATGGCAACCACAATCATCGGTTTAATTAAATTTTGTTGGTATAGGGTCTCTAAGGTTTCTTTTAAATGCACAGCGGTCATATCTTGCCCGTCTTGTGCATAGACAACCGGATAACGCTGATTGGAAGTTTCATAATTAGGCGGCAAGAACACATCTACTTTGCGAGGTGTATTGGTTAAATATTTCGAATCAAAGCGAAGGGAATCAACCGTAATGGTTATTAGCATGGGGTTTTGTTCTTCTTGCGGAGTTGCTGTAGCGCAGCTTAATAAAAACAAACACAAAAAAACACTCGCTATTTTTCGCATTTTATTCTACTGTGATTAATAATCGAATGTCTTCAAACACCGAAGGGCCAATCCCTGGGATTTTGAGCAAGTCTTCTATTCTTTCAAACGAACCTATCTCAGTTCGATATTTAATAATTTCTTCTGCGGTGGTTGGTCCAATACCCGGCAGCAAAT
>CAYOGW010000091.1:8067-11183 GCA_964403635.1 uncultured Anaerolineaceae bacterium | reverse complement strand
TCTGAACGCTTCGGCAAGTAAGAAAACCGGTGGTTCACCGTTATCGAACACAGAGATGTTGGTCTCTGATAAGTGCCTGCGTATGCAGGAATCTGGGTGGTACCGCGAGAGTTTTAACTCCCGTCCCAAAGTGGATGGGAGTTTTTTAATTAATTTGTGAGGTGAGCATGTCGTTTAAACCAGTTTCTTCGAAGTTAGATGTAACCGCGCTGGAAGATGAAGTTTTAAAATTTTGGAAGCGCGAAAAGATTTTTGAAAAAACACTGGAAACCCGCAAGGGTGGACCAGAATATGTGTTTTATGAAGGACCGCCAACCGCTAACGGTAAGCCGGGGGTGCATCATGTTTTGGCGCGCGCGTTTAAGGACATGTTTCCACGCTACAAAATTATGCGTGGTTATCACGTCTCTCGGCGTGGCGGCTGGGATACGCACGGCTTGCCGGTTGAAATTGAAGTAGAGAAGAAGCATGGCTTTACCAATAAGCAGCAAATTGAAGCCTATGGCATTGCCAAATTTAATGAAGAGTGCCGCAAATCGGCTTTTGATTACATTCAAGATTGGGAACGCCTGACGGACCGCATCGCCTTTTGGGTCGATTTAAAATCGGCTTATGTGACGTTTACCAACGATTATATTGAATCAGTTTGGTGGATTTTGAGCCAATTATGGGAGAAAGACCTGCTCTATCAGGGTTTTAAGGTTGTGCCTTATTGTCCCCGCTGCGGCACGCCGCTTTCTGACCATGAAGTGGCGCTGGGTTATGATGAAGCGGTAGACCCTTCTGTCTTTGTGCGCATGCCATTGATGGATGAAGCAGGCACTTCATTGCTAGTTTGGACGACGACTCCGTGGACTTTACCAGCCAATGTGGCTGTGGCGGCTGGCGCCGAAGTTGATTATGTTAAAGTAGAACGGTCTCTGGTTGAAGGTGGCAGCGAAACATTAATCCTCGCTGAAGCTTTGTTAGAAAAAGTATTCCGTGGCGAAGAAGTAAAAGTGCTGGAAACTTTTAAAGGGAAAAAATTAAAAGGCGTTAAATATAAACCTTTGTTTACCTTTATGCCCACCGATAAAGCGGCTCACTTTGTGGTGATGGGAGATTTTGTAACCACCGAAGATGGCACTGGTTTGGTTCATATTGCCCCCGCTTTTGGCGCGGATGATATGAAAGTAGCGCTGGATGCAGATTTGCCAATTTTGATGACAGTGGCACCAGATGGCACTTTTATGGACGATATTACCCCTTGGCGTGGTGTATTTGTAAAAGATGCCGACCCAATGATTACGCAAGATTTACAGAATCGTGGTTTATTGTTCCGCGCTGAAACTTATACTCATACATATCCATTCTGTTGGCGTTGTAAGACTCCGCTTTTATATTACGCCCGAGACGCTTGGTATATTCGTACGAGCCAAGTTAAACAGCGATTGGTTGATTTGAATCAAACCATTAACTGGACTCCCAGCCATGTAAAAGATGGTCGCTTTGGTAACTGGTTAGAAAATAACATCGACTGGGCGTTAAGCCGCGAACGTTATTGGGGTACACCCTTGCCAGTTTGGGAGTGTGTTTCTTGCAAGCATCAGCATTGCATTGGTTCAGTTGCGGAATTAAGCCAATTAACTGGGCGAGATTTAACTGATTTAGACATGCACCGCCCGCATGTGGACAATGTCCATTTTCCATGTCAAGAATGTGGCGAGAAGATGTCGCGCGTCAGCGCTTTAATTGATGTGTGGTTCGATTCGGGTTCGATGCCTTACGCCCAGTTACATTATCCGTTTGAAAACAAAGAACTCTTTGAAAAGCAATTCCCAGCTGATTACATCTGCGAAGCGGTAGACCAAACTCGCGGCTGGTTTTATTCTTTGCATGCCATCAGCACCATGCTCTCTGACAGTGTGGCGTATAAGAACGTGATATGTTTGGGATTAATTTTAGACGGCGAAGGCGAGAAGATGTCGAAGTCCAAGGGCAACATTGTTAACCCCTGGGATGTGCTGAATGTGCACGGCGCCGATGCCTTCCGTTGGTATCTTTACACCGCTACCCCGCCTGGTAACGAACGCCGCTTCTCTACCGATTTGGTCGGTGATGTTTTGCGCAGTTTTACACTAACGCTTTGGAACGTCTATTCCTTCTTTGTTACCTATGCTAGCTTGGATAATTGGCAGCCCGATGCAGAGAAAATACCAGCCTATTCAACGGTTGATTTGTGGCTGCTTTCAGAATTAAATACCTTAGTTAAAGAGGTCACGGCGGCTTATGAAGCCTACGATGTGACTTCGGCTACCCGCCCGATTGAAAAATTTGTAGAGGTGCTATCCACTTGGTATTTGCGACGTTCTCGTCGCCGTTTTTGGAAGTCTGAATCGGATAGTGACAAACAGGCGGCCTACGCCACACTGCATACCGCTTTAGTGACGATTGCTAAGCTGTTAGCACCCGCCATGCCCTTCCTCGCGGATGAGCTGTATCAGAATTTGGTGCGTTCGTTTGATTCCACCGCGCCAGAATCGGTGCATTTGGCTCAGTGGCCCGCTGTCGATTCAGCTTTTGTTGACGAGAAATTAAATAAAGATATGGCAGTTGTCATGCGCTTGGCATCGCTAGGTCATGCGGCGCGCTCGAAAGCGAATCGCAAAGTTCGCCAACCCCTTGCCGAAGCCGCGTTTTCGGTTGGCAATGTGGACGAACGCAGCGCCGTGACTGATTTTGCAGAATTGCTGGCCGATGAATTAAATGTAAAAACTGTCCGTCTGTTAGATGCTTCCACTGAAGCCTTGGTTCATTCTGTTAAGCCGCTACCCAAACAGCTCGGACAAAAATATGGCAACAAGTTCCCTGCCTTGGCAAAGGCTATTTTGGCGGTGGATGCTGAAAAGGTAGCGGAAACATTCTTAAGCGGAAGCACGCTGCGGGTGAGCCTGGATGGCGAAGATTTTGATATCCAAAATGATGAAGTAGAGGTAAAAGCGCTTGCCAAAGAAGGTTTCGCAGTAGCCGAAGAAGATGCGTATGTTGCTGCTCTTGTCACTGAACTAACGCCTGAGTTGGTAGCTGAGGGTTTGGCGCGTGAGTTTGTGCGCCGTGTGCAAGATTTTCGAAAGACA